>CBIHMP010000008.1:0-32152 GCA_966211015.1 uncultured Luteolibacter sp. | reverse complement strand
CCACGGTGCAGGCCTCTTCCCCGGTGCGGATCAGGGATTTGTCCGCCCGCTCGCCGAGCACCAGCTTGAGCGCCCCCACGATCACGGACTTGCCCGCACCCGTCTCCCCCGTCACGCCGACGAGGCCGGGGCCGAGTTCCCAGACGAGTTCGTCCACCAGGGCGAGATTGCGGATCTTGAGGAGGGTGAGCATTGGCTTTGCCGGGGCGGGCGCATTATGCAAGCGTCGTCCGGCGAATCAATGGCGGCGGATTTCGAATTGACCTTTCTTGGCACGGGGACCTCCGTGGGCGTGCCGGTAATCGGCTGTCCATGCCGCGTCTGCCATTCGGAGGATCCGCGGAACAAGCGCACCCGCTCCTCCATCCACATCCGCACCGGAGGGCTTTCGATACTGGTGGATTCGGGTCCCGACCTGCGGGAACAGGCGCTGCGCGAGAACCTGACCGCGGTGGACGCCGTCCTCTACACGCATTCCCATGTCGATCACGTGGTCGGTTTCGACGAGCTGAGGGCCTTTTGCTGGCACCGCGAGGAGCCGCTACCCCTGTACGCGACGCCCCAGTGCATGGATACCATCCGGAACATGTTCGGCTGGGCCTTCTCGGAGGAGAATATCTTCCGCGGTTACATCAAGCCGGACCCGCACCTCATTTCCGGACTTTTTTCGCTCGGAGAGCTATCCATCACGCCCCTGCCGGTGCTGCACGCAAAAGCGGACACCATCGGCTTCCTGTTCCGGGGCCCGGCCGGACCTTCCGTGGCCTATATCCCCGATGTGAAGAGCGTGCCGGAGCAGACCATGGAGCTCCTGCACGGCGTGGACATTCTCATCATCGACGCCCTACGCACCGCCCCCCACCCCACGCATCTGTCCACGGACGAGGCGCTGGAGGTCATCGCTCGGGCCGGGGTGGAGCGCGCCTGGCTCACCCACTTGAGCCACGAAAGCGATCATCACGAGTTGGAGGCCATCCTGCCGCACGGAGTACAAGCCGCTTACGACGGATTGAAGATCCGCGGGTGAGTTGGCGTTAGGACATCGCTTTGACTTATCCCGGCCACCTTTTGAAGCCCCGGCTTGCCTCCCCCGCGCACGGGTACATTGTTCGCGGGTGATCCGGCTCCTCGGTTTCCTGATAGCTCTCCCGCTCGCACTGCACGCCGCGCCCGCCCCGCCGCCCGCGGAAGCGGTCGCAATCCTCTATAACTCCTCCGCGGCGGACTCGAAGGCCCTGGCGGAGTTCTACGCCAAGGCGCGCGGGATTCCCGAAGACCATCTGATCGGCCTCCCGCTTCCCGAAAGCGAGGAGATCTCCCGCGAGGATTTCAAGAAACAACTGCTCGCCCCGCTCGTCGGCGAATACGAGCGCCGGAACTGGTGGACGCGCGACCGGGATCCGCAGGGCAATGTCGTGCCAACCCGCAATGACATCCGGGTGCTGGTGACCATGCGGGGCGTCCCCAGCCGGATCGCCCCCGACCCTTCCCTGCCGATTCCGAAACCGGACGAAAAGGCCTATCTGGAGACAAACCAAGCCGCGGTGGATTCGGAGCTCGCGCTGCTCGGCGTGGAAGGCCTGCCGCTAAAGGGAGGGCTGAACAATCCCTACTTCAAGGCGGATAAAAGCATCGCCGAAACCGGCTTGCCGATGACCTTGGTCGGCCGCATCGACGGTCCTACGAAGGCCATCTGCGAGTGCATGATCCGCGACGCCGTGGAGACCGAAAAGACAGGCCTCTGGGGCATGACCGTCATCGACATCGCGAAGAAATTCCCCGAAGCGATCCAAGGAGATCCCGCGCTGGAAAACATCGCCCGGAAGAGCCGGGAGACCGGCCTGCCCGTCATGGTGGACCGTTTCCCTGAGACGCTGCCGTCGCACTTCCCGCTCAAGGATACGGCGGTCTATTTCGGCTGGTACGACTGGCATGTCAGCGGCCCCTTCCTGAACCCCGGCTTTAAATTCAAGAAAGGGGCGGTGGCCGTGCATCTGCATTCCTTCAGCGCCGCGCAGCTCCGGAATCCGGCACAAAACTGGTCCGCCCCGCTGCTGGCAAAAGGTGCCGCCGCCACGCTTGGCAACGTGTACGAGCCCTTCCTGCAGATGACCCATCATTTCGATATCTTCCATGCGCGCCTCCTGGCGGGGTATTCGCTGGTGGAAGCCGCCTACATGTCCGTGCCGGTGCTCTCCTGGCAAAACGTGGTGCTGGGCGACCCGCTCTACCGGCCCTTCCTCCATCTGGATGGCGGCGGCGAAGTCGCGGAGGACGACCGTGCCTACCGCGCGATCCGGGTGGCTTCGATGCGCTGGAAGGATCAACCCCGGGAACTGGACATGAAATTACGCGAGGGCGCGGACCGGCTGAAAAGCGGTGCCATGATGGAGGCGGTCGGCCTCCTGAATGCCGAGCAGCGGAGCTCCGCCGCCGCCGCGGATTTCCAGAAGGCCAAGCTCTACTACACCGCCAAGCCGGACCGTCTCCGCATGGACCTGCACATCGCCGCCTTTGACCGGGCCGCGGGGCGGAATGCCGCCGCGGCAAAGATCCTGCGCGGTGCCGGAACTCTCTATCTGGACATTCCGGAAGCCACGGCCGCCGCGGTATGGCTGAATGCCCTGGAGCCCCCGCCGACCAAGCCCCAGCAGAAATGAAGGGCTACGGCGGGCTGCTCGCGGCGGTGTGGGACCGGCCCGGCGTTCTTGCCGAGCCGCAGCCAGCTCCCCTTCCCCCGGAATTGGAGCTCCAGGCGCTGTGGTTCGCGGGAGCCTTCGGCAGGGATTTCCGCGACACCGCCGGGCACCCCGTGCGAATCGTACAATTCGGCGAGTGGAACCGTTCCGCAGGTCCGGACTTTCTGCACGCGGCGGTGGAAATCGGCGATACGCGCCGGGAAGGGCCCATCGAGCTCGATCTGCGGCCCTCGGATTGGGAGGCGCATGGTCACGGGGCGGATCCCGCTTTCGAGGAAACGGTATTGCATGTCGTCTTCACCACAGGCGGGCCGGAAAGCTTCACCCGCACTCTCGGCCACCGGCAGGTCCCGCGGATCGTGATCTCGCGCGAGCAGTTGGAAGAGGTGCTGCTGCGCCCGAAACGAGAGGTCGCGATCGCGCGCCCGGGCCGCTGCGTGCTCCCCCTCGCCGCCTTGCCCCCGGTAGCCGTGGCCGCCCTCTTGGCCGAGGCGGCAACCCATCGCGCCGCGCTCAAGGCCGCCCGTTTCCTGCGTACCGCGGATGCCCACGGGCGGGATGCGGCCCTTTACCATGCCGTGGCGGAGACGCTCGGCTACCGCGCGAACGCCCTGCCGATGCGCCTGCTCGCCCAGAGGATGCCGCTTCCCGCACTACGCGAGGCACCGGAGCAGACGGAAGCCCTCCTTTTCGGCGCGGCCGGTTTCCTGGCTCCCGATCTCCATGAGAAGGCCCCGCCGGACACCCGGCAGCACCTGCGCGCGCTCTGGGATACATGGTGGAAGGCGCGCGGGCGCTGGGAATCCTCCCACGCCATCCCTTGGAAAGCGGGCGGACAGCGCCCGGCGAATCATCCCCACCGGCGCGTCGCCGCTCTGGGTGCGCTGGCCAGGGATTGGCCGGCTTTCCGCAAGCTGGCGTTTTCCCGGCCGCTCGACGTGAAGGGGCTCTCGGCCTATCTGGCGAAGCTCGACGATCCCTTCTGGACCAAGCGCCACACCCTCGCCTCCGCCGCCACCGCGCGGCCGCTGGCGCTCTTTGGCAAAGCCCGGGCCATCGAGCTGCTTGCCAATCACCTCTTCCCCCTCGCCCTGCATGAAGGCGAGCCCTTCGAGCGCTATTTGAAACTGCCCGCCGGAGCCCTCAACGAGCACGTGCTGCGCTGCGCCATTCGTCTCTTCGGCAGCGAGGACGCGGCAGCGCCCTGGCTGAAAAAGGCGGCGCATCATCAGGCGCTGATCCAGATCTACCGGGACTTCTGCCTGGAAGACGCGAGCGATTGCGCGAACTGCCCCTTTCCGGAGCAACTCGCACAGTGGAAGAAAATTACTAATTACTAAGCACTAATGACCAGACAGAAGTGTATTGAAGAGGAATCGCAAACGGACGGGCCGCTCCATGCTGCTTCCTGTCTCGATTAGTCATTAGTGCTTAGTAATTAGAATTTTAAACTCCGGTGTTTTCCCTCCTCGCCCTCAATCTCCTCCCGAAAATCGGCCCTGTCCGCGTGCGTCGCCTGCTCGAGCACTTCGGGACTCCCGAAGCCGTGCTCGCTGCGTCCTTGGACCAGCTCTTGCCGGTGAACGGCATCGGGGAAGAAACCGCGGAGATCCTGGTGAAATGGGAAGAGCACGCGGACCCCGTCGCGGAACTTCACGAGGTGGAGCAACGCGGGCTGTCCATCGTCCTGCCGACGGATCCGGTCTTTCCGCCCGCCCTGCGCGAGGCGTATGATGCGCCGCTACTGCTGTACGTCTGGGGAAAGCTGGAAGAAAGGGACCGCCACGCCATCGGCATCGTGGGCACCCGGCGCTTCACGATGTACGGTCGGCAGGCGACGAAGAAGCTCTCCTACCAGCTCGCCCATGCAGGCTTTACCATCGTTTCCGGCCTCGCCCGGGGCGTCGACACGGTGGCGCACGAAGGGGCGCTGGCGGCGGGCGGCCGTACGGTCGCGGTGCTGGGCTCCGGCCTCGCGAAGCTCTTCCCGGCCGAGAACCTGCCGCTGGCCGAAAAGATCGCCGCGGGCCAAGGAGCAATCGTCAGTGAATTCCCGCTGCACACCGCGCCGGACAAGCAGACCTTCCCGCAGCGGAACCGCATCGTGGCCGCGTGGTCCCGCGCCCTGCTCGTCACGGAGTGCGCACAGCGCTCCGGCTCCCTCATCACCGCCAATCTCGCCAGCGAATACGGTCGCCCGGTGTTCGCCGTGCCCGGCCCCATCGACCAACCCTCGTCCGCGGGCTGCAACCAGCTTATCCGGGACGGTGCCACGCTGGTGATGGACGGCGAACACATCATCGATGACCTTGGCGAATTGCCTTTCGCCCGCGCCGCGGCTCTTCCCGCCGGACAAGCTTCCGCGTTGCCGGAACTCCCGGAAGAGGAAGCGAAGGTCTTCACCGCCCTCGGCGAGGGGGAATCCGGCGTGGACCGCTTGATCGAAGCCACCGGGATGCCCGCGCCCGTCGTTTCCGCCACCCTGATGAAGCTGGAAATGCGGAAGCTCGTGCGCGCCCTGCCGGGTTTCAGGTATGTGAAGCGGTGAATGCCCGGAAAGGACGCGGCAAGAACCGGACAGTGGAATAACCCCCGGATGAAAAAGCTCCTCTTCGTCGTCTTCGTGACCGCTCCCGGCACGATCCTCCATATCGTCGGCATCCTCCTCTATCTGTTGAACCTTGCCAGCCTAGTCGCCACGCTCCCTGAGACGAACCTCCGGGCCGTTCTGTCGGCATTGGTCCTCTTATTGGCCACCGTGATCGGGCGTGCGATGGTCGTCGGAGGGGACCTGCTCTCGGGTGCGCTAGTGACTCCCCCGCGGAGGAATCTTTTCGTTGCCTCCCTGGCACTTGAGCTACTGGCACAGATCCTTTGCGTCACCGCCGGAGCCTTCCTGCTCGCGGGCTTCGTGAAGGCTCTCGCCGGTGAATTCGGCGGTCTGCCGATTCGCTGGGGCATCGCGGCGATCCTGTTCACCGCGACCTGGGGTGTGCACCGCGCCTTCAAGCAGTGCCGCCAGGCGGCCTCGACCCATCCCCATACCCCGGTCGAAGAAAGCTGACCGCGTGGGCCGCGCACTTCCATTGAGGCACGGATCGGGCCGGACCAGAGGCGGGAAAGTCCGCAGAAAAAGGAGGCGATTTCCGGCCTGTGGACAAATCATCCCCTACGGGGATCGTCCTATCCGATCCGGAATCCCCTTGCCAAGCCGCCGCCTGCCCGTCTAGTCCCTCGGCCCGGAGCCTGCCGATTCACCCATGGGAAAGACCCTTATCATCGCCGAAAAACCAAGCGTCATGACCGACCTCAGCCGGGCATTGGCGAAAACCTTCGGCAAATTCGAGAAGGAGGGAAAAGGCCGCGAGACTTGGTTTGAGAACGAGGAGGCGATCATCACCTCCGCCGTGGGCCACCTCGTGGAGCTCCGCATGCCGACGGGGCCGAACGGGAAGAAACTCCCGTGGAACTTCGATGTCCTGCCCGCCATCCCGGACCATTTCGAGCTCGATCCGATCCCCGATTCCGAGACCCGCTTGAAACAAGTGCTCAAGCTGGCGAAGCGCAAGGATGTGGAGTTGATCGTGAATGCCTGCGACGCCGGCCGCGAGGGCGAATTGATTTTCCGCTACATCATGGACATCGGCGGCATCAAAAAGCCGGTGAAGCGCCTCTGGATGCAATCCATGACCAATCAGGCCATCATCGACGCATGGGAGAAGCTCCGGCCGGATGAAGAAATGCAACCGCTGGCGGATGCCGCGAAATGCCGCTCGGAATCCGATTGGCTGGTAGGCCTGAATGCGACCCGCGCACTGACCTGCTTCCGCTCCCGCCACGGGGGCTTCAATATCACCGCCGCAGGCCGGGTACAGACCCCCACGCTGGCGATTCTGGCCGCCCGGGAAGCGGAGATCCAAGCTTTCCTGCCGGCCCCTTATTTCGAGGTGCACGCCACCTTCGGCGTCGCGGCCGGAGACTACGCCGGCCGGTGGATCGACGAAGCTTGGAAAAAGGACGAGTCCAATCCCCACGGCCGCCAGGAGCGCATCTGGGAGCAGGAGAAAGCCGAGGCGATCCGGGCGCGCTGCGAAGGCAAGACCGGCGCGGTATCGGAAGAGACCAAGGCGCAATCCCAGATCGTCCCCCAGCTATACGATTTAACGACCCTCCAGCGCGAGGCCCCCTTCTCCGCGAAGGGCACGCTCCAGCTCGCCCAGGCGCTGTATGAGAAGCACAAGATGATCACCTATCCCCGGACCGACTCCCGCTACCTGCCGGAGGACTACGGGGACACCGTGCGCGAGACCTTGCGGGACATCGCCTCCTCCGATCTAGGGGTGGCGAAATATGCCCGCGCGGTGCTGGAGGGGAATGCCGACAACGGCCCGCGTTTCTCGAAATCGAAGCGGGTATTCGACTCCAAGAAGGTCTCCGATCACTTCGCCATCATCCCGACCGGGAAGATCGCCAAGCTCAACGAGGCGGAAGAGAAACTTTACGATATGGTGGTGAAGCGCTTCATCGCCGTCTTCTTCCCGAATGCGGAGTACGAGCAGACCACCCGCCTGACCCGCATCCTCACCGGGGATACCACGGACACCTTCCGGACGGATGGCCGCGTGCTGGTGAAGCCCGGCTGGCTGGAAGTTTACGGTCGCCGTCCCGGCGTCGCTTCCGGAAAGGACGAGCTCACCGCCGTCTCCGCCGGCGAGAAAGCCGAGACGAAAGAAATCGAAGTCCGCCACGAACAAACCAAGCCGCCCGCGCGCTTTACGGAATCCACCCTCCTCTCCGCGATGGAAGGCGCCGGCAAGCTGGTGGACGACGAGGCGCTTCGCGAGGCCATGTCCGAACGCGGCCTCGGCACGCCGGCCACGCGTGCCGCCATCATCGAGGGGCTCATCGCCCAGAAATACATCGTGCGCGACGGACGGGACCTTCACGTCACGCCGAACGGCATGCGCCTGATCCATATCCTGAAGGAGATGGAGATCGTGGGCCTGACCTCGCCCGGCATGACCGGCGAGTGGGAATTCAAACTCCGCCAGATGGAACACGGGCAGCTCCAGCGGGAAGCCTTCATGCGGGAGATCGAGACCTACACGCGCGACATCGTGGTCCGTGCAAAATCGCTCGCGACCGAGATCAGGAACCGCGTTTTTCCCGATCTCCAGGCCACCTGCCCGAAGTGCGGGGCAAAGGGCCTGAAGCAAACCGACGACACCTACGAGTGCCGCACCCCCGATTGCGGATTCAAGACGAAGAAGTATATCGCCGGCCGCCTGCTCACGGAAGCGGAAGCCGCGGAGCTCTTCAGCAAGCGGTTCGTGGGGCCGCTGGAAGGCTTCAAATCGAAATTCAACAAGCCCTTCGACGCGGGGCTCGAGCTCGACGAGAAGTTCAAGGTCAACTTCGTCTTTGAAGGCAAGGAAGACAAGGTGGTGGATCTCACCGAGGATATGGTCCTGGGCGAGGTAACACTGGCCGACGGGCGGCAGGTGAAGGTGTACGGGACGGAAAAAGCTTACATCATCCCCGACCTGAAAACGAAAAACGATCCCGAGGGATTGCGGCTCGGCAAGTCCATCCTCAAGCAGGAGATCCCGACCGACCAAGCGCTCAAGCTCCTGTCCGCCGGCAAGACGGATCTCATCAAGGGCTTCATCTCCAACAAGACCAAGCGTCCCTTTGACGCGCATCTCACGCTGGACCTGGCGAAGGGCAAGATCGGATTCGAGTTCCCCGAGCGCGCGCCCAAGGCGAAGAAGGGAGCCTGATCGGGCGCTTCCTGTCCCCGGGGCCCGCCCTGTCGCCATGGACACGCAACCGGCCCCGGAGGCGGGCGAGACCGCGCTTGCCGTTCCGGGTGATCCGTGTGTAGAAACCTCTGCCGGGCTGCCGGAGGTAAATCCGGTAATCCGGTGGAAATCCACGGCCTCAAAGGCAATTGAGGCCCATCAACAAGGAGGGGTGGCAGAGTGGTCTATCGCGTCGGTCTTGAAAACCGAAGTTGCGCAAGCAACCGTGGGTTCGAATCCCACCCCCTCCGCTGCCTGCTCCGGAATGGGACAAAGATCCACTCCGAGCTGCCCGGGTAATACCAAGCTTCGATCCGCATGTCAGCGGGAGCGCTTTTTCGATGCCTTGGCTTTGGGATTGAAGGCGAGTGCCAGTTCCACCCAATGCCGGAGTTGCGGCTCCGACTCGTGTCCCTCGGGGTGAATAAACACGTAGCCCCTCAGGGGCCTGCCGGTGAAATCCATCGGCTTGCAGCCCGTTCGCTGGAGCGACTCATGCTCGATGGCGGGGTCGAGCCGAACCATCAGGCGGCTGCCCGACACCCCGAGACACATTTTGCCCGCTACCATGAAGCAGAGGCCACCCATCATGGCCTTCGTCTCGAACGGCACGCGGCGGGCCGTGAGCATATCGGTCACACGGTCGGCGATCGCGGAGTCGTAGGCCATGAGGAATGGAAGTCGTTGCTACCCCTGGTTCAGTTCATGGGTGGGAGGACGCGAGCATCATAGATCAGCTCCGAAGACTGGATGCGTCCCGCCTTGAAGACCACGCGCCCGGCGCAGCGGAAGGCAAGCGGTGCGGGCCGGATCATCTTGCAGGTGAAGAAGGAGAGCACGGTATCGCCCGTTTCCGCCATGGCGATTCCCGTGAAAGTCATCGCGCAATTCATCATCTGATTCGGCCAACGTGAAAGAGAAGCCACGCGAGGAGCCGGTGCACCCGCTTTGCTCGATTGGGACCAAGGCACCAAGCTCAAGATCCCGCTTTCAGAGGGCCGACGACCTCGTAGGTGTTGAAGATGATTCCGGACGGCATTGTTTTCGTGCCGGCAAGTTTGAATATACATGCCGGGGTTCCTTCGGCAAAGAAGCGCTTCCCCGCACCCAATAGTACCGGATAGACAATCAGCAGGACTTCATCCGCAAGCCCGTGCTCGAGCACCGTCGATGTGAGGGTGGAGCTACCCCAGAGGATCAGGTCCGGGCCGTCCTGTGACTTGAGGCGACGGATGCTCTCCACGAGGTCCGGTCCGAGGGCCTCGAACGGACCCCATTCAAGGCTTTCCGGGCGGTGGGTAGCGACAAATTTCGTCGCCGCTCTGAAGCTGTCCGCGATCGGGCTGCGCGGTGCCTTCGGCCACCAATCCGACCATGCGTCATAGGTGCGACGGCCAAGCAGCAGATCGAATTCCTCGCCCTGCGCGGCCACGACGGCGTCCGCGCCGGCAGGCGTCCGATAGGGCGCGGTCCAGTCGCCGTAGGGGAAGTCGTCGTCGCAATTGGATACCTGAATCACGCCGTCCAGCGAGATATGTTCGAAGATTTTGAGCTTTCGCATTTCACTTGGTAGGTTCCTCAGCCGCCACTTCGACGAACGAACGAGCTGATTCCGGACACGATCCCGTCTTTTTCTTAACGAGCTGCCGGATCAAGCGGGAATGTAGGTCAAGCGGATCACATCCTCGTCGATCCGCTCATGCGATACGAGGCGGAGCGGCGGGCGAGGCCCCGCGAAATAGGGTGTGCCGTGACCCAGCACCACCGGGTGCAGGTAGATTCGATACTCATCGATCAAGCCAAGTTCGGTGAGACTTCGCGCCAGATCCGGGCCTGCGACCTCAATCTCCCCGTCGTGCTCAGCCTTCAGCTTGCGGATCGCTCCCTCCAGATCATCATTGATCAGGGTGGCGTTGGGGCCGACCGATTTCAGAGAGCGCGAAACGACCCATTTCGGCTGCTTCCGCCACGCCGCTGCGAAGGCGCTCCGGTCCGCATCCCACTCCGGATGATCGTCGTCCCAATAGCGCATGATCTCGTACATCCGGCGGCCGTAGATACTGCCCGCCTGACCCTGAGCCTCCCCGACGAAGTGGCGGAAGAGCGTGGGACTTGGCCCGAACTCCATATGGTCGACGTAACCGTCCAACGACTGGTTCATTCCAAAAATGAGCTTCGCCATATCCACTTCCTTTCGTTACGCGGCACATCCGTCCGATTCTTGTTAGGTTGTGCTCCGCTGCACGCTAGATCGACGGATCTGGGATGCAATCGGGTTTTGGAGGCGCATCCGAGATCGACTTCACCCCCGGTGGCCCTTGCCTCGTATTTTCCGCCGGCCCTCCGCCTGTTCGCCTGCCGTCAGTGGCGATCCGCACCCGGCGCAGAAGCCGCGCCTTTGCAGCCCCATCGCCTCGCTTTCCGTAAAAATGGTGGTGGAGGCTTCCGCACGCGAACCTGAAGGATTCCGCCGGCAGGATCACCTGAAAGCATTGCCTCCGCCGCTTGCCCGTTCAGTCACCCGGTGGACTCCGGAAGGGAGCATTGGGAGGAACGGCCAAAATAGGACCCGTCGCGGATTCCAACGATGAAGCTGGCTGCTTGCTCGCGGCTTCTCAACCGCATCCGGCTTGGCCCGGGAAAGTTCTCGAAGAAACGCTCGTGGCCCCGAAACGAGGTTCTTCCTTCTCTGCTCCAGTAGTTCGAGGCCCATTCCACAAGAGCTTCCTCCCTTTCCCGCCCATGGGCGGCTGCCCGTTGGAAGATGCCCTCTTGGCACTCCTTCCAAGGGAGATCCATCCAGATGAGGGATGACGCCCTATCAAATATTTCCTCGATGAACTTGCCAAAAACGCCTTCCGCGATCCACGAACTCCCTCTGGTTGAAAACCGAAGTTCCTCGAGCTGCCTTGCTTCGTTCTTCGCCTGATTGAAGCCTCCTGGCTCCCAAAAAATATCGTCGAATGAAACGATTTCCAAGCCGCTCTCGGCGGAAATTGCCTGTGCCAGCGTGCTTTTGCCCGATCCGCTGTTTCCTATGATGGCGACTCTCGTCTCAGCCGCGGGAAGCAAATTCCACCCAATGCTCATTGTCGTTCGGGATGTAAACCTATGGCGTGTTCCGTGGTGCCGGCGTTGGCAACTTTCCGGACAGCGGTGCGAGGCTCAAATCCCCCGAAACCACCCGCTGCCATTCCTTTGAAAAGCGAGCCAGAAGCAATAAGAGCCTTCCACGCGAATCGTGCAATGCTTCCCTCTCAAAGAGGATACCTCTCGAACTTCGGCAGGCTTGTATCCATGGAAGCCCAGGGCTGGGCGTCGGAGACCCAGACCTCCATTTGCGATTGGAAGGCCTCCGGCTCGTCCAGACTTGCCGCGTGGATGGCGACGATCGGCGAGCCGCCATCGGCCTTTTCGCCTGCCGTCAATCGCGACCCGCACTCGGCGCAAAAGCCGCGCTGCTGCAGTCCCATGGCGACGCTCTGGGTGAGATGATAGCGCGGGCCTCCACGGGTGAAGCTGAATGACTCCACGGGTAAAATCACATAGGAAGCATGGCCGTCGCCGGTCGCCCGCTGGCAATCGCGGCAATGGCAGCGGAGCATCGCCAATGGCGCGGCAGAGCATTCGTAGCGGATCGCGCCGCACGCGCAGCCGCCGTTGATGGGTGGGTTCATGGAGTGATTTGCTTGTCGTTGATGAAGTCCTCGAGCTTCGCCAGCCAGCTCTGCCAGCCTTGCCGGTGTTTGTCGCGGCTTTGGGTCGAAGCGAATTTTTCGTGGGTGAGAATCAGCTCGGTCCGGTTTCCATGCTCGCGAAGCTCCACCGTCACCCGGGTCTCGTTCCCTTCGAGCTCGCCGAACTCCGTGCCGCCGCCGTCCTTTTCCCAGTCCCACGTGTAAACCAGGCGCCCGGGCGGATCGACTTCGAGATAGGTCCCGGCCGCGGTGAAATACTCGCCGTCTTCCATCCTTTGCTGGAGCCGGAACTTCCCGCCCGCGCGCAGGTCCATCGTCACCGATTCGATCGTCATGCCCTCGCCCGCCCCGAGCCATCGTACGACGTGCCGGGGCTCGGTCCACGCTTTCCACACGAGCTCGCGCGGTGCTTCGAATTCGCGGGAGACCACCAGCTTGTGGCCACTTGTCAGTTCATCGTTGCTCATCGTTTTTCTCCGGCGTTTGCAGTTGTTTCAGGTAGTCGCCCAAGCGGTCGAAGTTCTCCTCCCAGAAGCGCCGGTATTCCTCGATCCACTGCTGCGCCTGTTTCATCGGGGCAGCTTCCAGCTTCAGCGAGTGCACGCGGCCTTCCTTCTGGCGGGAAACCAGGCCCGCTCCTTCGAGCACTTTTAGATGCTTCGAGATTGCGGGCAGCGACATCGCGTGGGGCCGTGCCAGATCGGTCACGCAGCGTTCGCCATTTGCCAGCTCCTCCAGAATCCGGCGCCGCGTGGGATCGGCCAGCGCGGCGAAGGTGAGATTGAGGTGCTCGGGCGAAAAGTTAACCATCTGGTTAAATATTGCCGCAATTCCCCGGCCTGTGAAGCGGAATCTCAGAGGCTGCCTAAAAAAGGTAGGGAACGCTCTCCGAGCGGTCCGGCTTCTGGCGGCCCACTTCCCGAACCGGCTTGGACATTGGATCGCCGCCGTCCCCCGCCGGACCTTTCGGAGAAAGGTCCCTACCGTCAGGAAGACAGCCTCCCGCGGAATTGCTCCGCAGCCGCCCGAAGGGGTTCGGGACTGACTCCAAAATGTCAGGTTGACATGACACGGGATCGTGTCAGGATAACCTTACATTACCACTTCGGAAAAAGACCATGAATGCCATCCCTGCCGTGAATCCTGAAAGCGCCAACCGGAAATACATCATCCGCACCGTCCTCTTCATGGGCGGCTACATGGCGGCAAATCTCGCCGCTCTTTCCGGCGCGTTCGACGACATCACCACCCGCGGTGCCCTTGCGTTCGCGCTGGTGGTCAGCGCCCCGATCCTCGGGCATATCTGGGCCTTCCTCGCCTGGATCCGGGAGAGCGACGAGTTCGTGCGCGGCATCGCCACGAAGCGCTTCGTGATGGCCGGAGGCATCACGCTCGCCGTCAGCTCGGTGTGGGGATTGCTGGAGATCTACGCGAAAACGCCGCATGTCTCTGCCGCGCTGGTGGTGCCCCTGTTCTGGCTGGCCTTCGGCCTCGTGAGCCCCTTCATCCGCAGCTCGCACTGATTCCGAGCGATGAAAAATCGATTGAAAGCACTGCGCGCGGAGCGGGATTGGACGCAGGAAGACCTGGGCAAGCGCGTGGAGGTCTCCCGCCAGGCCATCAATGCGCTGGAAACCGAAAAGCACGATCCGTCCCTGGATCTCGCCTATCGCATCGCCACCCAGTTCGGGCTGACGGTGGAGCAGGTCTTCATGAATCCCCACGGGAGCTGAGGCCCGGAGCGTCCTCACGCCACCGCACCCAGCCCCGGCCCGGTAAGCTGCGCGGTGGCCAGCTTCCCGTCCTTCGTCCCGAAGAGTCCGGGGAATCTCCCGGTCCACCCCGCATTGGCGGAGGGGACATATTGGCGGGCGTTTCCCTCGATGGTGGAGAGCCCCGGGATATGCGAGGCGATGCCCGCGGAATGAACGAAGGAGGCGCCCGGGCAAGTCAGGTCCTGCACGCAAAGGAACATCCCGTATTTCTGCCCCGCCGCCGCCATCAACATGGCGTGGGATTGGCCCTTGCAGGCTTTCAGACACGCGCCGGTGTAGCCCGTTTCGCGCGCCAGCATCAGGTTCTCCAAATCGGTTAGGGACTCGTCGATCACCACCGGGCGCAGCTTCGCCGCCTCATGCATCAGCTTGCCGCGGTCCGCCCGGAGGTCCCGGCGGGTCGGCTGTTCGAGATAGAGGATGCTATCGAAGGCCTGCGGGGATTGCTCCCTCACCTTGCGGAGATACTCCAGGAGGTATTCCACGTCGGGGCAGTTCTCGTTGAAGTCGCAGCAGTATTTCCACTCCACGCCCGGCCGGGTCTCCCGCGCCACTCGATCGATGCTTACCGTCCGCGCGATATCCCATTCCAGATTCTCGCCTTGGAGCTTGATCTTGATGCGCTGCAGGCCGTCGCGCTTGATCCACTCCCCCAGCGTTTCCGGCATGCCGTCTCCGAGCGGCTCCTTCAGGTCTCCCGGAGTCACCGCATCAAGCCCGCCCACCGAGTGGAAGAGCCAGATCCAATCGCGCGGCTCCGCGGACACGTAGCTCTCGAGGGACTCGCCCTTGAAGTCCGCATTGAGGTATCGCGACAGGTCGTGGCCCATCAGCCCGGCGGAATAGGTCCGGTAGCAGTTCAGGCCGAGCGCCTTGCCGAAGGCATCGTGCAAGGCCGCGTCGAAGGGGCTGGCCGTCACCTGGGTGCAGAGCTTCGGGATCGGCTCCGCCAAGCCCAGCTCCCCGGAAACTTCGGCCGCTGCCTTGAGATACTCCGGCTCCAATTGGAAATTGATCTCGATGGGATGAGCAGTCCCTTTGAAATCGTACGTGATCTTGCAGATCCGCTTCGCCAGCGCCCGCATCGCCCCGAGAGTCGTCTCGTAGGGCATGGCTTTCGACGGAAAGGACCACACGTTGCCCATCGGCATCGATCCGAAACCCGCAGCCGATTTGCCATCCGGCGTCGATACCCGCACCTTCACGTTCAGCAGCGTCACCCGGTCCACCGCCGTGCCCCCGAACTTGTAAGGCGCGCGATACTTGAAATCCTCGAACGCGAACTCGACCTGCTCGATCCGGATCCCGGCGGCGGGCTTCACGACGAGGATTTGCGGAGCCCCCTGGGCATGGGCACCCAAGGTGAGCAGTGAGGCCGATTTGAGGAAATCGCGACGCGTGGAAGACATGGGTTGGGCGGGCTTCAGGATTCCGATCGAAGCGAACCCCAAGACTCCACCCGATTTCCCCCGGCAAGGGAAGGCGTATCGATGGCCTCCGGCTCAGAGCCGCTTTCCGTAAACCTCCACGTCCGCGATCCTCGCGACGGAATCGCCTCCGGGTTCGTTCACCAGGATCCTCAGATGCTTCGCCGCGGCGGGCGGGAAATCCACATCCGTGACGTTGTCCTTGTTGCCCTTGAGAACCGCGAGGGTCTTCCATGTTTTGCCGTCCCGGCTGGCTTGCAGCGCGAAGTCCCGCGTGTTCAAGGCAGGGTCCATCCCGGCATCGCCGGCGTGGCGGAGGACACAGCGGCTGATCTGGTGCTGCGTGCCGAGATCGATGAGCAGGGTCGCCTTTCCCGCCTCCGGGGCGGCCCACACCGTGGCGGGCGTCCCGTCCAAAAGCTGTGCCGCGCCTTCCCCCGCGTCCGTGGCGGCGGACATCGCCAGATTGAAGGGCAGGCCCTGCGCCTCGTTGTAGAGATTGAAATAATGGTCGGCCCGCACGAACTCCACCTTGCCGGGGAAATCCCGCTTCATCTGCTCCTGCAGCTCGATGAGGCGTCGCACCCGCAGATCCCCCCACACGTCCACCTGGTAGGAGAGGAAGAGCGGCTTTCCGCCCTTCCAGCGGCGGATCTCCCGCGCGAGCGAGCCGCTGAGATGCTCGTAGGAGCCCGCATACGGGATCACCAGCTTGTCGAAGCGCAGGCGGCCGCCTTCCACGCTGCCCGCCACGGAGGGCATGTCCTTGAAATTCTGTACCGTGGCCCCGTAGAGATTCCGGCAATTCTTCTCATACGCCTGCCGGAGCGCGGGCGAGGCATCGTCCCAAATGGTCGCCACCCGCAGGCCGGAGCGCTGCAGGTAGGTCTCCGTCATGCGGGCGTAGCCGTCCATCATGGCGGGATCCTTCAAGGAAGCGCCCACGGGTGCGCCGGGCTCTTCCAGGGTATTCACCGGCATCAGGTAGCCCATCCCGGAGGGACCGGTGACGAAGCAATCGTTCGGCGTGGCGCTGCCGTAGTAGTGGTTCAGGATCGAAGGCCCGATATCCACCAGACCCGGCGCGATGGTCCAATTCAGCGGCATCTTCCCCCGGTCTTCCCCGATCCGGTCCCAGTGCTTGCGCATCGCGTGCTGGGTGTACTGGATATTGTCCCCGTCGCTGATGAAGATCGCCACGTACACCTTCTCCGCGAGGTCCGGTTTCTTCGGGACCGGAGGGATCTTGATCCGGTGGTCCGTGCCCGCATACACGCTGCCGCTCACATAGTGGTCCGCGGGCATGGTGCCGATGCCGAACTCGGAAGCGGTCGTGATGCCGGTGCGCTCGGTGGCGTACCAGCCCAGCGCGATCGCTTCGCCCGCCTTCATATCGCGGAAGAACTTGCGCAGCATGTCCCGCTCCTCCGGCACGCGGGTATCCAGCCACACCACCGCCGCCCCGGTGGCGGCGGCGATGTCGCGGGTATGATGATAGTCTCCCCCGCCCCGCTGGTCGTAGGGCTTGGCGCTTACCAGCAGGCGCTTCTCCGCCCGCGGCCAGTAGCGGGCGTGCATGTGCCCGTAAATTTCCAGCGGCGTGGTGAATTTCAGATCCGTCAGGTCCGCCACGACCTTCAGGTCCGCCCCGGCCTTCCGCATCGCCTCGTAGATGGCCCGGTTCGCCGGGATGGCGTTGTGTTGCGCGGCCACGGTCCCGGCCAGGTTCCGGTAATGCGGGCTGAGGGCGCTGTCATAGAGCACCACGCCGTCCAGTTCCTTCGCATACTTCGCCAGCAGCTCGTAGCGGGCCGTCCTTTCATAGTGCGTGCGGGAGCTGAAACCCGAGGTGTCCGCCCAAGTGAATGCCCCCTCCTCCGCACGGGCTTCGATCAGCAGGATCCGCGGCTGCTTGCGGTTCACCCGGCCCTGCAAGGCGGAGAAGGTGATCTGCTCGTCCTGCGAGAGATCCTGCACCGTGATCGTGTCCAGCGTCTCCGCCGGGGTCGCAAAGGTCGGCACCGCCTGCCCCTTCGGCCAGGACAAGCCCTCCGCAATGTTCTGCACCCGCGCATACGGCACGTAGCGGTTCTCCGGCTGCTTTTCCGCCGCCAGGCAAGCCGCCCCTGAAAGGATCACCCCTGCCGCCCCGATTCCTGCTCTCTTCAGCATTTCCCTCATGAAAGATTCACCCGCCCGAGGCGGCGCGGCCCATACGTGCCCATTTCCCACGATTTTCCAAACATGTTTGGAAATGTCGCGATCAGGGGCCACTCCCGCTTCCCGTCGGTTGTATCGCCCTCCCCCTCTCACCTCACCCACAACGAAGCCGCCGCGGCTTCGCCCACCCGCACCGGATCGGTGCCGCCGCCGACGGTGAGGGTCGAGATTCCCGCCACTTCATCGCGCTCCTTGACGGCCAGCTCCACGCCGGGGCGCAGTCCCCGCTCCTGCAGCCAGAGCAGGTATTCCGGCTCGTCGCGCGCCACGCGCACCAAGCGGTAGCTTCCCGCGCCGCAGCCGTTCAGAGGCCGCAAGTCGGAATCTTCAGCGACGACCCCCTCCGCATCCGGGATCGGATCTCCATGGGGATCGTGTCCGGGACGACCGAGCATTTCGTCGATCCGTTCCACCAGACGGTCCGAAAAGGCGTGCTCCAGAATCTCGGCCTCCTCGTGCACCTCGGACCAGTCGAGCTTCATCACCTCCACCAGGAAGAGCTCGATCAAGCGGTGCCTCCGTAGTACCTGTTTCGCGGCGCGTTGGCCACGCTCGGTCAGGGTCACGCCCTTGCGCGGGGAATAATCCACATACCCCTCCCGTTCCAGATGCTTCATCATCGTGGTGGCAGTGCCGGGCGTAAGGCCGAGATGGGTCGCTACCTTGCCAACGGCCACGAGATCTCCGCCCGTCTCCGCGAGCCGGTGGATGGCTTTCAGGTAGTCTTCGACCGTGCTGGAGGGCATCGCCGGTGATTCTAGATTTGGAGCGTTCAAAGTCGAGTAAAGCTCTGGGATACGCCCGCCGGCTCTCGCGCGGCCCGCCATTTTTGAGCTTTCTCGCTTTTGTTTTTGACTACTCAAAATCGTTAGCTTGAATAGCCCACATGTCCAGCATTTCACGCCCGCTCGTCCTCGCTTCCGCCCTGCTCGGCGGATGGCTGCTCGCCTCCTGCGGAAAATCCGCCCCGGCCAAGAGCGGGGAGGCCCGCTCCGAGATCTCTGCCGTGACCACCATCGCCATGATCGGAGACGTGGTCGGCCGGATCGGCGGGGACCGGGTGAAGGTGGAGAACCTCATCGGCGAAGGAGTGGATCCGCACCTATACAAGCCCACCGCGAACGACGTGAAGAAGCTGCAGGCCGCCGATATCGTCTTTTACAACGGCCTGCTGCTCGAAGGAAAGATGACCGATATCTTCGTGAAGATCGCCCGCAGCGGAAAACCCGTCCACGCCGTCACGGATACCATCGTGAATCAAGGCGGCTACGTGATGAGCACCGGGGACGAGCACTACGATCCGCACGTCTGGATGGACGTCGCCGGCTGGAGCAAGGCCACCGGCGACATCGCGGAGTCGCTGGCGAAGTTCGACGCACCGAACGCCGCCGCCTACCGGGAACGCGCCACCGCTTACGCCGCCGAGCTGGAGAAGCTCGACGCCTACGCCCGCAAGGCTCTGGCGAGCATCCCGGAAAAACAACGCGTGCTGGTCACCGCGCACGATGCCTTCAGCTACATGGCGCGCGCCTATGGCCTGGAAGTCCGCGGCATCCAGGGCATCAGCACCGAATCCGAAGCGGGCCTGAAGGATATCAACGAGCTCGTCTCCTTCATCGTGGAACGGAAGATCCCGGCCGTTTTCGTCGAAAGCTCGGTCCCCCGCAAGTCCGTGGAAGCGCTCGTCGAGGGTGCCCGGTCCAGGGGCCATGAGGTGAAGATCGGCGGCGAACTTTTCTCCGATGCGATGGGGGCGGCCGGAACCTACGAGGGCACCTACATCGGCATGATCGACCACAATGTCACCCTCATCACGCGCGCCCTCGGCGGGGAAGCTCCCGAGAAGGGCCTCAACGGCAAGTTGAAGTGATCCCCTCCTCCGCGGCGGCACCGTCCGCCGCGACTTTTTGCTACCTCATGAAATCCACATTCCTCGCCGCCTCCTCGGCCCTCGCATTTACCCTGCCTCCGGCGGCCGCCTACGATCTCTTCCACCCGGTACCCGGGGACGAAATGCGGGAGCTTTCCGCCGACCGCCCGGATACCACCGAAAGCCCGGTGACCGTCGATGCGGGCCACGTCCAGATCGAAGCCAGCCTCTTCGACTGGCGCCGCGATGGCCGCGACGACGTCTATACCGCGATGGCCACCAATTTCAAAATCGGCCTGACGGACTGCACCGATCTCCAGATCGTTTTCGATTCCTACACGTGGGAAAACAACGCCGGACCCGCGGGCGATTCCGAGGGCTTCGGCGACGTGACCTTGCGCTACAAGTGGAACCTCTGGGGCAACGACGGCGGCAGCACCGCGCTGGCGCTCTTCCCCTACGTCAAGATCCCCACCGGCACGGCCGTGAGCAACGAGGAGTGGGAGGGCGGCCTGATCATTCCCTTTTCCATGGAGCTGCGCGAGGGTCTCGGCCTCGGGCTCATGGCGGAGCTCGACTCCGTGGCCGACGACAACGGCGGGCATGATTTCGAGTTCGTGCACACCGCGGTGCTCGGCTTCGACCTCACCGAAAAATGGGGCTGCTTCCTCGAGTACGTGGGCGTGCTGGGAGAGGACCGTTACGAAGCCTATGCGTCCGCCGGAATCACCTATTCGATCACTTCCAATGTCATGCTGGACTGCGGCGGGCAAGCCGGTCTGAATGACGACGCCGAGGACATCGGCGCCTTCTCCGGCTTCACCGTCCGCTTCTGACCATGCACCACGAGCACCCGCCGGACTACCCGCTCACCATCCACGACCTCACCGTCGCGTATCAGCGCAAGCCGGTGGTCTGGGATGTGGAGCTGAATATTCCCGAGGGCAAGCTGGTGGGGATCGTGGGGCCCAACGGCGCTGGAAAGAGCACGCTCATCAAAGCCTGCCTGGACCTGATCCCGAAGACCTCCGGCTGGGCCCACATCTACGGCAAGCCCTACCGCGAAAACCGCCACCTCGTCGCCTACGTGCCCCAGCGCGAAAGCGTGGACTGGGATTTCCCGGTCTCCGCCCTGGACGTGGTGGCGATGGGAACCTACCGCCAGCTCGGGTGGCTGCGCCGGGTCGGGAAGAAGGAGCGCGCGGCGGCGATGGCGGCTTTGGAAAAAGTCGGGATCGCGCACCTCGCCCAGCGCCAGATCAGCCAGCTTTCCGGGGGCCAGCAGCAGCGGGTCTTCCTCGCCCGCGCCCTCGCCCAGGACGCGCGGGTCTATTTCATGGACGAACCTTTCGCCGCGGTCGATGCGGCCACGGAGCAGGCGATCGTCGAACTGCTGAAGGATCTCCGGCAGCGCGGGCGGACTTGCCTGGTGGTGCATCACGACCTCGCCACCGTGGCGGAGTATTTCGATTGGGTGGTGATGATGAACATGAGGATCGTGGCCTCCGGTCCGACGCACGAGGTCTTCACCGACGAGAACCTCAGGAAGACGTACGGCGGCCGCTTGTCCCTGCTCGACCACGCCGCCGAAGCGCTGCGGCGGAGGTGAACCCATGACCGATCTGCCCACGCTTCACGACCTGCGCGAGGTGCTGTTGCTCGAAAGCTACAACACCCGCCTCGTCGTGCTTGCCACCACCTTGCTGGGCATCGGCGCGGGCCTGGTGGGGGCCTTCCTGCTACTGCGGAAGCGCTCGCTGATGGGCGATGTCCTTTCCCACGCCACCCTGCCCGGCATCGGCATCGCCTTCGCCCTCGGCACCACCCTGGCCGGCGGCGGCAAGAGCCTCGGCATCTTGCTCGCCGGAGCCACCGTCTCCGGCCTCGCCGGAGTCGGGGTGATGCTGGCGATCATCCGCACCACCCGCCTGCGCGACGATGTGGCGATGGGCTTCGTTCTCAGCGTCTTCTTCGGGGCGGGCACGGCGATCCTGCGGATGGTCCAGAGCCTGCCGAATGCCGCCGGACTGGAATCCTTCATCTACGGGAAGACCGCCTCGATGGTCGCGGGAGATTTCACCGTCATCGCCGTGGTCTCCACGCTCGCGGCGGTCGCGGCGATCCTGCTGCTGAAAGAGCTCACGGTGCTCTGTTTCGACGAAGGCTTCGCGGCGGCGGAAGGCTGGCCGGTGCTGCTCCTGGATGGCATCCTGCTGGCCTTGGTCACCGCGGTGACCGTGGTGGGCCTGCAGGCCGTGGGGCTGATCCTCGTGATCGCCTTCCTCATCATCCCTGCGGCGGCGGCCCGTTTCTGGACGGAGCGCCTGTCCGTGATGCTCTTCCTTTCCGCCGTGATCGGCGGGATCAGCGGTTGGTTGGGCGCCTCGGTGAGCGCCCTGCTCGCGGACCTGCCGGCCGGGGCGCTGATCGTGCTCACGGCGGCGGTCATCTTTCTCATCAGCATGCTCTTCGGCACCGCACGGGGCGTCATTCCGCGCTATGTAGATCACCGGCGGCTGCAGCGCCGCATGGGCCGCCAGCACCTGCTGCGCGCGGCCTACGAGGTCCTGGAGGCCAAATCCAGCCCGCCGCTGAACGGCCCGATCCCGCGGGCCGCGCTGCTGGAACACCGGAGCTGGACGCCGCGCGAGCTCAACCGCCTCCTCGGCCACGCGCGCGGCGAGGACCACCTGGAGCCCGTCCCGGACCGCTCCTTGATCCACCTTTCCGAGTCCGGCTTCGGCGAGGCCGCGCGCATCACCCGCAATCACCGGCTGTGGGAGCTCTACCTCATCCGCCATGCCGACATCGCGCCGAGCCATGTGGATCGGGATGCGGACATGGTGGAACACATCCTGGGCTCTGAGCTGGTCCGCGCTTTGGAAGCCGAATTGGACACCGCCCAAGTCCCGGCCAGCCCGCACCGGATATGAAGCGATCAGAGACAAGAATCCAGAGACCAGAGACCAGAAACAAGAAGTTGGAGACCACAATCTTGTCTCCGGCTTCTGGCCTCTGGTCTCTGGCTTCTGGCCTCTCGCGTCTTTCGAGCCAATGAACTGGACCTCCATCGACACCTGGATCGTCGTCACCGGCGTGCTGTGCGCGATGGCCTGCGCGCTGCCGGGCTGCTTCCTCGTCCTGCGGAAAATGAGCATGATGGGCGATGCGATCAGCCACGCGGTGCTGCCGGGCCTGGCGATCGCCTTCCTGGTCGGCGGCACCCGCGCCAGCCTGCCGATGTTCCTGGGAGCGGCCGTGACGGGCGTGCTCACCGCCGTCTTCACCCAGTGGATCAGCCGCTTTGCCCGGGTGGACCGCGGGGCGGCGATGGGCGTCGTCTTCACCACCCTCTTTGCCATCGGGCTGGTGCTGATCGTGCAAGCAGCCGATCACGTGGATCTGGATCCCGGCTGCGTCCTCTACGGGGCGATCGAATTCACGCCGCTCGATACCGTGCGGTTCGGCGCATTCGAGCTCCCGCGCGCCGCGGCCGTCAATGGCGCGGTCCTTCTCTTCAACGCGGCCGTCATCGCCCTGCTCTACAAGGAGTTCAAGTTGAGCGCCTTCGACCCCGCTCTGGCGGAGACGCTGGGCTTTTCCTCCTCCTTCCTCCACTACCTCCTGATGACGATGGTCGCGGTGACCACCGTGGCGGCCTTCGAATCGGTGGGCAGCATCATCGTGATCGCCATGCTCATCGTGCCCGCGGCCACGGCGCAGCTACTCACGCGCCGCCTGCTACCGATGCTGCTGCTGGGGGTTGCGCTCGCCGCCGCATCCGCCGTGATCGGCCACATCGGCGCCATCCTGGTGCCACCGCTGTTCGGCTTCGAGAGCACGACCACCTCCGGCATGATGGCCTTTGCGGCGGGTGTCCTGTTCCTTCTGGCCTGGATCTTTGCCCCGCGGGAGGGCCTGCTCATCCGGCGCTTCGGGCGTCTCGAAGCCCGGGAACAGGTAGAGCAATGAGGCCGGCCCCGATCTTGGGCTAGAGCTGTCGCTCACACCGGCGCGTCGCCGAGCATCTTCTTCAATTGCCCGGCCAACTCGGTCTTTCCCGTGGCCTCGGCCAAAGCGATTCGCAGCTTCAACACCGCCGGCGCGGCCCGCTCCGCCTCGCTCATCGCCGAAAGAATCTCCACCGCGGTTTCGTGATCGCCGATGGCGATGGCACCCTCCAGCAGATCCGTCGGCTCGATGGAGCCAGGCTCCAGCGGCTCGCTCTGGTAAACCGCCCAACGGGCCTGCCCGGGCAGGTCTTGAGGCGCGTTCTTCACCTGATCCAGATAAACGAGCTCATCCCCTTCCCGGAGCTGCCGCCAATGGTTCAGGGTCACTACCACCACGAAGCCGAGGATACAAAGGGTGGCTTCCAGAAGAAAGGGCGTGGTCACGATCCCGATCACCCGCGCGAAAAACTCGCCGGCCACTCCCGGCAAATGGCGGCCGAAAACCAGAAGCAGGAATATCACGGTGACACCCGCAAGAACCGCGAGCCCGGCACCCACTTGCTTCCATCGTTCGTCGCGCACCATCTCGCAGGTAAAGAAGCACGGCATCGGCAGGGTGGCGAATACCAAAAAATCCGAAGTGACTTAGCGGCAACACGGATCAATCGCCGGAGTTTTTTAAATAAACTTGATTAATTAGTAAAATTTAGCTTCTTTGGCCGCGTCGCATGACCTTCGACCGGATCAGGCTCTTCGCCCTCGCACTGCTTTGCGCCGCCTTGACCTTGGCGGTGCAGCGCTCGATCAACGCGCGCGCCTCGAGCAGGGAGCCGGATCCCTCGGTGCACCCTGTTTCGGCGGAAGCCCCGGAGGCGGCATGGGTGATTCCCGTGGAAATCGTGGAACAAGGACAGGCCCCGCGGGTGCGCGAAGTGCGCGTCGGCCCCTGAGGCTCACGGCGACCGCTTCAGGTCGCGGTTGAAATCGCCCGGCTCACCCGCTAGACCCCCTGCCCATGCGGCTTTACGACACGCTGGCCCGCGAGCTCAAGGAGCTGCGCCCCCTCGACGGCACGACCTTCCGGTTCTACTGCTGCGGCCCGACGGTCTATGGCCCCGCACACATCGGGAATTTCCGCACCTTCGTCCTCCAGGATGTCTTCCGCCGCACGCTGGAGACAGGCGGGACGCGCAGCTTCCACGTGCGCAACATCACCGACGTGGACGACAAGACGATCCGCGATTCGCAGGCCGCCGGGAAACCCCTGACCGAGTTTACCGCGCATTGGACGGCGAAATTCCACGCCGATTGCGAGGCGCTCGGCCTGCTTCCGCCGCACGTGGAGCCCGGCGCGGTGGAGCACATCCCGCAGCAGATCGACATGATCGCCACCTTGGTGGAAAAGGGCCATGCCTACCGCTCGGAGGACGGCTCCGTTTACTTCAACATCGCCTCCTTTCCCGGCTACGGGAAACTATCCCGTCTCGACACCCGCGAGCTGGAGATTGGCAAAACGCAAAACGCCCGTGCGAACTCGGACGAATACGAGAAGGACAGCCTCTCCGACTTCGTGCTCTGGAAGGGCCGCAAGCCGGAGGACGGCGCCAACTACTGGCCCTCCCCCTGGGGCGAGGGCCGTCCCGGCTGGCACCTCGAATGCTCGGCAATGATTCAGGAGTATCTGGGTCCCGACTTCGACCTGCACTCCGGCGGCGTCGATCTCACCTTTCCGCACCATGAGAACGAGATCGCCCAGAGCAAGTGCGCGTGCGGCGGGCATTTCGCGGCGCATTGGTTCCACATCACCCACCTGCTGGTGGATGGCGGGAAAATGTCGAAGTCGCTCGCGAACTTCTACACGCTGGACGACCTGCAGGCGAAGGGCTTCACGGCGATGGAGCTGCGCTACGTGCTGATCGGCGCGCACTACCGCAAGCAGCTCAATTTCACGCTGGATTCCCTGCACGCCGCGCGCGAGGCGATGGGCAAGCTGGCGAAGGGAGCCCGCTCCCTGGCCGCCAGGGCTCCCGCCGAGGTACAGCTTGGCTCCGTGGAGTTCGGGCCCTTCCAAGCCGCTTGGGACTCGCTGAACGACGACCTCAATACCCCCGGCTGCCTCGGCGGTCTCTTCACCGGCCTGAGGGAAGCGGCGAAGCTGGAAGGCGAGGACGCCGCGAAGGCGCTGGCCGCCTTCAACCGTATCCTGCGCGCGCTGGGCCTGAGCTTGCCGGAGGACGAGCCGGAAGCCGAGGTGCCCGCCGAGATCCGCGCCCTCGCGGAAGAACGCTGGGCCGCGCGTAGCGCCAAGGACTGGGCGAAAGCGGACGAGATGCGCAAGCAGCTCACCGGCCTGGGCTGGAACATGAAGGACGGGAAGGAAAGCTACGAGCTGAGCCCGGTATGAGGCTGAAGCGGATCCATCGTAGGCGTTCGTGAGAACGCGACAGGAAAGGCCGCTTCCACCGCGAAGGAAAGAAGTCACGCGGGCACCCTTCCCGCGGCGTCACCGCCGCGCCTACGTTCTCCCCATGCGGAGGGCGCGGCGTCCGCCGTTTTCCCACCGTAGGCGCGTTCGTGAGAACGCGAGGTTCTCGGGTGGACATGGTGCTTCCGCCCTGCGAACTCCATTGTGCCCGCACGGCAAAGAATCATAGTCCCGGAACCACACCGGAGGTCCCCGAAGACCCGAGCTCGCCATGAACATGCCCATCCGTCCCCGCCGCAACCGCCGCACGCCCGCGATCCGCTCGCTCGTCCGCGAGAACGTCCTGACGCCCGCGGATTTCATCCTGCCGCTCTTCCTGCACGAGGACGCCGGAGACACGCCCATCGCCTCGATGCCGGGAGTGACGCGGTGGTCGCTGGAGGGGCTCGTGAAGGAGGCCGGCGAGGCGCACGCGCTGGGGGTGCCCGCGGTGGTGCTTTTCCCGAAGATCGAAGAGGATCTGAAGACACCCCTTGCCGATGAATGCCACCATGACGATGGCTTGGTGCCACGCGCGATCCGGGCGCTGAAGGCGGCCCATCCCTCGCTCTGCGTGATCACGGACGTGGCGCTGGATCCCTACAATTCCGACGGCCACGACGGCATCGTTCGCCGCGATGAAAAGGGAGACCTCCACATCCTCAACGACGAGACGGTGGAAATCCTCTGCCAGCAGGCACTCTGCCACGCGCGCGCGGGGGCCGACATCGTCTCCCCCAGTGACATGATGGACGGCCGCGTGGCCGCGCTGCGCTCTTCCCTGGACGCGGAAGGCTTCCAAGACGTCGCGATCCTCAGCTACTCCGCGAAGTATGCCTCGGCCTTCTACGGCCCCTTCCGCGGGGCGCTCGATTCCGCGCCGAAGGAGGGCGACAAGAAGACCTACCAGATGGACCCTGCGAATGCCCGCGAAGCGATCCGCGAGCTGCTGCTGGATGAAGCCGAAGGCGCGGACATGGTGATGGTGAAGCCCGCCGGGCCCTATCTGGACATCATCGCCCGCGTGCGGGAAAGCACCACGCTCCCCGTGGCGGCCTACCAGGTGAGCGGCGAGTATCTGATGATCGAAAGCGCCGCCGCCGCGGGCTGGGTGGACGGCAAGGCGATCGCGCTGGAGAGCTTGATGGGGATCAAGCGCGCGGGTGCGGACATGATCCTCACCTACTACGCCAAGCGCGCGGCGGAATGGCTGCGGGCCTGAGAGGCTGTTCTAAAAAGCTCCTCGAGGGTAATCAAGCCCTGCGGCGGCGCAGCAGCACTGCTGCCGCCCCAAGCGCAGCCAGACCGGATGAGGCGGGCTCGGGCACCACTTGCCACTGGCCGATGGTCCCTCCGTGTGACGCTTGATAGCCGAGATTCACGTCTCCCGTGGTTCCGATAGCAGGAAGATTGGTGAGCGCCGAAAAATCCACGGTGGAGCTGCCGAAGAATGCCTGTGTTCCGGCCACGAAATTCTGATCATCCGCGAACCCGACGTCCACATTGTAGATGCTGAGATCCACCCCGGGAACCACATCCGGATTGCCGTACGCAAACGTCACTGTCTCATTGTACGAAGTGCCGGTTCCTGCAGCTCGCCAGGTTCCGGAGATAACCGCCGGGCTGCCGGCGGTGATGGATTCGTTGGCGGTAAAGAACTCGAGGAAGGAAATCCCGCCGGAAAAATTGACCGCGAGATTCCCTGTGATGGCGGAATTGGCCGGCAAACCGGTGATGACAACGGCCGCAGGATTCGAGATGTCGATCGTGATGACGACCGCCGCGGACCCGGCATGGGACATGGCAAGGAGACAGGCGGAAGCGATGAGGAATTTCACAGGCTCTTGCTGACAAGATTTATGTCGGCAGTCAAAACTATCCGTATCCCCTGATCACGTAATAACATCGACCTTCTCGCGGAATTCCGGCCTCGGGAGAGGAGCCCCTTAAAGAAAGAGGCACCTATTCCAAGTGAAAGACCTCGCGCAAGCCGGTCGATACCGGCGAGTGATCCTCATTCGCGGGCATCACTTCCGCCATGTATTTCCACCATCTCCGGCAGACCTCCGTCTCCGCGATGGCGGCCCAGCGCTCCTCGCTTTCCACTTCCGCGTAGCCGAAAAGCTGCCGCGTCTCCGGATGGAGGAAGATGGAGTAATTGCGGACGCCATGGGCCCTCAGCACCTCCGCCAGCTCTTGCCAGATCGGCCGGTGCCTTCGTGCGTATTCATCCTCGGCGCCGGCATTCACCGACATGACGAAGGCTTTCCGGATCATGTCGTGGAAAGATCGGGGATCAGAGCCGGTGGCCCATCCGCTCGCGCTTCGTTTCCAGATAGCGCGCGTTGTGCGGGTTCGCGGGGAGCTTGATCGGGAGCTGCTCCACGATCTCCAGACCATAGCCCTCCAGCCCGACCACCTTCTTCGGATTGTTCGTCAGCAGGCGGATGCGCCGCACGCCGAGATCGCAGAGGATCTGCGCGCCCATGCCGTAGTCGCGGAGGTCGGAGCCGAAGCCGAGCTTCTCGTTCGCCTCGACGGTATCCAAGCCCTCCTCCTGGAGCTTGTAGGCGTGGATCTTTGCCGCCAGGCCGATGCCGCGGCCTTCCTGCCGCAGGTAGAGCAGCACGCCGCCTTCCTTCGAGATCCGCTCCATCGCCGCATCGAGCTGGCCGCCGCAATCGCAGCGCTGGGAAAGGAAGACATCCCCGGTCAGGCATTCGGAATGCACGCGCACGAGAACCGGCTGGGTGGGATCGATCTCGCCGCGCACCAGGGCGAGGTGGTGGGAGTCATCCGTATTCACCCGGTAGAGATGGCAGGTGAATTCGCCGTGATCCGTGGGCAGGCCAATCGTTTCCTCCCGCATCACCAGCTTCTCCGAACGGCGGCGCCACCCGATCAACTGCGCGATGGTGCAAGCCTTCAGGGAATGAGCCTTCTGGAAATCCCC
This sequence comes from uncultured Luteolibacter sp., assembly GCA_966211015.1. Taxonomy (GTDB): domain Bacteria; phylum Verrucomicrobiota; class Verrucomicrobiia; order Verrucomicrobiales; family Akkermansiaceae; genus Haloferula. The sequence continues at coordinate 3,292 of CBIHMP010000008.1, read as the reverse complement.
GAGGTCCCCTACCCGGCCCATCGTGCCGTCCTCGTTCATGATCTCGCAAATCACTCCGGCCGGTTCCTGCCCCGCCAGGCGGGCCAGGTCCACCGCGGCCTCCGTATGGCCGGCGCGCCGGAGCACACCGCCAACCCGCGCCTGGATCGGGAACACGTGGCCGGGATGCACGAAGTCGTCCGGCCCGGCCTTCGGATCGGCCAGCAGGTTCACGCAGAGGGAACGGTCCGCGGAGGAAATCCCGGTGCTGACCCCCTTCGCGGCATCCACGGAGATGGTGAAGGCGGTCCGCTGGACCTCCCGGTTCCGGCGCGTCATCTGGGGCAGATCCAGCTCCTCGGCCCGCTGCTGGGTGATGGGGGCACAGATCAGACCGCGGCCGTGCACCGCCATGAAGGAGATGATTTCCGGCGTGCAGAGGGAGGCGGCACCGATCAGGTCGGCCTCGTTTTCCCGGTCCGGATCGTCCGCGACGATCACAATGCGCCCGGCGGCGACTTCGGCGATGATTTCCTCGATGGGGCTGAAGATGAGCTCGGTGGCCATGAACGCGGGTAGAGTCGGTGTTACGGTGCCGGAGGTCAAGGGAGGCGACGGCTGCCCGGCCATCGCGTTCTCACGAACGCGCCTACGTAAAAGGCGGAATCCATTGGTTTTTTCGTAGGCGCGGTGGTGACACCGCGGGAGTGGTCAGCGGGTGAATTCGTTCTCCGGGGATAACCGGTCCGTCCTCATCGCGTTCTCACGGACGCGCCTACGGGACAGGCGGAATTCATTCCTTCACCCACCCCCGCCCCGCAGCAGGCTGCGGGGAAGAAAAAGCGGCAGCAGGCTGCCGCAGTCCACAGACGGCCACGCCGTCCCCAAACAAAAAACGCCCGGAGTTTCCTCCGGGCGTTTTCTGAAATCGTTCGATCCTTCCGGATCAGCGCGAGTAAAGTTCGACGATGAGCTGCTCGTTGACGAGCGGGTCGATGTCGGCGCGATCCGGCACGCGGGAAACGGTGCCTTCCAGGCCTTCCTTGTCGAGCGTGAGCCAGTCCACCAGCGGGGCGGATTGGGTCAGGTCGATCATGCGCAGCGCGAGCTGCTGGGAAGACGGCTTGCCGCCGATCTTGATCTTGTCGCCCGGCTTCACCTGATAGGAGGCGATGTCCACGCGCTTGCCGTTCACGAGCACGTGGCCGTGGTTGACGAGCTGGCGGGCGGCCTGGCGGCTGTTGCCGAAGCCGAGGCGGTAGCAGACGTTGTCGAGGCGGGTCTCCAGCAGTTGCAGGAGGATCTCGCCGGTCACGCCGCGGCGGCGGGCGGCTTCCTCGTAGTAACCGCGGAATTGCTTCTCAAGCACGCCGTATTGGAAACGGAGCTTCTGCTTTTCGCCGAGGGCGACGGAGTAGTCGCTCTTCTTCTTGCGGCCGGCGCGCAGGCCGTGCTGGCCGGGCGGGAAATTGCGGCGCTCGAGTGCTTTCGAGGAACCGAAGAGAGCCACGCCGAAGCGGCGGCTGATCTTGGTGGTAGGACCGGTATAGCGAGCCATGATCGATTAAAGAAAAATTAAACGCGGCGGGCCTTCTTCGGGCGGCAACCGTTGTGCGGGATGGGTGTGACGTCCTTGATGGCCAGCAGCTCGATGCCGAGCGCCTGGACGGCACGGACGGCGGACTCGCGGCCGGAACCCGGGCCCTTCACGCGGACCTCGGCTTCCTTCAGGCCGTGGCCCATCGCCTGGCGGCAGGCATCCTGGGACACCACCTGCGCGGCGTAGGCCGTGCTCTTGCGGGAGCCCTTGAAGCCCATCTTGCCGGCGCTCGACCAGCCGAGCGTGTTGCCGTTCGAGTCGGTGACGCTGACGATGGTGTTGTTGAAGGTGGCGGTCACGTGGACGATGCCGCGGGAGATATTCTTGGAACCCTTGGCCTTGTGGACCTTGATCTGGGTTTCCTCGGCGCCGGCGATCTCGGCGAAAATGTCGCGCTTCTTGTCGTCCTTCTTAGGAGCGGCTTCTTCCGCCTGAGGGGCGGGAGCAGCAGGCGCGGCGGGTGCAGCCGGGGTCGCAGGAGCGACGGGTGCCGCGGCGGCTTCCGGTGCCGGTGTGTTGGTTTCTTCGTCAGCCATTATCGGAAAGGTTCAGGTTCGGTCGGCACGGCTTACTTCTTCACGCCGACGGTGCGGCGCTTGCCCTTGCGGGTGCGGGCGTTCGTGCGGGTGCGCTGGCCGCGCACCGGGAGACCGCGCTTGTGGCGGATGCCACGGTAGCAGTTGATGGAGGTGAGGCGCTTGAGCTGGGTCTGCTTCTCGCGGCGCAGGTCGCCTTCGATGATGATGCCCTGGCTCTGGATCACGCCGGCGATCTTCACGAGCTGATCCTCGGTCAACTGACCGGTGCGGATATCCGGGTCGATGCCCGCCTGTTCGAGAATGCGTCCGGCGGTAGTGTTACCGACGCCGTACATGTATTGCAGCGACGCCTCGATGCGCTTCTCGTTTGGGATTTCGATGCCGAAAATACGTGCCATGTGATGCTTTGGTGAGCGGAAGACCGGTGCGGGAGGGCTTTTGCTTACGTGTCCGGCCTCCCCGAAGCGGGCGGGCTGTTTAGCAGACGACCCCCTGCTGGCAAGCGGGAAATAGAAATTTTCCCATCAACTTCACAGCTTTTCGATGCGGAGCTTCCGGAACCACACCTCGTCCCCGTGGTCCTGGAGCAAGATCCGCCCTTTTCCGGGCCTCGCGAAGTCTTCCATCTTCGCGAACTTGCTGGCTTTTTTCATCTCCTCCCACTCCTTGCTGGCGGTATCGATCTCCACCACTTTCTGGTCGTTGAGGAAATGGGTCAGTTTCGTCCCCTTGGCAATGATCCGGGACTTGTTCCAGTGCTCGGCCGGCGCGGCGATCTTGTTTGCCGAAGGCGCCACGACTTCATAAACGGAGGCCGCGGATGTATCCGCCACCTTGCCATTCGGGTGTCCCGCATCATCCAGCACCTGATATTCCGGCCCGAGCCAGCCGCCGGGGGACTTCCGGACGCGGTACTTGACCCCGCTGTTCCCGCCCGCGGCGATCTTCCATTCGAATTCCAGGATGAAATCGCCGTATTCCTCCGTGCTGACGAGGTCTCCGGCCTTCCCGGCACGATGAATCGCGCCGTCCTCCACCTTCCAGCCCTCCCCCGGCTTGCCGCCGGCGGCGGATTCCCAGCCATCGAGCGTCTTGCCATCGAAAAGGCTCTCCCAGTGTTCTGCTTCCGCATGAGCCGCGCCCGTCAGCAGTCCTGTCAAAATCAATGCTCTCA
>CBIHMP010000007.1:0-35197 GCA_966211015.1 uncultured Luteolibacter sp. | reverse complement strand
GGGTCCAGCGAACCTGAAACCATGGTCCAGCGCGCCGCCGAACTGGGACTGGAGAGCATCGCCCTTACGGATCACGGCGGCTTTTACGGCTCCGCCCGCGCCTATCACGCCACATTCAAGCATGGCATCCGGGCCATTACGGGAGCTACCGTGGAGATCGACGGCGCCCATGTGCCGGTGCTTTGCGCAACGCGGCAGGGCTATAGGACCCTGTCCCGTCACCTGACCAACGGGCACCTGGGGGAAATGATCTCCCACAAAGGGTTGGACCAGGGCGATCTCATCGCCCTCACCGGAGACCGCGAGGGCCCCGTGATCCGGCATTTGCTGAGGGATCGGAAGGAAGCGGCACTGCACGCGGCACGAGGCCTGATCGAAACCTTCGGGCACGGAAACGTGTACGTCGAAATCCTCCGGCACGGTCTGCGCGACGACGGTCGGCTGAACCGGCATCTGATCGATCTGGCCGCGCACTTGAAGCTCCCGCTGCTGGCCTCGAATGCTCCTCTCCATGCCCGCCGGGAAGACCGCTTGCTGGCGGATGCCTTTTCTTGCCTGCGCCACCACGTGCCGCTCGATGCCGCGGGCACCCTGCTCGAACCGAACGGCGAACGGCACCTCAAGTCCCCGCGGGAAATGGCGGAACTATTTCCGGATCTGCCGGAAGCCTTGAAGAATACCCGCACGCTTTCCGAACGGATCGGGTTCACCTTGGAGAACCTGGACTACAAGTTTCCCGACTTCGCCGGGGAGGACGGAAAGCCGATGTCCCCGGAGGAACAAACCTCTTACCTGAGGCAAAGATGCCGCGAAGGTGCGACCTGGCGATATGGAGCATGCACGGGAACCGTGCGGGACAGGCTCGCGCAGGAGATCGCCTTGATCGGACGCTTGGAGCTTTCGGGATACTTCCTGATCGTGCAGGACATCGTCAATTTCGCGCGCAGCCAAAACATCCTCTGCCAAGGCCGCGGCTCCGCAGCGAACTCGATCGTTTGTTACGTGCTGGGCATCACCAACGTGGACACGGTGCAGAGGAAGCTGGTGTTCGAGCGCTTCCTGTCGGAGAGCCATAACACCGGCTCCCGGAAATCCTGGCCCGATATCGACATCGACTTTCCCTCCGGGGACCAGCGGGAAAAGGTGATCCAGTACGTCTTTCAGAAATACGGTGCGCGCGGCGCCGCGATGACGGCGAACGTCATCACGTACAGACCGAAATCTGCATTCCGGGAAATGTCGAAAGTTCTGGGTTTTCCGCCCTCCGTGGCGGATCGCTTTTCCACCTTGGGAGGATCTTCCCACCACGAAGAGCCGGAGGGCGGAAATTCCCGGGAAGAACGGAGCCTCGCATTCGAGGACCGCATGGCGGACCTCATCCCCCCTTCCCATCCGCGCTTGGCCGCGCTGGATAAGCTCTATCACGCCGTGCTCGGCCTGCCCCGCCACCTTGGCCAGCATTCGGGCGGCATCGTCATCTGCGGCCGCGGGCTCGACGAAGTGGTGCCGATCCAGCCGGCGGCCATGCCCGGTCGCAATGTCGTCCAATGGGACAAGGATGATTGCGAGGACCTGGGGCTCGTGAAGATCGACCTGCTCGGCCTGGGCATGCTCGCGGCGATGGAGGACATGATCCGGATTTGCAGGAGGACGAAGAAGGATTTCGACCTGGCGGATATCGATCTCGAGGACAAGGCGGTGTACGACATGCTCCACCGCTCGGATACGGTCGGCACTTTCCAGGTGGAGTCCCGCGCGCAGATGGCGACCCTCTCGATCCTGAAGCCGAATAACTTCTATGAAGTGGCGATCCAAGTCGCCATCGTACGTCCCGGGCCCATCGTCGGCGATCTGCTCCATCCCTACCTGAGACGGCGGAATGGATTGGAAAAAACCGATTGGATCGACGATCGCTTCCGGGATGTCCTCGAGCGCACCTTGGGCATCCCCCTGTTCCAGGAACAGGTTTTGAAAATGGCCGAAATCATTGCCGGTTTCAGCGGGAGCGAAATGACCAGCCTGCGCCGCGCCATGTCATTCAACCGCTCCGACAAAAGGATGAAGGAAGTGACCGCCAAGCTGCGGGAGTGCATGGCCCGACGCAACGTGAAGGAAGAGGTGCAGGAAAAGGTCGTCCACGCCGTGGGAAACTTCGCCCTCTACGGCTTCCCGGAAAGCCACGCGCTGTCCTTCGCCTCCATCGCCTACTGGTCCTGCTGGTTCAAGGTGCATCACCCCGCCGCCTTCTACACCGGCCTGCTCAACAACCAGCCGATGGGATTCTATTCGGCGCATTCGCTCATCCAGGATGCCAAGCGGCATGGGGTGAAGATCCGGCCGGTCTCCTGCGTACATAGCAGCATCGCCACGGATGTCGCCGGGGACGGGGCCATCCGCCTGGGCCTGCACCGTCTCCGGGGGGTATCGGCAGCCGTCCAAGCGAAGATCGTCCGCGAACGGGAGCAAAGGCCATTTGAATCGCTGGAGGATTTCCTGGCCCGTGTCCGACCCAATGAACCGGAACGCCGCCTCCTCGCAAAAGCGGGGGCGCTCAACGATCTTCCCCGGGTAGCACACCGGCGGGATGCCATGTGGCAGGTGGAGCTGCCGCTTTACGGAGATTTGATCGCGGCGCCGCCCGCGCCGCCCGCATTGGCCATGATGACGCCGGCGGAACGGGTCGCCGCCGATTTCTCCATTCAAGGCGCGTCCACCGGGGCACATCCGATGAAGCTGTGGCGGGAGCGGCATCCGGAGCTTCAATTGCCGCGCGCATGCGACCTGAAAATCCTGCCGCACCGGTTCCCGGTGCAGGTCGCAGGCCTGGTGATCTGCCGCCAGCGGCCGGGCACCGCGAAGGGCCACTGTTTCATTTCGTTGGAAGACGAGACCGGGATCGCGAATCTCTTCGTGCACGTGAAGACCTTCCGGCAACTCAAGCTGGTGATCGTGAGCGAGCCTTTCCTGCTGGCGGAAGGCCGGATCCAAATTTCGGAAGGCGGCCAACCGACGGTTTTCGTCACGGATATCCGTCCCCTGCCGGGAGCAACCGCGGCCCTTGCGGCAGGCTCCCACGATTTCCATTGAAGAATCTGTCATACAACCATCGAAACGGCCTATTCGTGCATGAAATCACGAAACGCTACGTTTGGATCCTCATCTCATGCTTCGTCCTCTCCTGCCCCGCCTGATCTTCCTTCTCTGGATCCTTCCGCGATTTCTCTCCGCGGAGCTGCTCGACACGCTGATTTTCGGTAACGACGGCTCCGAAGCGGCGCACGAAATCACTGCCACGCTGTCGGATTTCAAGAGCGGCGGCCTCGGCGAGCCCTCCCGCCGGCTGCTTCCGGGCGGCCCGTTGCCGTGGCAGGGAGGCACCTTGAAATTCGCGGTCCGCATCGACCCTGAACGGCAGAACTACTTTACCCTCCGCCTCTGGGGCGGTGACGTGAACCACAATCAGATGACCCTTCATGTGGAGGGCAAGCAGCTCGGCTACCGCCACCTCGGCGATATCGAAGCGCTCGACATCGGCACCGACGCGCCCGCCTACCCCGGGCGCTTTTGCTACCGGACCTGCCCCCTGCCGCTGGACCTGACGAAGGGCAAACAAAGCATTGCTTGTGAAATCCGCGCCACCGGCCCGATCTCGGGATACGCCTCCAATTTCGATGGATATCAGAAGGCCATGACCGCGCCTACACGCGGGCTCTACCGCGCCTACACCCACACCGACGGCTGTTTCACTCCCCCTCCCGATGAAAAGCAGGGTGCCTATCCTGAGAATGCCCCCGTGCGCCCTGCTCCGGGGCCCGAGGTGCTCGCCTCCTTGAAGGCCCGCGTGAACTCCCTGATCGATGGCTTGATCCGCCAGCCGGATCGCCCCTGCAACCAGATGCAGACGCTCTTTCTCGCAAAAGCGTGGCACACCGGGTGGACCAACGCCGCCGGCAAGGAGCAGACGATCCGCAAGGTCCTCACCAGCCTTGATGCGCTCTACCGCGGCTACGTGACAAACCCGAAAATCGCCGAAGCCGAGCCTTCGACCTACAATCCCGATTGGTTCGGCCTCGGGCCTTCGGGCCAAGTCCTGGATCTCTTGCGGAAGGAGCTCGAACCCTTCCTTAACGAGGAAATCGACAACGGCAAAGGCGGGCGCGTGATGCGCCGCGAGGCCTTCGCCGACATGCTTCTCGCCTGCCGCGATTGGCACCGGGAGCACCGCCGCCAATACACCAACCAATCGATGATCAACGACCTCTACGGCATCTACCTCGCCAACCGGGGCCTAGCCGTGGTCGCCCGGTCGAAAGCGATGCCGGAAAAAGAGGCGCTGCGCTATCTTTACGAATCCATCGGCCTTGCGCCTTGGCTCGGCAGCGAAAAGGACGGCAAGCCTCTCAAGCCCCTGGGAGAATCCTTTTATCAGATCACCTCGCGGGGCCTCACCAAGGAGCTCGGCTATGTCGGCAATTACGGCGAGGTTCTCGACTGGGTCGCCCAGATTTACGAGGCCACCCGGCCGGCACCTGGAAAGCCGGGCGATCCCAAAATCAAAGCCCAGCTCGTGAAAATCGCCCGCGCCCGTGCGCCCTTCCGGTATCCGATGCTGGATCGGGAGGGATGTCGGGCAATGCTTCTGGAAACCGTGGTCGGCTGGCGGGACGGGCACCACCCGGGCGGCGTCACCTATGACCAGCGGTCCTCTTGGGATGGGTCTCCCTTCGAGGCGGCCGCCGCCACCCTGGATCCTCACCTCTTGGGCTATTCCCAGCAGGCACTCGCCGACAACCAGTTTTATGCCGGCATTGCCGGGCAGATGGAGGAAAGGGGCTTCCGCACCACCTTCGCCCTGATGGGCATCCCGGAACGGTACGAAGCTGTCAAAAGCCAGGCTCCCTCGCCCCACCGCCTGCCGATGTCATGGGACCAGCCGGACTTTGTTTTTGCCGACGAGGAGGATGGCGTGGTCGCGATCAAGAACGGCAAGGAGATCCTCTACGCCTCGCTCTACTGGCGTGCGCGCTACGCCGTGAATTTCCTGGGCCGCGTCCACTACCTCACCCCCGAGGTCGAGAGAGTGGCCACCGTGAAGCTCGATACGGAGTTCAGGCCCTCCGGGCTGGATTATGTCCGGCCGAACTGGACGAACTTCGGCTTCGCCAACGGTGGCCACCGGTATCCGGCGGAGTTTGTTTCCGCCCACGCCGGCGAAAAGCTTCCTATCGCGAAAATCCCGGATGGAATCGTCTTCAAGCCCGGCCAGGAAAATATCCATGCCGGGAAGGGCGACTTCTATCAGCTTCGCTACGGGCCGTACTTGATCGCGATGAACACGAGCGCCGACCGGAGTTTCGACCTGACGGCACCCGATCATGCGGGTATCATCCGCAATCTGACCCACGGAAAAAAGGTGCGCCCCGGCAGCACGGCGAAAATCGCCCCGCGCAGCACGCTCGTCCTGCACTTCGACTAGAAGAGGCCCGGCTGCCCGGACATCCGGTCAGGGCGGCGGCTCAGAGACTACCCGCCATGGATGACGATTGGGATCCCCGGCGGTGGTGGAATTTCGTGCGCCACTCCGTCGGGCTCAGCCCCGTCGCCGAAACGAAATTCCGGTTGAACTGGGAAAGCGAGAGCCCGCCGATGCTGGAGGCGACTTCGGATACCCGGCGTCCCGTTGTCTCCAGCAGCCCGCACGCATACGCCACCCGCTCGTCGCGGAGGATCCTTTTGAAACTCGTACCGGTGATTCGCTCGAACTGCTCGCCCAGGTATCCCGCGGAGAGATCCACGCAGGTCGCCACCTCCGCCAGGCTCATGGCCCGGCACGGGTGGCCGGTGACGAGAGACCACGCCTTCTGAACGGCTTCAGGCCACTCCCGGAGCGGTCTGGTCCCCGAGAGATTCCGCTCCATCGCTTCCAGCATCCGCAACACGACCGGTTCCCGCCAACGCGGCGACGCCTGATCCTCGCTGCGCCTCACCGAGACCAGCCAAGTCCCCCCGCCGGGCTCGGGAAGAGACAGGTTCCAGACATTGGCCGTGTCCGGATTTTCCGGGGCCTCGCCGGCACGGCGATAGTGCAGGCGGACCTCGGCCAAGCGCGAAAGCGCCGAGACATAAGAAGCAAGGGCAGGCCACTTCGGAACTTCTTCCGTCTGAGGCGTCGGGTTTTCAGAAGAGATCATAGGTAGGTTTAAACCGGTATTTTTATTCCGGTGTCGCCTTGAACAGACTCCCTTTTGGCCGAAAATCAAAAAAAACTTACCGGTTTTTTACTTCCGCTATTCAAAATAATCAGCCATTGTCCGCTCATGACCACGACACCAAAACCTTGGGCCCTCCTCAGTCGCCACGGGCATGCCTTGCTCCACCTCGCGAGAAATCCGCGGCTTCGCCTGGTGGATCTCGCCCGGGATATGGATATGACCGAGCGGTCGATCCGTCTCCTCATCGGTTCGCTCGGCCGTACGGAATTCCTCCGGATCGTCAAGACGGGCCGTAACAACTCCTATCAGCTCAATCTGGAGCGCGAACTCCCGCACCCGCTCGAGCGCCGGATTTCCCTGCCGCGCCTCATCGATCTGGCCCTTGAGCTTTCAGAATCGGAGCAAGGGCAGAAAACCGCATCGCGCTGACGTAAGCTTTCCGGGCTCCTCCCCTCCGCCCCTCTCCGAGGATGCGGAATGCAACGTCATCATGCAGGGGGGTAGTTCCGCAGGGGATCATCGGCACCTTAGGGTCCCCCATACCGATTTGATGATCAGAACACTATGCGTAATCTCCTTCCGATGGCATTGATCCCGCAAGATGTCTGGTCATGACCCCATCCACCTCTTCCGATGCCTCTTCCTTGCAGGAGATTCTCACCCGCTATGTCGATTCGCGGGACGGCTATCGGCAGGCGTCCCGATTGGTGCCGCAGGAGGGCTTGGCCCGGTCATTCGCGGCGATCGCGGACCGCCGGGATCTGATTGCAGAAAAAGTGGCGGCCCTCATCGCCGCCGAAGGTTTCCGCCCTGACCCTGAGGGCAGCACCGAGGCAAGCGTCCACCGCTGGTGGCTGCGTCTGCGGGACAAGATGACCGATCAGGAAGCCGATGCGATCCTCGCGGAGTGCGTACGGGGAGAAACGGAGCTGGTGCGGACCCTGAACGCGGTCTTGGACGGCGGCCAACTCCTCCCCGAGCACCGGCAACTGATCTCCGATATGATCGCGGAGGTGACTTTGGCGGTGCGGGCTTTTGATTCGGTGATCGGCGAGTGACTCCCGCCCGCTTGACACGGCGGCGTCCCTGTGCATCCTCCCGCTCCCCGCCGCGTCGGTAACGTGACCGGGCCCTCTACTGTCATGAAAAAGGATCTTCATCCCAAATACAACCCGGTCGTGTTCGTGGACATGACCACGGGTGCCCGCTTCGTCACCCGCTCCACCAAGAGTTCCGAGAAGAAGGAAGTCATCGATGGCGTGGAACACTCCGTCGTCTCCATCGGGATCACTTCCGATTCCCATCCCTTCTTCACGGGCAAGGCTCAATTCGTGGACACCGAGGGCCGGATCGACAAGTTCCAGAAGCGTTTCGGCACCGTGCGCCGCGCGGAAAAGCCGAAGCTCTGATCGCGATCCGAAAACCTCGCGCATCGTTTTTCCAGAACGCCCGTCCGCATCCGCGGCCGGGCGTTTCTTTTTGCCGTGGCTTCACTCCATTGCCTCGAGCAGGCGCCGGTAGATCTCCTTCTCGGAGCGGGCGTCGATGTGTGAAAGTCCGGATCCTCCGGGATCGGGTCCGCTCACGGTGTCCTGGGCGACCCAGCGGCGCTCTTCCTGCTTCAAAAGCGGTGCCAGCCCCAGCAGGAAAAGACTGCCCAGCAGCAGGGCGGGCATGACCATGCGACACAGCAGCACTCCCCCCAAGGCCGCGTGACCGGGCCCGAAGACAAGCGAGCCCGCCCGCCATAGCAGCCATAGGAGGGGTACCCCCGTAATGGCACACGCACACGCGAGATATTCCTCATCCAGCGTCGGCCAATAGCGCGCCAGACCGCTCAAAGGCACCACCAGAGCTGCCACGCCGCAAACCACCCAGCCCGGCCACAGCGCCGCAGGCCTTAACCCGAAGGCACCCCCCCGCTTGGCAAGGCGCCACCGCCCCGCCTGCGCCAGCAGGCAGAGGGAGAGCAGCAGGCTTCCTCCCGCCCGTGCCAACAAGGGGATAGCGTCTCCGAGCACGACTCCGAAATCCCGGCACCCGAGAGGCGTGAACCTCATGATCCCCACGTGCCACGCCAAAGGAAAAGCGATCCCCAAGCCGGCCAGCCATACAAAATCGACCGCCCGCAATAAGGGGATAAGACCATGGGCGAGAAGCCTCACGGAAGCCGCGCGCCGCCAGCCTTCGAGCAGGGCCAGAAAGGCCAGGAAGGCGAAAATCCCGGCCCCCGCCACGGCGGAGAACCGGTCCGCCACGGCATGCTCCGCGTGGAGACCCGGCTCCAGCTCTTTCATAAGTTTCGGGCCCTCTCCTCGGTTCACGGCATACGCATATGAGAGGTAGCCTAGCCTCGCGCTTTGCGGCACACGGAAATAGAAATCGGACGGCGGGGCTCCGGACAGGGACCCCATGATCGTTCGGTATGCCCCGGTCCATTGTGTTAGACGGGCTTCTTCAGGGGCCATTCCCAATTCGGCAGCGCATCGACGCAGCATTTCCGCTGTCCTGTGGATGAAATGGGCGGGCTGGGTGACGCTGCCCCGAGTCCGCGGACTCCGGAGATCGTCGAGCGTCATTTGCTCCCACAGGGCGATCCATCGCCGCAGTCCCTCGGGATCTTTCCCGTGTGCCAATTCCTCCGCCTCCCGCGTCCAGATCTGGTTCAGGTTCATCGTGATCCGGCTCCAACGCTTCTGCCTGGAGAAGAAATTGTTTCGATCCGCAATATCGGCAAGATCCATCACAGGAGGAAGCATCTGCAGCCGGGCAGCGGAGCGGCGCGGGAGGTAAGATTCGATCCGCGGAGCACGGGCCGCTTTTTCCACCAAGGCCACGGCGCGGAGAAACTCAGGGTTCACGGGGAACGTCGCGCCATGTCGTCTTCGCATCCCCACGGAATAAACGAGGGAACTAAGAGAAGACATTTCCGCCAAGGCCCACAGGCCATTCTCCGGATCGATCTCCTCCCCTTTCGAAAAAAGCGGAGCCTCCGCCCTGCGGAACAGGGCGCTGTGGACTAGAAACTCCTCGAACTCCTGCGGATCGTCCGGCAGATCCTTGGCCTTGGCCCGGAACCATTCGGCCACTTCCTCGTTCGCCACAGGATAGGTGTTCCGCAGCAAGAAGGCCCTCCGCGGGGGATCCACCTCCGCCGTCAGTCTTTCCTCCCATTCCTCTGACCCTCTCCCCGCCGAGCCGATAGCGGAGCCGCCGAGCCGCTTCAATTCCCGGTACGAGCCATGGAGAACCGGAACGATCATAGTACAGAGGAGGAAGACCGCACCGAAACAGAGCGCCGCGCTCTTCCATACTGCTGCGGGTGCCTTCTCCTCCAGCCGGACGATGGCGGTTTCCACGGAGTCATCGCCCCCGGCCGGAGTGGAATGCGCCAGGCGATCCATCAATTCCCCACGCGCCAAGTCTTCCGCCGCTCCCTTCCCCGCGAGCGGGCGTGTCGCGAGATCAATGAAGCGGAGGCGCGTTTCCAGCATGAACAGGGATCTAGCAGCTTCGCCGGAGGAGGGGAACACCCGCTTTCGATGGCGGAATGTGATTGCCCGCCATCTTCCGGGCACGCAAGGATATGCCCCTATGCACCGGCTCCTGCGCGCGCCGACGTCTCCTCTTCTGCAAGAGAAGCGATCCGTCGCGTACGCGATCATCTTCGGGATCTGGGCGGAGGTTTTCCTCTACTGCCTGCTGCACGACCAGTACTTGGTACGGATCGCCCCGGAACACTTCACGATCTACCACGAGCCGCTGTGGGGAATCGGCAATCCTCCATTGCTGGCCGCGGCATGGGCATTCCGCGCCTCCATCGGTCCCGGCCTGATCCTGGGGCTTGCCGCACTCTTCCTGGCGCGCGCGGGCAGCCTCCCGAAGATCGCTCCCGGCACCTTGTTGAAGATCGTTCCCGTGCTGATTCTTCTCACCGAAGCCTGCGGCCTGACTGCCGGCTGGTGGGCATGGCGGAACCAGCGGCCCCTTTTCCCGGAAGTCATCTATCCCGACCTGAGCACTCCGATCCTGATCACGCAGTCGATCCAGCTCACCTGCTACGCGGCGGGAGCCGTCGTTTCGCTAGGGTTCCTGGGATGGATTGTCCGGCATCGCCGCAAATCCCCGGCGGATGCCTGAGGTACTGCTGCATGGCCCGGAGCCACTATCCTCTCATACCGGCACGGGAACCTCGGCGAGGATGTCCGCCACGACTTGCCTGCCGGTGACGCCGGAGAGCTTCGCCTCCGGCGAAATCACCATCCGGTGAGCGATCACGTCCGCCGCCACCGCCTGGATCGTCTCCGGCACCACGAAGTCCCTCTCCTCGAACAGCGAGAGGGCCTGGGCCATCTTCATCAGGGAGATCGATGCCCGCGGGCTGGCGGCGAGCTGCACCTCGTCGCGGCCGCGGGTGGAGGAAACCACATCCACGATGTACCCGCGCAGTTCGTCGCTGATCCGGACGTGGCGGGTTGCCTCCAGCAGCCCGACCAGTTCGTCCCGGTTCACCACGGGTTGCAGCTTGTCCACGGGGTGCTGGTCGATCTGATCCGAAAGGATCGCCCGCTCTTCCTCCGGCGTCACGTAGCCGAGCCGGCTCTGGATCATGAAGCGGTCCATCTGCGCTTCAGGCAGAGGATAGGTGCCGCGGAATTCGACCGGGTTCTGCGTCGCGATGACGAAGAACAGGCCGTCGAGATCGTGGCGCTCGCCGTCGATCGTGGCCTGACGTTCGGCCATCGCTTCCAGCAAGGCGGACTGGGTGCGGGGCGACGCGCGGTTGATCTCGTCGGCTAAAAGGATGTCCGCGAAGACCGGGCCGGGCCTGAAGCGGAATTCCTGCGTGCGCGGATCGAAGATGGAGACGCCCAGGATATCGCCGGGCAGCAGGTCCGGCGTGAACTGTACCCGCTTGAAACCGGCGCCGTCCACCGAGCGGGCGATTGCCTTCGCGAGTGTGGTCTTGCCCGTGCCCGGGACGTCTTCCACCAGGGCATGACCGCCCCCGGCGAGGCAGGCGAGGATATTGCGGAGCGCGGCATCCTGGCCGCGCACCACGGTGCGGACGGCATCTTCCAGGAGACGGGCGGTGCGGCGGGCGGAGATGAGATCGCTCATTCGGTGGATTTGGGACGGCGCGCGCGGTCGGCGGCGGAAAGGGTACGATGTTTCTCGTAGATCGACTCCAGCTCACCGCGGGCACCCTCGGGCAGGCGGGCGGAGACCCGCTCCCAAACGCTGCGGTTCAGGAACTCACGGCTCCGCGTGAGCGGGTCGAAAAGATCGAGCTCCGGCAGCACGCGCGGACCGGCCGGAGTCGCCACCACCACCACCAGTGGATAAGAAGCCGCTGAATCGTCTCCGGCCGCAGGCGGCACCCGCAGGGAAAGAGCGGCCCAGCGTCCGGCACGGTGTATCCCGAGGATCTCCCCCCTCTGCCGGCTCGCGAGCTCATAGCCGGTGTTTTTCAGCAGGCGTGTGCTCCCTGCTTCATCATCGAAGCACGCCGAAAGCGATAGCATCCCCGCGCCGTCGCCCGCCACGATGGCGGACCGCCATCCTTCCGCCGCCTTTCGGGCCTCCTCTTCGGAAGGGGCGGAATCGGCGGCGATTCCTCCGATCCTCACGAGCACACCTGCAGACCAATCTTTTTCGCGCGCTGCGAGGGCTGCGGCGACCAGGCCTTCCAGTTCGCCGCCGTCTTCAAACCCGGAGAGCGCGTCACCACCGGAAAAGGCGGGATGCGCGAGCCAACCGCCACCCTGCTTCCGCCGCAGGCAGATCGTCTCGATGGCGGGATTGCGAGGCTCGCGGTTGGAAAACATCTGCACCAACGCGCATGCCCCGTCGCCCGCCTCTTTCACGTCGAGCAGGATCGGCGCGGAAGATTCAGAGGGGTGGTGGATCCTCTGCCATAGATGGGCCGCGCGTCCCATTCCCGCCAGCACGACGTCAGGCTCGCCGGACAGGTCCATCCGGGCGCACACGCTTGCAAAAGACGGCGCACGGAGCGCTGCAACGATGAACTCCGCCGCAACGCGTGCGGTCGGAGCATCCCCGGAAGCAAGGGATGCCGCGGCCTTCGCGGGAAAGGAGGCCACCAGATCGGCATCGATTGCGGCATCGTCCGCTTCCCGCCCGGGTACCTTCTCGTGCAAGGGCGGAGACAGAAGCTCGCGAGGCAGGTGGATCCGCCAGGTTCCCGCCTTTGAGCGCACGAAAGGAAGATGCACGGCACGCGCCTGCGGGCGGGCCTGGAAATTTCCCGCGGGATCGAGCCCGACGATGCTCACTAGTCCGTCCGAAGCACCCTGCTCCGCCCGCACGACCGCGCGAACCGCTTCCGGAGCCGCGAGCAGCCGCCATCCGGGATGGGTGATTTTCTTCTGTCTCAGCACGCGCGAAAGCACCTGGAAGACTTCGTCGAAATCCGTCGGCCGCGGCGTTTCGAGGCCTCCGGACATGGCCAACGCGGAGGGAAGATCCTTCGATTGGAGAGCGGTCAGGAAATCCGCCGCGATCTTGCCGGGCGAAGATTCCAGCAGGCCGTGCGGGATTTTCGCCTTCTTCATCTCGTCGAAGAGCAGGGAGAAGGCGTCGTCTTTCAGCCGGACGAGCTGGGCGCTGCGGGTGCGCAGCATCCAGTCCTCCAGCTTCTGGACCCGCTGGAGAAAGCCCGGCCGCAGGCTCAGGCCGGTGTTGTTAAAGGAGGAGGGCAGCGGCGCGGGAAGCCACCGGTCCTCGCTCTTCACGAGGCCCACGGCGTGGACCTGCACGCTGTTCGCGTCGTAGTTGGTGATCTGGGAAACCAAGACGGCGGCGAGGTCCCCGTCCTGCTTGTCGGCCACGGCCTTCAAATCCCCCGCGCGCAGATCCTTGCGCAGATGGTCGATCCGCTTGCGGATGGATTTCAGGTCCTCCTCGCTCGCATCCGGGGAAATCGCCGTCTCGTCCGCAAGATCCGTCTCCGCTTCGCCATCGGCCACATGGCGCAGCCATTCCACGGCCGCCTCGGAGGGGCTCTGCGCCCCGCGGACGATGCCGCCCGCGAACAGCATGGCGATGACGGCGGATCTCATAGCGATTGGTGGAAATTGTCCGAAGCCTCCAGCGACAGGACGAAGCCGGTGAGTAGGTCGATGGTACGGGCAATATCGTCCAAATGCGCGGTCTCGACCACCGAATGCATGCACCGCAGCGGCAAGGATACCAAAGCGCTGGGAACCCCCTCCCGCATGTGAAAAATCTTGTCCGTATCCGTGCCGGTAAAACGGCTGCTGGCCTCGTGCTGGACGGGGATTTTCGCCTTTGCGGCCACCTCGATCAGGCGCTTCACGACCAGCGGGTGGTTCGCCGTGCCGTGGCTGATGGTGGGGCCGCCGCCCAGCTTCACCGTGCCGAATTTGCTATTATCGATTCCCGGCGTGTCGGTCGCATGGGTGACATCCAGGCACACGCAGGCATCCGGATTGAGCCGGTAGGTCGCCATCATCGCGCCATTCCCGCCGATTTCCTCCTGCACCATGTTCGCGCAGATCAGCGAGAAGCCGGACTTCTTGCGGCCTTTCGCGATCCGCTTCAGCACCTGCGCGATGATGTAGCCGCCGATCCGGTTGTCGATCGCCCGGCCCACCAGGCGCTTGTGGGCGAGTTCCATCGGCCCGTCCTCATAGACGGCCGGGTGTCCCACCCGCAGTCCCATGGCAGCCACCTCTTTCGCATTCGAAGCCCCGATATCGACCCAAAGTTCGTGAACCTGTGGAGTCTTCTCATCCCCCGGGCTATCCCGCCGCAGATGAATCGCCGTGTTTCCGATGATGCCGTGGACCGGGCCCTTGTCGCCCTGGAAAACCAGCCGCCGCCCGCGTGCCGTGGCGGTATCGCTCCCGCCGATCCGGTCGATCCGGATGAAGCCGTCCTGCTGGATCGTCTTGACCATGAAGCCGATCTCGTCCGCATGGGCCGCCAGCATCACCTGGCGCTTGGATTTCCCCTCCAGCCGCGCCCAGGTGGATCCATAGGCATCACAGGCGACCTCGGACGCCAGAGGCCGGACGTAATCCGCCCAAACGCGCTGGCCCGGCATCTCGAATCCCGTGGGGCTGGGGGTGCCGAGCAGCTTGAAAAGAAACTCGCGGTCGTCCTTCGTCATCCGCGCCATTCAAGCACGCCCTTCCCGGAGGGCAATCGGGGAGTGAGATTCCGAACGCTTGCCGGCGTCTCTCCCGGACCGGCTCAGAACCCGAGGAAGTTTTCCAAGATCCGTTTGCCGTCCTGGGTGAGGATGGACTCGGGGTGGAACTGCACCCCGTGCACCGGGTGCTCCTTGTGCCGCAGGCCCATGATTTCCCCCTCTGCCGTCCAAGCGGTGACTTCCAGGCACGCGGGAAGGGTCTCCCGCTTCACGATCAGGGAGTGGTAGCGCGTGGCCTCGAAGGGGCTCGGCAGCCCGGCGAAAACGCTCTTCCCTTCATGGAGAATCGGCGAAGTCTTGCCGTGCATCAGCCGGTCCGCCCGCACCACATCCCCCCCGTAAACCTGCCCGATGGACTGATGCCCGAGGCAGACGCCGAGGATCGGGGTGGAGGCACCCATCTCCTGGATCAGCTCGCAGGAGATCCCCGCTTCGGTCGGCGTGCAGGGGCCGGGGGAAATGCAGATGCGTTCCGGCTTGAGCGCCTTCACGTCGGACACCGTCAGCGCGTCGTTCCGCACGACCTTCATCTCCGCCCCCAGCTCGCCGAAATATTGGACGAGATTGTAGGTGAAGGAGTCGTAGTTATCGATGATGAGCAACATGGCGGCTTATCCTTCGAGGGTTTTGGCGAGGGCGATGGCGCGGAGCAGGGCCTTGGCCTTGTTCACCGTCTCGTTGTATTCGTAGGTGGGATCGGAATCGGCGACGACCCCCGCCCCGGCCTGCACGTACGCCTTGCCGTCCTTGAGCAAGCAAGTCCGCAGGGTGATGCAGGAATCGTGGCCGCCATCGAAGCCGAAGTAGCCGACGGCACCCGCGTAGGCACCGCGTTTGCTCTTCTCCAGTTCGTTGATGATCTGCATGGCCCGGATCTTGGGCGCACCGCTCACGGTTCCCGCGGGGAAGGTCGCGCGCAGCACGTCGTAGGCGCTGTGGGTCTCGTCGAGCTCGCCCGTGACATTCGAAACGATGTGCATCACGTGACTGTAGCGTTCGATCATCATGAAATCATCGACTTTCACGCTGCCGTGAGCCGCGATCCGCCCGACGTCGTTCCGCGCCAGGTCCACCAGCATCAGGTGCTCCGCGCGCTCCTTCGGGTCCAGGAGCAGCTCTTGCGCGAGCGCCTCGTCCTCTTCGGGCGTCTTACCCCTCCAGCGCGTGCCCGCGATGGGCCGGATGTCGATCCGCCCGCCGATTGCGCGCACGTGCACTTCCGGAGACGAGCCCACGAGCGAGAAATCCCCGAGTTCCAGAATGAACATGTACGGCGAAGGATTCACGTGGCGTAGCGCGCGGTAGAGGTCCACCGGCGAACGGTGGAAATCCGCGGCGAAGCGCTGGCTCGGCACGAATTGGAACACGTCGCCCGCGGCGATGTACTCCTTCCCCTTGCGCACCATTTCCTCGTACTCCGCCTGGGTGGTGTTGCTTTCCGCCACTGCGGGCTCCACCGGTGCCAGTCCGTTCAGAGCCGGCACGTGCAGGGGCCTGTTGAGCATTTCCACCAGCGCGGCCACCTTCGCTTTCGCCGCGCCGTACGCCTCCTCCAGCGTCGCGTGATCCCCCGTGAAGGCATTCGCGATGATCTGCAGGCGGCGCAAGCGCTGGTCGAAAACGATCAGGGTATCGGCCAGCAGGAACACCGCGTCGGGAATTCCCAGCTCGTCTTTCGGCGGAGCCGGCACGGTCGGCTCGAACTGACGCACCGCATCGTAGGAGAGATAGCCCACCAGGCCGCCACAGAAGGGCGGCAGATTGCCGTGCTGCACCGGCTTGTAGCCCGCCATGTGCCGCTGGAGCGCCGCCAGGACGTCGTCCTCCACGGTCGTTTTTTCGACCGCGGAACCCTCCCGGATCGTCAGTTCTTTCCCCCGGGCCTCGATGACCCGGCGCGGGCCGCTGCCGATGATCGACCATCGTCCGCTCTTGTCCGTGCTTTCGGCGCTCTCGAGCAGGAAGGAATGACGCGCGTCGCGCACCTTGAGGTACGCCGACAGCGGCGTCTCGAAATCCGCGGCAAGCTGGGTGTAAACAGGGATCACGTTGCCCTGTTCGGCCAGCTTGGCGAAGACCTCGAACGACGGTTCGACCGGAATGGGATTCACAACGCGCGGGAGCATGCCCGCCAACGGCCGGGGCGCAAGCCCGCAGGCGGGAGGAACTTGCGCGGATTCAACCGTTCAACTTCGCCAGCGCCTTCGGCAGGAAAACCCCGTCTTTCCGGATCACTTTCCCGTCGAAGCGGATTTCCCCGCCCCCGTAGTCCTTCCGCTGGATGCAAACCATGTCCCAGTGCACCTGCGAGCGGTTGCCATTGTCCGCCTCCTCGTAGGCTTGG
This sequence comes from uncultured Luteolibacter sp., assembly GCA_966211015.1. Classification (GTDB taxonomy): domain Bacteria; phylum Verrucomicrobiota; class Verrucomicrobiia; order Verrucomicrobiales; family Akkermansiaceae; genus Haloferula. The sequence goes on along the minus strand of CBIHMP010000007.1, from coordinate 18,444 downwards.
CCGGGGGTGAAATGGAAGGATCCGCCGATTTTTTCATCGAACAGGATGTCCCGCATCGGGTGCTTGATCGCGGCATTGTAGCCGAGCGCGAATTCGCCCACGTAGCGGGCCCCGGCATCGCTATCCAGGATCTTGTTGATCTCCTTGTTTTTCCCGGGGGATTCGGCCTTCACGATCTTGCCTTTTTCGAAGGTCAGCTTGATCGAGTCGAAGGGGATGCCTTGGTAAATGGTCGGCGCGTTGTAGGAAATGACGCCCTCCACCGAATCCTTCACCGGGGCGGTGAAGACCTCGCCGTCCGGGATATTGTGGGTGCCAGCGCAGACGATCGCCGGGATGTCCTTGATCGAGAAACGCAGGTCGGTGCCGGGACCGGTGATCTGGACCTCGTCGGTCTGGTCCATCAGCTTCTTCAGCGCGCTGGCCGCCGGGACCAGGCTCGTGTAGTCCACCAGGCAGACATTGAAGTAGCAGTCCTCGAAGGCCTCGGTGCTCAGGCCGGCCTGCTGCGCCATCGAGGGCGTCGGCCAGCGCAGGACGCACCATTTGGTTTTCTTCACCCGCCAATCGATCACCGGGCGCATGTGCTTCATGGCCAGCTTCATATTGGCCGCGGGCACGTCGCTGCTCTCGGCGATATTCTGGCTGCCGCGGATGGCGATGTAGGCATCCATGTCCTTCATCTCCGCCAGCAGGTGTTTCGACATCACCTGATACTGCGCGTCTTCCGCGCCCTTCAGCATCTCGCGGGTGAGCCGGGAATTGTGAAGCCGGAGCACCGGCACCGCACCCTTCGCGCGGGCCTCGCGGATCAGCGCCAGGCCGATCGATTCCGGCACGTCGTAGAGGTCGAGGAGGACCTTCTCGCCTTTCTGCAGCGACGTGGAGTAACGGACGAGATTGCGGGCAAGCTGATCGATGCGCGGATCGTGCATGCGCCTGCTTAGCCGCCGCTTTCAAAAGGCAAAATCCGAAAAGCGGGGGAGCAGGTTTTTTAGATCCGGACCGCCAAGCTGCACGTCGATTTCAGCCTTTCAAACCTCAAGGGCTTCCAGACGCAGCCCGCAAATCAGGAAGCGGGTGAAATCTTCCGTTTTCCGGGTGGCAAGGCTGGCACCCGCCGCCATTGCCGCTGCGGCAATCATGCAATCGGAGTGCGAACCTTTCCGGCGGCCGCCCAGATTGAAGAGCCGCGCCGCTTCCTCCGCCTCCTTCCAAGTAAAGGCGGCGATATTTCCCTCCAACACCGCGAAAGCAGCTTCCTTCTGTTCCAACGAAAGGGGGCCGTTGCAGAACTCCGACCAAGCGATCGCGGAACTACCGAGCTGTTGCCCGTCAGCCAGCCAAGCCCGCACGGCCTTGGCACCCGGGGAGCCGATCGTGACGAGGTCCACGAGCAAGTTGGCGTCCAGATGGATCATGCCTCCCACCAGTAGCGCTTCGCGTTCCGTTCGGTCTGAAGGGTGCTCTTGAAATCCTCGCCCTCCTTTAGCGAAAGCCCTCCCCCCCCTTGCAGCCAATCCAAGGCTTGGAGAGGCGAAGGCTTGCGGCTCTCACGGTCCGCTTCTTCCTTCAACCGGCGTATCGCCCGACGGAGCACCTCCGCCTTGGAAACAGCCCATCGCTTCGCCAGTGCGTCCAGGGCTCCGAGGGTCGCGGAGTCCAAAGACATGCTGGTGCGCACCATGCGGTAACTCATACCACATCGATTACCTCATGGCGCGATTTGTCAAGCAACCGCTTGCTACCGCAAGTCCTCCCGCTTCTTCTCCCCCCATGCGCCTCGGTATCCTCGGCTCCGGTTCCGGCTCAAACATGCAGGCGATCCTAGACGGGGTCGCCGACGGATCGATCCCCGCCGAAATCGCCCTCGTCCTTTCGGACAATCCGCAGGGCTACATCCTGGAGCGGGCGAAGAAAGCCGGGATCCCCACCGGCATCATCGACTGCCGCGGCTTCAAGTCGAAGTATCCGGAGGAGGCCCAAGCCGAAACCGCCGCCGCGCTGAAAGCCGCCGGGGTCGATCTGGTATGCCTCGCGGGTTTCATGCGGCTGGTGAGAGAGCCTCTGCTGGAGGCGTTCCCGAACCGGATCATCAATATTCACCCGGCCCTGCTGCCCGCCTTCCCCGGCCTGCAGGCATGGAAACAGGCACTGGAAGCCGGAGTGCAGGAAACCGGCTGTACGGTCCATTACGTGGACGGCGGAGTGGACACCGGACCTGCGATCCTGCAGGCGAAGGTCCCCGTTCTGCCCGGAGACACCCCGGAGAGCCTGCATGAACGGATCCTCGCGGAGGAGCACCGGATTTATCCGGAGGCGATCCGACGGGTGGCGAAGTCGCTGGGAACCTGAAAATTCCCGTGTTTCTCCCGGCTTGAAACCCGGTCCGCGCGCCGCTAGCGTCCGCCGCCCCGGCCCCACTATGCCTAAAGTTTACATCCGCACCTATGGCTGCCAGATGAACGAGCGCGACTCGGAACAAGTCGCGCAGATGTTCACCGAAGGCGGCTACACGGTCACCGCCGAGGAAACCGATGCGGACGCGATCCTGGTGAACACCTGCTCCGTCCGCGACCAGGCCGAGCAGAAGGCGCTGGGGAAAATGGGCAACATGGGCTCCTACCGGCGGCAGAAGCCGCACGTGGTTTTCGGCTTCATGGGCTGCATGGCGCAGAGCCGCGGGCCGGAGCTTTTCGAGCGCATCCCGCACCTGGACGTGGTGGTGGGCACGCAGAAATACCATAAGGTTTTCGAATACGTGGACACCATCCTCCAGCGCCGCCTGCACCGGCGGATGGACGAATTGGAACTCTCCCTCACCGGTGAAAGCGTCTGCGACGTGGAGGAAGAGGCGGGCTCGCAGAACACGATCCGCGATCACATCCCGAAGGAGCTCAACGCCTCCGCCTTCGTCTCGATCATGCAGGGCTGCAACATGCGCTGCTCCTTCTGCATCGTGCCGGATACCCGCGGCAAGGAGCGCGGCCGCCCGATCCCGGAGATCGTGGAGGAAGTGAAGCGCCTCCGCGACCACGGCGTGAAGGAGATCACCCTGCTCGGCCAGATCGTGAATCTCTACGGGCGGACGGAGTTCGATAAAGTGGACGGGAAGTCACCCTTCGTGCAGCTCCTGGAGGCGGTGCACGCCGTGGAAGGCATCGAGCGCATCCGCTTCACCTCCCCCCACCCGATCGGCTACCGCGACGATCTGGTGGCCGCCTTCACCTATCTGCCGAAGCTCTGCCCGCACATCCATTTCCCCATGCAGAGCGGGTCCGACCGGATCCTGAAGCTGATGCGGCGCCCGTACAAGAACGAGAAGTTCGTGGAGATCTGCGAGAAGATGAAGGCCGCCCGGCCCGGGATCGCCATCACCACGGATATCATCGTCGGCTTCCCCGGCGAAGAGGAGGAGGACTTCCTGGCGACGGTCGCGACCGTGGAGCGCCTCCAATTCGATAACGCCTTCGTCTTCCGCTACTCCAAGCGCAAGGACACCCCCGCCGCCGAAATGGACGGCCAGCTCCCCGAACGGGTGAAGGAGGAGCGCAACCAGCGGCTGCTGGACGTGGTGAACGAGATCGCCAAGGCAAAGCATCAGGCGCTGGTCGGGACGGTCCAGCAGGTGCTCTGCGAAGGCCCTTCCAAGACGAACAAGCAGCGCCTGACCGGCCGCACCGGAACCAACAAGATCCTCATTTTCGACGGGGATCCCCACAAGCTGACCGGCCAACTTCTCGACCTGCGCGTGGAGGAAAGCACGGGCTTCACGCTCTACGGGAGCGTGATTTAAGCCACGGCCCGGCCCCGTGGTGTGATCCCATGGCCGCTGTCATGAGCAGTAACGCGGCGGCCATGGAACCCCACCGGGGCCGTCAGAGACGGGAGGATCGCGTCCCGGGACTGCCGTCGCTCTGACCTCCGCGGCCGGAGGAGAGCGACACGAGCCCGGGAAGAAAGCCCAAGGCGGGAATCGTCGGCCAGATGAGCCACTGGATCACCGGCGGCAGCACGGGGGCCTGAACTTCGAAACCGAGGGAAGTTCCCCCCTCATCGTCGGTCCGGCGGGAGTCCGCCGGACCGGGATGGGAGGCTCCGGAAGGGTGGAACCAATTCATGGGGGGGAGTGATCTCAAGACTGTTCGCGATGGCTGATCCCTGCCGGGGGAGGAAGCGCTGCCATCGAGCCGGAGATGGCGGCGGGGAGATCGGCAGAGGTGGGAGTCATCGCGTCAGTCGGGTTGGGAGGGTTGGAACCCAGATCGCGAGGATCATCCGGAGTAGAATTACGTAGCGCCATCGGGAGGATACCCCTTCGTGAATGGGAGAATTTCCTACCAACCGGAGCTAGCCGGGCCGTGTGGAGGCGTGTTAGACGCTAGGGCGTGAGTAAAATCCCCTACCTCGCGATCCTCGCCGCGGCAGCCACGGGCCCGGCGTACGGCCTCGGCATCGAGTTCACCTACCACGATCCGGAAGTGCTGGCGCGGGGAAACGCGGGCGTGGCGTCGAACACGAACGCGTCCGCCGTTTACTACAACCCGGCACTTCTTGGCGCGGGCGCGGGATCGGAAATTCTGCTCGCGGGTTATGTCCTCGATTACAAGGTGGACCATACCGGCCCGGGCGGACACACCGACCTGAAGGATGGTCCCGCGGTGGCCGCGAGCGCCTTTGCCTCCACGCCCTTGTGGGAGGGGGCCGCGTTGGGCTTCGGCTTCTACTCCCCCTTCGGGCAGAAAAACGAGTGGCCGGAGAATTCCCCGCTGCGCGCCTTTGCGACGGACACGGAGCTGCTCTTCATGGCCGGTACGGCGGCGCTCGGCTTCGATCTCGCGCCGGGCCTCCGGATCGGTATTTCCCTCAGTGCGACAAGCAGCAGCGCCGATATCAACCGCGGCATCATCGTCCCCGGCGACAGCTTCTCCATCGAAGGCGATGGCAACGGCTGGGGAGCCGGGGCCGGCTTCACTTGGGAACCGCTCGAAGGCCACACCTTCGGGGGAACCGCGCGCTATTGGTCGCCCGTCACCTACAAAGGCCACACCACGACCATCCTGAGCTTTCCGGCACCGGCCTCCGCCGTGAGTCCTGCGGAGTCGGAGCTGGAATTCCCCCTCGAGGGGACCCTCGGCTACGCATGGCGGCCGAATGACCGTTGGCTTTTCGAGCTGGATGTCACCTACACCGAGTGGTCGTCCTTCGACCGCTTCGCCCTGCAAACCCCTACCGGCACGCTGGCGGAGCCGCTGCTCTGGGAAGACAGCTTCACCATCGGCACCGGCGTCACGCGCAAATGGGCCTCCGGCTGGTGGGTGGGCGGCGGCTATTGGTTCGCGGAAAAAACCACGCCCGATAGCGCCTTCAATCCCCGCCTGCCCGATGTGGACCTCCACGTGGCCAGCTTGGGCACCGGCTACCGCACCGAATGCTGGGCCGCCGAATTCACCTATCAATACGGGTACGGCAAGCCGCGCCAGATCAGCGGCAGCACCCCGCTGCCGCCTACCGGTGCCACGGCCAATGGAAAACTGAACTACCGGGCCCACGGCTTCTCCGCCGGCCTCCGCTGGTTCTGGTGAAAGATGGACAGCTTTTCCCCCGATGAATGATCCCTTCGATCATTGGATGCCTTTCCGCCGCCGCGGGGAGACTTGGAACGGCTCGCAGATGAGCGATCGCATCCGTCGCGATGTGATCCAGCCGCTGGAGTCCCTGGTCGCCCGCGTGGCCCACCCTCGTTCCGACATCCCGGGACCCTCGCGGAATTCGCTGGAAACCGTGCTCGCGGTGGTGAGCGAAACCTTTGCAGCCACCGATCACGCGGGAGCAGTGGAAACGCTCGACCAAGCCTGGCAGGGCTGGGAGGTGGAGCTGCAGGCATTCGCCCGCGGCGGCGGCGAGGTGACGATGAAGCGGCTCGGCAAGGTTTCCGACACCGGCCGGGAAGCCGCCCGGCAGCTCTACCTGGCCGTGCGCGAGGCGATCGGCAACGCGATGCGCCATGCCGCCGCGACCCGGATCGAGGTACTCATGGTCCCCCTCCAGGAGGGATGCGCGGTGACCGTGGCAGACAACGGCCGGGGCATTTCCGCGGGCAAGCCGGGCGGAATCGGCATGTCCACCATGCGGCGCCGGATGGCCCGCTGCGGTGGCGAGATGATCGTCCACCCGATCGAGGGCACCGTGATCGAGTTCCGCCTCCCCACCCCGCGGCGTTCGCTATGGGATTGGCTCCGGGCGAGCGGACGGATCGAGCGCGGCGTCTCCCCCTCGCATGCGGAGGACCTGAAGGCGAGGTGGCAGGAGCGGATCGACCGTTTCGGTAGCATGGAGGCCGTATTTTCCGAATGGCCGCTGGCCGCCTCGTGGATCGAAGGCCGGCTGCCCGCCGGGAGACGCGCTCCGGACGATCTGCACCGCATGCCCGCATGGCTGGAGGAAGAGCTGGCCCGCACCGCCATGATCCACGGGCTGGAGGCGGAGGAAGACGCCGACCGCGTCCGCTGCCGCATCTCCTGGCAGGGCGAGGTGGACCCGCTCCACTGGCTGGAGCTCGGGCTGGTGGTTTCCCTGTCGCGGCCGGTGACGCTGCGCCTCACCGGCTCCACCGGGATCGAGCTGCTCGCGGCCCGGAGGGCGGACCAGCTCCCCGCCACCGGCGTGGCCGGCTCCCTTTCATCGCTCGTGCACAACACCTGGTCCGGCGGCCTGCCCGCCGCGCGCGACGACCTTTCCTCCTATCTCCACGACGTCCTGGCACAGGAGCTGGTGGCGGAGTCCATGCGCTGGGAACTCGCCCGGGAGGAATATCCCCCCGGAGCGCTGCGCTCCCGCTTCGATCAATGCCAGCACGAGCTCCGGCGGATCGCGGTGCTGGCCCGCAGCCTGTCCCACGAAATCTCGGACCGCTAGATCCCGGCCGCCTTTTAGCTTCCAGCCATGATCCGTTCCGAGCTCCACGAAAAGAACCGCCTTTCATGGAATTCCGCGACGGTCGTTCACAACTCGCACAAACCTGACCAAGCGGGATTCCTCCGTGGCGGCGGCAGCACCCTTTTCGACGAGGAGATCGCCCTGCTGGGCGATGTGCGCGGGCAAGAGGTGCTGCACCTCCTGTGCAACTCCGGCCAGGATAGCCTGGGAATCGCCTCGCTGGGAGCGACGGTGACCGGCGTGGACATCAGCGACGAAGCGATCGCCTTCGCACGTACGCTCTCGGAGGACGCGGGGATACCCGCGATCTTCGAGCGGTCCGACGTTTACCCCTGGCTGACCGAAGCCGGGGTCACGGGCAGGAGGTTCGACACCGTATTCGCATCCTATGGAGCTCTATGCTGGCTCTCCAATCTGGAGGAGTGGATGAAGCGGGTGGCGGCGCTCTTGAGGCCCGGCGGGCGTTTCGTCTGCGTCGAGTTTCACCCGGTGGCGATGATCTTCGACGAGAAAGGCGTGCCCACCTACGACTACAGCATGCCCCACCAGCCGCTCTACTGGGAGCAGGGGGTTTCCGACTACGTGGGTGCTTCTGCCGGCGGATTGATCCCTTCCGGGGCAGCGGCCGATTCATCGCCCTTTGTGAACCCGAATCCGTGCTACGAATTCCAGCGCGGCATCGGGGAGATCCTCGGGGCCGTGCTCGCCTCGGGTCTCGCCGTGCACGAATTCCGCGAGTATTTCCACAGCAACGGGTGGAAGCCTTACCACGAAATGACGCCCCTGCCCGGGAGGCGCTGGACCGTTCCCGAAGGCAGTCCGAAGATCCCGCTGATGTACGGCGTGATCGCGCGAAAAGAGCTGCGGTGAGAGGGAGTCGCCCGGAGGTCTTGATATTTGACGCAAGGGAAGCATCCCGATAAGCTCCTTGCGTGGAAGGAGGTCCCGAACCGCGCCGGTACGGCCGGCCATCCGAAGATGGCCTTCACCGGATGTTGGAGGAGCGGGAGCGCGGGCAGGCGGACGGCTGGTTGCGCATGAAGCGCATCGCCTCGTGGACTCTTGGCGGACTTTTCGCGTGCGCGCTGATCCTCGCCCTCAGCCTCCGGGAAACGCGGGATCTCCTCGTTTCGCTGCTGCGGGACCAACCGGCGAAGCAGGAAGCGATGACCCCGGCCAAACCGGCGCTTCCTCCCGCAAAGGCGAAAGAAGAAACAATAAAACGTCTGGCGGATATGGTCTCGGAGGCAGGCGGGGGCACCGCGGTCGGCAAGGACGACATCGAGTTCGGCATGGAACTTTTGAACTTCATGCAAGGGCCGCCCCAGGCCGACGAGGTGCCGGAGACCCCGGGCCCGAAGCAAAAGTAGTCGCATGCCGCCGCTCGCCTATGCGCTGCTCTTCGTGGCCGGCTTCGGCGGCGGCTTCATCGATGCCGTCGCGGGCGGCGGCGGTCTCATCACGGTTCCAGCGTTGCTGGCCACCGGCATGCCGCCGCAGATGGCGCTGGGCACGAACAAGCTCCAGTCGTCCTTCGGCACATCCATCGCTGTCTGGCACTATGCCCGGGCGGGGCTGATGAAGACTCCCGCGCTGGGTCTGGCGGTGGCGGTGGCCTTCCTCGCCAGCATGGCCGGAGCCCATGCGGTCAGCGTGCTGAACAAGGACCTCCTGAAGCAATTGATCCCGTGGCTGCTCGCCGCGGTGGCGATCTACACCGCGCTGAACCGCCGCTTCGGGGTGCAAACAGGAAAGCAGCGGATATCCCCGATTTTCTTCGCCGTCATCTTCGGGATCGCGTTGGGGTTTTACGACGGCTTTTTCGGTCCCGGCACCGGGTCGTTCTGGACCCTCGCCGTGGTGGCGCTACTCGGCTTGGAACTCCGTGGTGCGACAGGCTACACCAAGGCCGCGAACCTTGCCAGCAACCTCGGCTCGCTCTTCATCTTCCTGCCGAATGGCTCGGTCCACTTCCCCGCGGCGGGCGCGATGATCGGCGGACAGCTATTGGGTGCTCGGCTGGGTTCCGCCCTGGTAGTCCGGAAGGGCGCGGGATTTATCCGGCCGGTCTTCCTGACCGTGGTTTTCGCGATGACCCTGAAGCTGCTCTGGGACGCGTGGCGGCCCTGATCACGGGTTCTTCGGCTTTGCCCTGACCAGGATATGCTGGTCCTTGCGAAGCACCTCGAAGATATTGATCGCCTTTACCAGATCGCTGAGCCGCGCGTAGCCGTAATTCCGCGAGTCGAAGTCCGGCATCAGCTTGGAAAGGTTCGAGCCGACACCGCCGAGCGAGGCCCACTCACTTTCCTCGTTCGTGACCGCATCGATCGCCTTGTGGATCCCCACGATCAGCTTGCGGTCCTTCAATAGCTCCGCTCCCGATTTCTTCCGCACCGGTGCGGCGGAATCCTCACTCCCCGCATCCTGTTCCGCAGCACCTGCGATCACCTCGGTGTAGGTGAATTTGTCGCACGCATGGACGAAAGGCTTCGGCGTCTTTTTCTCGCCGAAGCCGTACACGGTGAGCCCCTGCTCCCGGACACGGGCGGCAAGCCGGGTGAAATCGCTGTCGCTCGTCACCAGGCAGAAGCCGGTGAAGCGGCCGGTGTAGAGCAGATCCATCGCATCGATGATCATGGCGCTGTCGGTCGCGTTCTTGCCGGTGGTGTAGCTGAACTGTTGGATCGGCTGGATGGAGTGCTTGAGGAGCTCGTCTTTCCATCCGCTGAGATTGGGCTTGGTCCAGTCGCCGTAGATGCGCTTCACGCTCGCCGTGCCGTAGGTGGCCACTTCCGCAAGCACGGCGGCGATCACGGAAGCAGAAGCGTTGTCTGCATCGATGAGCACCGCAAGGGGTTTGGCGGATGGATCCGTGATGGGTGTCGGCATGCGGTTTTCCTTATCTCCGGATTTTCGCGAAAGAAAGCTCTCTCCTTGCCGCACTTCAAAACCCGGACCGCCCGAATGGGTATCGTTGCCTTGGTGTGTTGGATTCAGCAAGGTCAATCCGGGTCGCATTGAGCCTAGCTTCTTGGCTCGTATGAACCCTCCCCTAAAATAGCGGAGACACAATCGCCCAAGGAGATCCCGAGAATCTCCCGGGCCGCGGCCTCGCCCGCATCGATGTAGTTCGCTTCCAAAAAGAAAGCATCCATGACCTCCTTCGGTGTCTCTCCGCCGCGATACAAGGCTTGGAGAATGAAGCGGGCGAGGTGATAGCTCAGTTCCTGGCCTTCGTCAGGATAGCAGAAGCTATGCCCCTCCCAGAAATCGGCGATGCTTTCGGGGGACCAATAGGCGCGATGGCGGGCGATGATTTCGCGGTTAAGATGGTATGGTGCGCTTCCCTCCACGGCATCTTCAACCCCGGCCGTAATCGCTTCGTTGAGCCACAGAGGAAGCGGCAAGTGCGAGAGATAGGCGTGGCAGAGTTCGTGCGCGAAGACGGCAGCATACCGTGCGAGATCCGGACTCGGCATCGCGAAGTGGCCATAGCCGCGATTTAAATAGACACCGCTCATGCCACCGAACGAGCCTTCCTCCTCCTCGAAAAACATGGAGACGTAATCGTAGAACTGATTCTCCTCGGAGAAAAGAATCGCAGGACATTTTCCTTGGAGCTTTCCCGGCAGGAGCGGGCCAAGGGCGGCCTTAATCTTCCCATTCGTTTTCTCCAGATGAAGAAGAAGCTCGGAGGCTTTGGTCCGATCTGCTCGGGAAAGGAGAATGAAATTCGCGGACTCATGTAGCGAATAGCCGGAAGGCAGCACATCCCGAACCTTTTCCATCCAGAGAAAGGCGAGATCACACCAGGCTGCGTGACGTGATTCGGGAGCTTGGCTCCGTTCGACCTGATCCGCCAAGCGTTCCCAATCCGGAAATGGATACGGATGTTTGCTCTGATAAAACGCGTCTTCCGGCCAGGCGCTTGCGTTCGAGGTCATGTGACGGGAGGGTGCATCATGTGTTATGCGCGCTGGGCCTCCCTGCTGTCGGCTTCCTGAATCTGCACGCGGACAGCTGCGTGCTTTCCCGACAGCGTGGGGTCTTCCGCGATCACCCGGTCCGCGAGTGCCCTTGCTTCCCTCAACAAAACGGTATCCGCCAGGAAGTCGGCGAATTTCAGGTCACCGAGGCCGCTCTGCATGGTCCCGAGCACATCTCCGGGGCCGCGGATCCGCAGATCCTCCTCCGCGATGACGAAGCCGTCCGAAGTTCTTTCCATCACGCCCAGCTTTTCCATGGCTTCCGCGCTCTTCCCATCGGTGAGGAGGACGCAGTAGCTCTTGTGCTCCCCGCGGCCGATACGCCCCCGGAGCTGGTGGAGCTGCGCGAGCCCGAAGCGCTCGGCGTGGTGGATCAGCATCAAGTTCGCGTTCGGAACGTCCACCCCCACTTCGACCACCGAAGTCGCGACCAAGGCGTGGATCCCACCGTCCCGGAAGCGGCGCATCACCTGCTCCTTTTCCTCGGCGTCCAGCTTGCCGTGAACCATGCCGACCTCGTAGCCGGGGAGGCGCTTCCGCCATTTCTCGAAAGCTTCCGTGGCCGACTCGGCCTTGAGGGTCTCGCTTTCCTCCACCAAGGGATACACGAGATACGCTTGCCGCCCCGCGGCAAGCTGGTCCTTCACGAACTTCGTCACTTCCGCCTGTTTCGCGCCCGTCCGCAAAGCGGTAACCATCTTGCCGCGACCCGCGGGCCGCTCGTCGAGAATCGAGACATCGAGATCGCCGTAAATGGTCATCGTCAAAGTGCGCGGGATTGGCGTGGCGGTCATCACCAGCACGTCCGGCAGGGCTCCCTGCTTGATCAGCCGCGAACGCTGGATCACGCCGAACTTGTGCTGCTCGTCGATAACGACGAGCCCGAGGTCGGCGAAGGCGACCTTGTCGTAAAGCAGCGCATGGGTGCCGATGAGCACCTGCGGCTCGCCCTGCATCGGCAGATGCGTGCTTTCCTCCTTCGCCGCGGTGCGGAGCGCCACGCGCACGCCGAGCGGCTCCAGCCATTTCCGAAACGTAAGGAAATGCTGCTCCGCGAGGATCTGGGTGGGAGCCATCAGCGCCGTCTGGCAACCGGAATCGATCGCTAGCAGCATGGCCGCCATGGCGACGAAGGTTTTCCCCGAACCGACATCGCCCTGCAGCAGCCGGTTCATTGCTCGCGGCTCGCGCATGTCCGCGACGATCTCCTTGACGGACCGTTTCTGCGCTCCGGTGAGGTCGAAGGGCAGGCTCGCGTAAAAGCGCTTCAGCAGCGTGGTCTTCGTCCCCAGCACGCGCCCGCCGCCCTCCCGGTTCCTGGCCCGCCGCCACACCACGTTCAGTTGCAGCGCGAAGAATTCCTCCAGGGCGAAGCGCCGGCGCGCGGCTTCCGCCTGCTCCAGAGCTTCCGGGAAATGCACCTCCCGGAACGCTTCGATCCGCGGATAACTGGGATCCACATCGAAGAGCGGGGCGACCGCCAGAGGATCCAGGCGCGCGAGTAACTCGTGGATGATCTCCCGGAGCCTTCGCTGCGGGATGCCTGAAACGTTCCGGTAGATCGGAACGATCCTTTCCAAGTGAATCGATGGCCCGTCCTCGTCCCGCACGATTTCGAATTCGGGATGGTCGATGACGAGCTTGCCGCCGAAGTCCTTCGGCTTGCCGTAGAGGACCACCTCATGCCCCGCGGCCACCATCTTGTGGATGAAAGGCATGTTGAACCAGCGGCAGGTCACCTTTCCGGAGCCGAAAACCCCGCCCGTGCCGTCCATCACCACGGCCTCGTAGAACTGCCGCCGGACTCCGAACCGGCGCTTCATCGAATCCACCACCGTTCCACGCAGGCAGACCGCCGGTCCTCCCGCTTGGGCCGGGAAGGCGTCGAAGCGCCGCCGGTCCTCATAGCGCCGCGGCAGCCAATCCAGCAAATCGCCCGCCGTGGCCAGCCCGGAGGCGGCGAGGGACACGACTTCCTTCGGTGCCAGGAAATCGGCGGCGGCGAGATGGAGGGTGGGAGAAATCACGTGCCGGCAGGTCAATCGAGAACCTCGATCTGATCGAGCGAGCGGATGTGGATCACGGACCGCCGGTGGGAATCTTCCTTTTTCTCCTCGCCGCTCACGCGCACGCGTTTGTTCTTCAGGGCTTCGAAGTCGGCCGCCTGCATCCCGGTCGCCTGCGGGCCCGCTTGGCAGGCTACCCAGCGGGGCTCCGCGGCCCCTTCCACCGTGATCTTCAGGTAGCGAATCCCGTTGCCCGCGCCTTCCTCGGTCGCGGCGACCCTGCCTGTCACCACGGCATTTCCCCGGGCGGCCTGAGAGCTCATGCCGAATTCGAGCGCACTCGATCCTTTGGGGATTTCGATTTCCGTCCCCTCTCCGGCAGGGGCGGCAGCGCTCCTATTCAGGCGCGATTTCAGGAAGTAGAAGCCGCCGGCGGCCGCGGCAGCCCCCAGGAGAAGGGCGAGGAGAACCGGGACCACCGCGCGTTTCCGCGACGGATTGCCGGCGACTCTCTTCTTTGCAGCCGGCATCGGAACCGTCGGTACGCCGTCCATCCGGCCGGGGCCCGATTTGATCGTAAGCGGTTCCTTCAGCGCGGTGATCGCTTCTGAAATCGTCCAGCGTTCGGGGTTTTCCCTGACTGCCTTGATCCAGCTTCCCAGTCCTTCGGCGGTGCCCGCCACAGGCTTGCCGCGCCAGTGGAGTGCTTTTTCCGCGAGCTTGGCCAAGGGCAGCAAGCCTCCGCGTTTCTCCGGACTGCCCAGCCATTTCAGCGGACAGGCCCAGAAGGTGAGGGTCTCCCCGTCCTCGGGCAAGATGATCGATTCCGGAGAAGTTTCCACCCACACCGCCTCCTCGCCAAAGGCGGCGGAAACGGCCGTGGACGCCTCCAGGGCGTGGACGAGCAAGGCTTTCGTAGAGGCGGGGCTGAGCGCCCTTTCCTTGAGCAGCTCGGACAAGCGCCGGCCCTCCACCCACTCGGTGACGAGAAAGGGCATGCCGTCCACGGGGTCGCAGCCGCCGCCCAGAACGGCCCGCAGCGTCGGGTGGCGGACCTCCCGCAGCCGCTGGAGTGCCACCAGATAGGCGCTGCGCTCCGCCTCCTGGAGTCCCCCTCCGTCCGGACCATAGGGAAAGAACCGCCGCAGGACCACCGCCTTGCCGCTATCGCGGTCTTCGGCATGGAAAACCACGCCGCTCGCGTCCTGGGTCAGGATCTCCTGAATCTCGTATCGTCCGGTCACCGACCCTTCCCCTACCAGAGTCCCGGTGCCTTCGCCAACTTCCGCGTGACTCCCCGCCCTTTCTTTTTCCGTGATTTCCGCGTATTTGGTGCTTTCCTCCGCCCGCCTAGTCCTGTCCGCCGTTACCATGCCCACTTCCCTGACCCGCAATTTCTCGATCATCGCCCACATCGACCACGGGAAAACCACGCTGTCGGACCGCCTGATGGACGCCACGAACACCGTGGCCCAGCGCGACCAACAGGCCCAGCTCCTCGATGCCATGGATCTGGAGCGGGAAAAGGGCATCACCATCAAGGCCCATCCGGTGGCGATGGAATACAAGGCGAAGGACGGCAAGACGTACAAGCTCAACCTCCTGGACACTCCCGGCCACGTCGATTTCTCCTACGAGGTCGCCCGCTCGCTCGCGGCTTGTGAGGGCGCGATCCTGATGATCGATGCCGCCCAAGGCGTGGAAGCGCAGACGGTCGCAAACCTGCACCTCGCGCTGCAGCAAAATCTCGTCATCATCCCGGTCCTCAACAAAATCGATCTCCCGGCCGCGGATGTGGAGAAGTGCAAGAAACAGCTCGAGGAAATCCTCGCCATCCCCGCGGAGGACGCCATCCCCGCTTCCGCAAAACAGGGGATCGGCATCGAGGAGATCCTGGAGGCGATCGTGAAGCGCGTGCCGCCTCCGACCGAGAATCCCGACAAGCTCCTGCGCGCCACCGTTTTCGATTCGATCTACGATACCTACCGCGGCGTCGTCTCCTACGTCCGCGTCTTCTCCGGCAGCGTGAAGCGCGGCCAGCGGGTGAAGCTTTTCGCCACGAACAAGACCTATGAGGTCAAGGAAGTCGGCGTCTTCACCCCGAAGATGAACGCCCGCGAGAAACTCGTGGCGGGGGACGTGGGCTACGTGATCGCGAACATGAAGTCCGCGGACGAGGCGAAGATCGGCGACACTCTCACCGACAGCACCCATCCCTGCGCCGAGCCCTTGCCCGGCTACAAGGAGATCCAGCCCATGGTCTTCTCGGGCATCTACCCGATCGACGCCTCCGACTACGAGGCGCTGAAGACCGCGATGGGGAAGCTGCAGATCAACGATGCGGCTTTCACCTACATGTCGGAAAGCTCCACGGCGCTCGGCTTCGGCTTCCGCTGCGGTTTCCTCGGCCTGCTGCACATGGAGATCATCCAGGAGCGCCTGCGCCGGGAGTTCAATATGGACGTGATCTCCACCTATCCGTCCGTAATTTATCAGGTCACGAAAACCAACGGCGAGGAAGTGATCGTGGACAATCCGTCCTTCTTCCCGGAGCAGCAGACCATTCAGGAAGTCCGCGAGCCACTGGTGAAGGTCTTCATCATGATCCCCGGTGACTACATCGGCGATATCATGTCGCTGGTCATGGAGAAGCGCGGCGAGGTGACGAACACCGAAACCATCGACGACACGCGCGTCATGTTGACCTGCCTGCTGCCGCTCGCCGAGATCCTGGTGGATTTCAACGATCGTCTGAAGTCCTGCACCCGCGGCTACGGCTCGATGGACTACGAGCATGCCGGCTACCGCGCGGCAAACATGGTGAAGATGGAGATGCTCATCGCCGGAGACCCCATCGAGGCCTTCGCCACCATCGTCCACCGCGACAAGGCGGAAAGCTACGGCCGCGCCTTGGCAGCCCGCCTGAAGGACGTGATCCCGAACCAGCTCTTCGTGGTGGCCATCCAAGCCTGCATCGGCGGCAAGATCATCGCCCGTGAAAGCATCTCCGCCATGCGCAAGGACGTGACCGCCAAGTGCTACGGCGGCGACATTTCCCGCAAGCGCAAGCTGCTGGAGAAGCAGAAGGAAGGTAAGAAGAAGATGAAAGCCATCGGCAAGGTGAACATCCCGCAGGATGCCTTCATCAAGGTGCTGAAGAGCGGGGATTGAGAGGCAGGACCGGCGGCTCCCTCCTTGGACCGGAGCGTGACGGCTTTAGAGGCTTACCGGACGACAAGGCCGAGGCCTTCCATGCCGTCGTGGCGGATGGGAAAGATCCCTATTGATCATACCAACCGGTCGGTATAGACCTTTCCTCCATGTCGGAAAGCGATTCCAAGGAGCGCCTGCTCGCCGCCGCGAAAGCGCTGGTGCTGGCAAAGGGATTTGCAGGAACGACCGTGGATGCGATCTGCGAGAGGGCCGGCCTCACCAAGGGCAGCTTCTATCACTTCTTTAAATCCAAGGAAGAGCTGGGCCTTGCGACCCTCGAATGGTCGATGATGAAGAGCGGCGAGATCCTCGACGAGGGACCTCATACGGAGATCGCCGATCCGGTGGAGCGCTCTTTTGCCTTCTTCGAGCACGTGGAGAGCAGCGCCGGGCAGTTGTGGTCCGGCGGCTGCATCCTGGCCAGCTTCTCCCTGGAACTGGCGGAGACGAACGAGAGGATGCACCGGACCGTGGCGGGGATGTTCTCCGAAGTCATGGACTACTTCGCCACTTGGTTTGAACCGATCGTGGCGCGCTGGCCGGAACTTCCCTCCGCCAAGGAGCTGGCCAACGAGTACCTATCGCTCCTCGAGGGCTCGATCATCTTTGCAAAGGCCTTCCGCGACCCGTCCCGCATCTCCTCCGCGCTGAGAGCCTTCCGCCGGAACCTCGAACGGCTGACGACCGCCCCCGTCTGAATTTTTCCGGCACACTCTCTATACCGACCAGTCGGTATCCTCTCCTCCAAGTCCTGAATCTCCCCCGCCGTCCCACTGAGAACCATGAACTCGACACTAGAAATCCAAGAACGACGCACCGAACTCCGCCACGACCTCCTCGACGCCTTTGCGGGCAAGATGATGGTCGAAATGGGTGCCGCCATCAGCGGTGCATTGACCATCCTCGGCGACCGCCTCGGCATCTACCAAGCCCTTGCCAAGGCGGGGCCGGTCACCTCGGCGGCCTTGGCAGGCCTCACCGGGCTCGATGAACGCTACCTCCGCGAGTGGCTCCACGCCCAAGCGGCCTCCGCCTACATCGAATGCGATCCGGAGGCAGGTCTCTTCTGGATGAACCCCGAACAGATCGCGATTTTTGCCGACCCGGAAAGCACGGCCGCGATGAGCGCCGGCTTCTACGGGATCTCCGCGGTATATCACGATGTGCCCCTGCTCGAAGAAGCCTTCAAGAGCGGAAAGGGCGTGGCATGGGCGGATCATCATAGCTGCCTCTTCTGCGGCGTGGACCGCTTCTTCCGCCCCGGGTATGTGGCCAATCTAGTGCCCGTCTGGATCCCCGCGCTCGATGGCGTGGAAGCCAAGCTGATCGCCGGAGGGCGCGTGGCCGATGTCGGCTGCGGTCACGGCTCCTCGACCATCCTGATGGCGAAGGCCTATCCCGAGTCCAAGTTCACCGGCTTCGACTTCCACGAGGCATCGATCGAAGCGGCACGGAAGCACGCGGCGGAGGAAGGCCTGGCCAACGTGGAATTTGAAGTCGCCACCGCGAAGGACTTCCCCGGGAAGGGCTATGATCTGGTGACGGTATTCGATGCCTTGCACGACATGGGCGATCCGGTGGGAGCCGCGGTCCACATCCGCCAGGCCCTCGCTGCGGACGGCACTTGGATGATCGTGGAACCGATGGCGGGCGATACCCTTGCCGAAAACCTCAACCCCCTGGGCCGCCTCTACTACAGCTTCTCGGCGATGATCTGCACTCCCGGCTCGCGGAGCCAGGAAGTGGGCCTCGCGCTAGGAGCACAGGCAGGCGAGAAACGGCTCCGCGGAGTGGTGGAAGAAGGCGGCTTCACCCGATTCCGGCGCGCGAGCGAGACGCCGGTGAATCTGATCCTGGAGGCCCGTCCCTAGCGGCACGATGCGCGTTCGGCGTCCGGACGCCCTGTGAGGAGACGGTATCATTCCCGCCATGCACGCCGTTGCCATCGGGACCCCGCAGAGGGATCGCGACTTGTAAACGGATGACCATCGAAAATGGTCGGGCTGGCGGGATTCGAACCCACGACCCCCTACACCCCATGCAGGTGCGCTACCAGACTGCGCTACAGCCCGTTTACCTCCGTCCGAGACGGGCGGGCAGACAATCAGGGTAAATCCCGGTTGGCAAGCCCTGAAAATCGTGCATTTTCCGGCCGCCATGGAACGGATCAAAACCGCGATCGTCGGAGCCAGCGGATACACCGGACAGGAACTCCTGCGCCTGCTGCTGGTCCATCCGCAGGTCGAACTGGTGGCGGCCACCTCGCGGCAGGAAGCCGGGAAGCCGCTGTCCGCGGT
>CBIHMP010000006.1:0-35312 GCA_966211015.1 uncultured Luteolibacter sp. | reverse complement strand
GGCAGGCTTTTTCCGCGATGAAGGATGAGATCGCCAATACGATTGATTATGCTGGAGTCGCCGAAGGCTTGAAGGTGCTGGCACTCGCGAAGCCGCGGAAACTGATCGAGACCCTCGCCTCGGAGATCGCGGATCTGGTGCTGGGGCACCCCTCGGCAGCTTCCGTGGAGGTAATTGTCGAAAAGTTCATCCTGCCGGACACGGAGTGCGTGGCGGTGAGGCTTTCGAGAAGCGCTTGAGCACGCTGACAAAGGCGATGAGACCGGACGATACAGACCCGGAGAAAAGGCAGATTGTCAGGCCGTACCAGAGCGGATTCTACCTGACGGTGGCGGCGCTAGTCCTTATTCTTAGTGGATTCACCCAATCGACCCCCTCGTTCAATGGCGTCGTTTTTGCTTTCAGCTTGGTCGGATGGATTAAAGCCAAGAGCCCCGTCTCGCGCGTCAGCGGAGTGCTTCTCACGGGGCTTAGCGGTGGGTATCTGATCCTGAGCCTCCGCTCCTGGTATTTCTAAAATCGTGTTCAGGACGGGCAGCTCATCAAACGGTGTCCTGAGAGACGGCCTGAACATGCGGAATGACCTTTCTCCGCAAGGTCCGGCGTGAGACGACCGGAATCCGGGGGTCCAGGAGCGGTCGCGAGAAAGTCGGACCGCTCGGAGAGCATTCCCTGCCTTTTTTCAAGACAGCCTCTCAATCCACCGGCTCGCCTTCCGGCTTGTAGCCGCTCCGATATTTCGGCACGAAATTCTCCTTCTCCGCCGTGTCCACGTCCTTGATCAGAACCTCCACGGCCTTCTGGAGCTGCGGATCTTCACCGGCGACCAGTTGTCCCGGCTCCGGCCAGACGATGTGATCGGGCACGGCACCGTTCATCTCCATGTCGGTGCCATCCTCTGGCGAGAACCAGCCGCGGAAAGGAATCCGCAGCGTGCCTGCATCGAGGATCTTTTCGCGCGAGGCGGAGATGACGCCGCCGGCGGTCGGCACGCCCACGATTGGTCCGCGCTTCAGCGTCTTGATCGCGTGGGCGAAGATCTCCGCATTCGAGAAGGAGTTCTGGTTGCAGACGACCACGAGCGGCTTGTGCCATGACGCGTAAACCTTGCGGTCCTGCGGGTAACCCGGGCCGCCGCCGCGGGGAATCGTCACGGCGTGCCGGGGCTGGCAGAGCACGGTCAAAAGGTGATCGGTGATGAAGCCGCCGCCGTTGTCCCGGATGTCGATGACCAGCCCTTCCTTGCCATGCCCGGCGGCGTAGATTTCCCGCTCGAATTGTTCGAATTCGTTCCAGTACATCCGCGCGATGTGGACGTAGCCGAGACGACCGCCGGAGATCTCTTCCACGCGTTTGCGGTTGTCCAGCACCACCTGGGCCTCCGCCAGGTCGCGCGCCCGGTCATAGCTGATGGGATTGAGCTCATGGACGTGTTCCTTGCCCTCCTTGTCGCGCACCACCAGCTCGATCTCGCGGTCCAGCCGGCCGTTCATGAAGCGGTGGAGGGGCATCGAGCCGTCGATGGCGCGGCCATTGATCTTCACGATCGTATCTCCCGGCTGCACCGGCGGCTTGCACAGGGCGGCCGGGCTTCCGGCGATGACGGAACCGACCGTCAGAGGCGCGCCCGCTCCGTGGCGCTGGAAGCGGATGCCGAGGTGACGGGTCGATTGAAACTCCGCACCCTCGTTCTCCCACGGTTTCGGCCACACCGCGGAGATGAAAGTCAGGTGGGAGGCGTTGAGCTCGCCGAGCATCATCCCGATCACACCGTCGAAAGTCGGCGAGTCCGGGGCATGCGCCGCGGCTTCCTCATACTTGGCCAGGATCTTTTCCCAGTCCCGGCCGTTCATCGACGGATCATAGAAGCGGTCGCGCAGGGTGCGCCACACGGAGCGGTACCAGAGGCGCTGGTGAGCCACCCGGTCCCGCACCAATCGTGTGCTGATCGGGTAGCGGGTGAGCTTGCCCTTCTTCAGCACCGCGGGCGTGCGATCGACGATCCAGAAAAGGGAGCCGTCTTTCTCGACGCGGATCGGCAGGCCGCGGAATTCCGCTTTCTCCTGCATGGAGGCACCTTGCCGGGCCTCGATCCCGAAAAGCTTGTCGGTCGAGCTGTTCCTGCTCTGGAAAAGCAGCGATTCCGAATCCGCGGACCACAGGATCCGTTCCGGTTCGATGCCGCGGGTATTCAGACGTACGATGCGATCGCTCAGGCCCTCGAAGTCGATGCGCATGCGCTTGCGCTTCGGCTTTTCGAGTGCGGGCACTCTCTCCGGGGGAGCGGGCGTCACCGCGGATTCCTCGGCGGGCTTTTCCTCCGGCTCTTCGTTTGCCTCGTGATCGCCGCGATCGCTGTCTTCCTGGCGGTAGAGAGGATCGTCGCGCATCGCGGACTCCGCATCCAGCTCGCGGCGGTCGCGGGTGGAGCGCACGGCTTCCTCGATCTTCAGATCCACGTAAAAGAGGCCCATCTCGTTGTTGAGGCGCCGTCCGGTGAAGGCGATGCGGCGACCGTCGGGCGACCACTTCGGCGAGCCCTCGAAATCGGGATGGCGGGACAGGTTGAACGGCTCGCGCGAGCCATCGGCGGGCAGGATGTAGATGTCCCTGTTGAAGTTCTGATCCTGCGCGGCGATGACCAGCCAGCCCGAGTCCGGCGACCAATCGAAGGTCGGCGCGTCCCAGCATTTGAAAAGTATCTCGTCCGCGGATCCGTCGGCTTTCGCGACGTGCAGGTTCCCGCCGCCGGACACGTATGCGATCCGCGCGCCGTCCGGGCTCAGGCGCATGCGGCGCTTCGGCTCCGGGCCGCGCGTGACCTGCTGCTCCTCGAAGCTCTCGGCGCGCCACCAGTAGTTGCTCTCGTGTTTGCGGCGGATGCGCCAGACGTTGCAGTCGATCCCGTCGTCCCGGAGGAAATAGATCCACTGGCCATCCGGGGAAAAAACCGCGTCTTCCTCACGCGCGTCGGTGCGGGTGATGCGGTTCGGCTCGCGGAGCACCGTGTCGCTGGTCCAGAGCTCGCCCTCCGCGCAAAAGACATACTCCAGACCGCTAGGGGAGAAGTCCGCATCCACCGTGCCGGTGATCTTCCGCAGCTCCTGCGTGGTGTCTGCCAGATCTTCCTGCTGGCGGATCGAGAGCTGCTCGGGTTCACCGCCGGGTCGCCAGGTCCACAGATGGAAGGCCCGGCGGAAGACGATCACGGAGCCGTCCCCGGAGATCGCGGGCCGCAGCACGCCGTCGTCCTTGAAGACCGTGATCTGCCGGTCCTTCCCTGTGGCAAGGTCGCGGCTCCACAGGTTGAAGGTGCCGTCGCGTTCGGAGACGTAATAGAAGCCGCTGCCATCCGGCATCCACATCGGGGAGCGTGCTTCGCTTTCCTCCTTCACCAGCGCGGTGAAGGCCTGCGTCTTCAGGTCGTGGAGCCAGATCGAGGAGGCCCGCGGACCGCGATAGCCCTTCCGATAGAGCTGCTCGCCCTCGCGGCAGAAGAGGATCTTCGAGCCGTCCGGGCTGTAGCGGGCGGATTGGCCCTTCTCGTTGAAGAGGTAGGTTTCCGGAAGCTCCTTGCGGAGATCGATTTCGATCAGCCGCTCCGGGCGGAAACCCGGTTCATCCCGCAGGCCCCGCACCAAGGCCCTGGTACCGTCGGGTGCGATGTCTTCGAGGCTCGCGCCCTCGGAATGGAAACTATGCTGTGCCGCCGGTCCGCCGGCCGCGGGCATCGAGAAGAGCTGCAGGAACCCGGCCCGGCTGGAGCAGAAATAGAGCGTCTTTCCGTCCGGAGAATAGCGGGGGAAGCTGTCTCGTGCGGGATGAGCCGTCAGGCGCTCGGCGAGGCCGCCCTTTGCCGGGACGGACCAGAGGTCGTCCCGCCACTCGAAGACGACGGTTTTCCCGTCGGGGGAGAGGGTGGGCCAACTCGCCATCAGGACCTCGCCCTCGGCGGGAGCCGCCCAAGCAGCCGGCTGCACCGCGGCGAGAATCGCGGCGGACAGGAGAGCGGAAAAACGCCGGGCAGGCATGCGTCTGGGAACCTACGGGAAAGCCGGGTGCGGGCTTTCAGGTGCTTAAGTGGCCTTAATGATCTTTCACCCGGCGGGAAGGGAAGCACGCACCCTGCCAAGCGGCAAGTCTTTGGGGCTCATACCGGCCCCCCTCACTATCAGGCCCGGGTGATGAAGTCCTCCGCCTCCAGGAAATCCTGCCCGTGGATGATTTCAGCGAGGATCGGCACGCCGGTAAGCTGCTCGATGACGCCTTTGTTCGTGATCGCGGCGGTGTCGAGTTCGTCGGCCAGGTGATTGATCACAAAGCCGGCAATTTCCAAGCCGCGGGCGCGGATCGCGTCCACGGTGAGGATCGTGTGGTTGAGCGCACCCAAGCGGTTGCCGACGACGATGATCACCGGTAATCCGAGGTCCGCGGCGAGGTCCGCCATGTCGTAGCCTTCCGCGAGAGGCACGCGCCAGCCGCCGGCTCCTTCGACGATCACGCCGGCGTGATCCGCGGCAAGCGCGCGGAAACCTTCGAGCAGCACGGCCGGGTTTACCGGGCGATTCTCCAGCATGCCTGCAACCAGCGGGGCTACCGCGGCTTTCAGCCAGACCGGATTCACTTGATCGAGATCCAGCCCGCCGGAGGCATTCGCCAGGAGCACGGCGTCCTCGCGGTCGCCCGAGCACACGGGCTTGTATCCGACGACGTCCCGCCCCTCGGCGCGCAGCGCTTCAATCAGGAGGCAGGAAAAGCGGGTCTTGCCCACGCCCGTATCGGTGCCGGTGACGAAATAGCTCACGCCGCAGCCGTGGCGGCACGCCGTGCGGGGGTCAAGGAGATTACTTCCTCTGCTCCGGCACGGGAATTGCCCGCAGGACCGGCTCGTCCCCGGGCTCGATCAGCTCCCCGTTTTCGCGCAGGTGCTGTCTAATCAGAAACCAGATCGCGGTCGCCAGAAGAAGCGACACGATCTTGGGGATCCAATTCTTTCGGAGCGCTCGTTTCATTCTTGTCGTCGTTGGAGAGGAAGATCTGCGCCATCCGCTTGCGGAATTTTTCCTCGCCGAGATTCCGTTCCAGAATTCCTTCCATGCAGATCGAAATGGCACCGGTTTCCTCGCTGACGATGACTGCCACGCAGTCCGTCTCTTCGGTCACGCCGATGGCCGCGCGGTGGCGCAGGCCGATGGAGCGGTCGCTCAGCTCCTTCTGGCTGACGGGAAAGACGCAAGCGGCGGTGGACATCTTCTTGTTCGCGATGACGACGCCGCCGTCGTGCAGCGGCGTCTTCGGGAAGAAGACCGTCATCGAGAGCTCGGGAGAGAAATCGGCATTCAGGGTCACGCCGGTTTCCTCGTAGGGCTTCATCGAAATATCCCGTTCGATGGCGAAAAGCGCCCCGATGCGTTTTTTCGAGAGTGCCACGACGGAATCCTCGAAGGTCTCGAGGAAATCGAGCTGGCTTTTGTTGGAGAAAGAAAAGAGGCGGCTGCTGCCCAGCTTTGCGAGCGCGTTGCGCAGCTCCGGCTGGAAAATGATCGGCAGGGCGAAAACCAGCAGGATCGCGGCCCGGGTGACCAGCCAGGTGATGACCTGGAACTTGAATTGGAAAAGGACCAGGGTGACGGCCACCAGGATCACGACCAGCCCCACTAGGATCCGGGCCCCGCGCGTGGCGCGGAAGGCCCTGTAAATCTGATATATCGCGATGGACAGGATGAGGATTTCCACCCCGTCCTTCCAATGATCCCTGACGTTATCCCACCCCATGCCGAGCCCGATACTACGCGCGCATCACCCGGACTGTCAGTTCCTTTTGCCCGCCCGGGGAATTTCGTTCATTCACCAGTGGTGGTAATGGCGGTGGTAGGGCCGCGGGTAGTAGTAACCGTGGTAGTGGTGCCGGTGCTCGTTGTTCTGGCCGATGGCGTAGCCCGCGAGCCCGGCGGCGGCGATTCCGACGGCCGCTGCTCCGGGATCCACGGACTGCACCGGGCGCCCGTAGGCATCGTAGGTGGTCATGCAGGAAGTGCCGGCGAGGGCTGCCAGCAAGGCGGTCGCTTTGAGCAGGAGCGTTTTCATGGTCGTAAATCAACCGTTCGGACGCAGGTGGCGCGTGGATATTCAAAATTTCGTCGGCCGGGGGGACGAAGCCGACGTTAGCTGATGCCGTGCAGAATGGCTTCCGTCATCCGCAGCGCCTCGGCATTCGATTTCACCTCGTGTACGCGGTGGATCATCACGCCTGCTTCCCGCGCCCAGGCGGTGATTGCTACCGTCGGCCAATCCCGGTCGGCCAGCTCCTTGCTGCCGATCGCTTTGCCGATGAAAGATTTGCGGGAGACGCCGAGCAGAAGGGGCCGGCCATGGATCCCGAGATCGGGAAGCGCGCGGAGCAGTGCGAGATTGTGCTCCACCGTTTTCCCGAAGCCGATGCCGGGGTCCAGGCAGAGGCACTCCGGGTCGATGCCCGCGGCGGAGAGGGTGGAGAAGCGTTCCCGAAAGAAGGCGGTCACCTCCGCCACCACGTCCTCGTAGTGCGGGGCGAGCTGCATGGTCCGCGGATCCCCCTGCATGTGCATGATCACCACGCCGCAACCGCTTCCGGCGCAGACGGCGGTCATTTCCGGGTCGGCGTTGAGGCCGCTCACGTCGTTCACGATGTCCGCCCCGGCGGCCAGTGCGGCGGCGGCGACGGCGGCCTTGGAGGTATCGATGGAGATGCTCCCCTCCCACTCCGAACGGAGGGCCGCGATCACGGGGCAGGTGCGCGCGATTTCCTCCCCCGCCGGGACTTCCGCCGCGCCCGGACGGGTGGATTCGCCGCCGATGTCGATGATCTCCGCGCCCGCGGCGATCATGCGGCGGGCGTGCTCCAGGGCTTGTGCGGTGCCGCTGTGTTTTCCGCCGTCGGAGAAGGAGTCGGGCGTCACGTTGAGGATGCCCATGATCCGTCCCCTGCGGCGGAGATCCATGCGGGTCCGCGTCGTTTTCCACCACATCGCGGCCGGGAAATGGCCACTTGCCGGGCCTTTCGCCAAGCCCTAATCTCCGGCGCATGAACTTGAAGCCCCTCATCCTTGCGGTCTGCCTGTTCGCCGGAGCCGCGCACGGCCAAGTCCCCGGCCTGGAGGTGAAAGGCCCGTTTTCCAGTATCAAGCGGAACAAGGACGGCTCGTACGAGGAATTCTCCCGGACACCCGGAAACCCCACCATCACGAAGCAATTGAAGGATGTGAACGGGATCGTCCGCACGACCACCGTTTATCGCCTGAGCCCCCAGGGAAATCCTTTGACCTGCGATATCTGGGACGGAAAAGGGACTCGCCTTTTCAAGACCCGCTATGCCTACAACAAGAATCCCAACAGCCCGACCTTTGGCAAGCTGGTGGAGGAGGAAATGTACGACGCGCGGGTGAAGCGGAAGGACCCCAAGACGGGCAAGGAGATGCCGGTGCGGAAATTCATCTACACCTACGACGCCCAAGGGAACCGCAACGCCCCGATGGCATTCACGCTGATTCCGGGGAAGCACGCCGAGGATGTTTTCGGTCCGTCCGGGTTGCAGTACGATCCCTTCGACGCCCGCGAGGGAGCTCCTCTTCAGGAGGACGGCGGCAGGGTCAACCCGAAGGCGAAGCGCCTGGGAACTCCGCGGAAGTGAGCCTATGCGCCCGGAGAAGATTCTCCCTTGGCTGCTGGGCGGTGCCGTGGGTGCCGCGGGCTTGATCCAAGGGCTCCACTGGCGTGGCTCGGCACCCCCGGCTGATGCCGAGGATGCGCAGGGAAAGATCACCGCTCTCGAGACCGAGGTGGCGATCCTGCGCCGGGAAAACGAAAGCCTGCGCTCGCTAGCGCAAGGCGGGGGCGAACTCCCGGTGGACCCCGCGACGATCGATTTCGTGGAGGAGTCGCTGGGGCTGAGTTTCAAAAGCACGCCGCAGGTGCATCGCATCGCCGGGGAGGAACTCCGGGACCGGATCATCGCCTCCATCGAGGCGCGCTACGGTCCCCATGGCCTGGATTCCAGGCAGCAGGCGTGGAGCCTGATGGGCTTGCTCACCGCCGATGACCGCTTCGCGGCGCAGCTCGCCGCCACGAAGTCGGTGGGGGCCCGCTCGTGGTTCGACGAGCAAAGCGGGGAAGGATGGGTCACGGACCGCTTCGACCCCCGGTCCGTGCCGGATCAGGCGGCGCTGATCCGGGCCCTCGCGCGTATCCTCGTTCATCAAAGTCACCCGCCCGTGCCGGGGTGGCCGGGCGACGAAGCCGCGATGGCGCGGGAAGCCCTGCATCACGGCACGGCCATGGCGGTGGAGAACCGATTTCTTGCCCGGCAGGCGCTCGCCAGCGGCTTCACCGGGGTGCAGGAAAATTCGGAGGCCCGGGAACTGATGGCAAATCTTCCGGCCTTTGTGCGGGGCCTCGCGACTTTCCCTGCGGTGCTCGGCCTGCCGCGGGCGGAAAGGTTGATGGATCAGGAGGAGATCCTCTTCGCCCTGCACAAGCCGCCGGCGATCACCGCGGATTTGTTTCCCGAGCATGAGGGGATGGAGGCCGCGCCACCCGAGCTGCCCGCCACCCCGGGCAACGTGCTCCTGGAGGAGTCGGCCGGAATGCTGGGCTTGCTTCTATGGCTCGAACCGCTGGGGGAGGAATTTGCAAAGCTGTCGGACGGGTGGCGGGGCGACCGCTACCGGCTATATGCCACCGCGGATACCGAGGTGCATTTGATCTGGGAGATCCGCTTCGACTCCGAGGAATCCGCCGCCGGATTTCTAAAGGCGGCGCTTTCCGCGGCTTCCGCCCTGGCAGGAACGGAGCGGGACCCGTCGGCGGGGGAGATCTCGGTGACTCCGGAGGAGCGGTTTGTCTCGGTGATACAGTCGAAGCCGGATACCGTACGTTTCATCAACGCTTCATCGGAAGATCACGCGGCGACTCTATCCCGCTAGCATGTCCGCCGCCGCCGCATCTCCGGAGCCTCCTTCCCTTCACACCCGGAAGAGGGGACCGGCGCGCTCCTTGTGGCTGTTCATTCTTCTCGCCCTCGTGCTCGTCTATATCGGGCCGATGCGGACGGAGGTGCATTTCACCAATGACGCCGGCCGTTTGCCCGGGCCTTTCGAGGTCACCCTTCGTTCGGGCAAGCGGCAGAAGAAGGTCATGGTGGAAGACGGGCACCTCCACCTGCTGCGGTACCGGTGGAACCAAATCGATGTGACCGACCTCTCTTACATCCGCTCGATTTATCCGGTGAGAGAGGGAAAGATGAAGTTGGTCATCGATCGCAACATGCTCTTGAGACTGCGGGATGCGGCGCGGGGACAAGCTTCGGTCCCGCAGCGCGGCGATCCGGATCCGCAGGATGATTAGGAGAGGGTCTTGAGAGACCCGAAAGGCCGTGGAGCCGGTAGGTGATTGGAAATAGGAGCGATTTTCCTCATCCTTCACGATCCCCGTTTTCTGGTAGCGGTGCGTGAATGGACGTGAGCAAAAGCCGAACGCGGGAAAGGCTCCAGAGGAATGCCGTGAAGGCGGGAATCCGTGCGGCAGCGCGCCTGAACCATATCCCGGATAAGAAAGAGTTCCGGTCTTTGAAGGTTCAGGTCGTTCCGCTTTGGCTGCGCCTCAGCGCGATGGCCGTCGGAGTTGGCCTCCTCTGGGCCGGGCTAAGCGGTTGGCCTCTTGAATCGAACGCGGTACAGGGAGTCTTCGGCATTGGGGGCATCTTGCTGGTGGTGTTCGGATTGGTGGGCGTCCGTAGAACTCTGGAAGAAATCCTGGATCGGTTGGCTCCCGATGTCGCGGGCGAGATCCTTTGGAAGAGTCTCCAGGCCGTCGCGGAGGCGGTGGATCTCTGAACGACACCCGCTCTCAATTCCAGATGGGCGGAGGCTTTCCAAAATGATAACAAACGTGCCATGAAAGTTCTCCGGATCCTTCTCTTGTTTGCAATGGTTCTTGCGGGCATGGCGAGGCCGCTTCTTGCTGCGGATAAGGATCCTTCGCCGGCCCCGGCCGAGGAAAGCTACCTGCCCGGGGTGACGCTGAGCCAAGGCATCACGGAGATCACCGGCGTGGCGATCTCCCCGCTCCTGGGAGTGAGTTCGGTGGGGGCGTGGCACTATTGGAAGGCCCCCGCGGCCGCGCGGTCGGCCTTGCCGTGGTATTGCCAGCCCTGGGCGTGGGGCCCGGGCTTCGTGCTGCTGGCGCTCTGCTTCCTGAAGGATTCGCTGGGGACGGCGGTGCCGGGCGTGCTGAAGAAGCCCTTCGACATGGTGGAGCTCTTCGAAAACAAGGCCAGTGCCTTGGTGGCGAGCGGCGCTTTCGTTCCGCTGGTGGCGAACCAGATGGCGGCGCAATTCAAGGCGGAGCATCCGGAGGCGGTGACGGTTCCCGCGGCCTCTCTTCTGGGTGCGGTGTTTGGCGGAGTGGATATCGCTTGGTTGATCATACCGGTGTCCATCGCGGCCTTCCTGCTGGTGTGGGTGTGCAGCCACGCGATCAACGTGCTGATTATCCTTTCCCCCTTCTCGACCTTGGACGCGCTGCTCAAGCTGATGCGCGCCGGCCTTTTGGCGGCGGTCGGCTTGATCTACCTGATCGCGCCCTGGGTGGCGGCGGCGCTGTGCCTCGGGATCATCGCCGCGGCGGTCTGGCTCGCGCCATCCGCGATGAGGTTTGCCATTTTCGGTGCCCGCTATGCTGCCGATATCCTGATGCCCGGACGCGGCAGAAAACGCGCCACGCCGGAGGCACCCCACGCCTTCACGCTCGGGCGGCTGGCGGGTCTGCCGCCGCGCACGGGCGGCAGGCTGGTCCTTCTGGAAGACGGGTCACCGGCCTTCCGCTACCGGCGCTGGTGCATTCTGAGCGAGCGGACGATTCCGATGCCCGAGGGCGTCCGGCATGTGGAACGCGGGATCATTTCCCCTTCGCTGATTCACCGGGCGAGCGGACAGGAGGCAGAGGTGACACTGCTCGTCTTCCTGCCCCGCTACCGGGGCCATGAGGAAAGCATGGCGGAACGCTTGGGCCTCCACGGCACCCGCGATCACGCCCTTTCAAGGGGCTTTGCCGCTTTCCGGGGGTGGCTCGGCGACATGTTGCGAAGAGGCCGGAGCCCCAAGTCTGCCGCCTGAGCGGCGACGGCCCCGGAAAAAGCCTTTGCCGCCCGGCCTGCACACCCGCTATTCACGGGCAGATGCCCAATCGATTTTACGGCGCTTTCGACACCGAGCGTTTCTCCGGCAAGCAGGACGCCGGGGATTTCCGCACGCCGTTTCAGATCGACCGGGACCGGGTGCTCCACACGCCCTCCTTCCGCCGCCTCCAGAACAAGACCCAGGTCTTCTGGAGCGGCGAGTATGATTTTTACCGGACGCGCCTGACCCACTCCCTGGAAGTCGCTCAGATCGGACGTTCCATCTGCCATTGGCTGAAATCTCCGGGTGGCCTGCTGGCGGAGGATTTTTATATCGATCCCGATTTGGTGGAGGCCGCTTGCCTTTCCCACGATCTCGGCCATCCGCCCTTCGGCCACGCGGGAGAACGCACGCTCAACCACCTGATGGCCCCGCACGGCGGCTTCGAGGGGAATGCCCAGACACTCCGGCTGCTCACGGAGAGGATCTTTTCAGCGAGACGCAGCGGCATGGATCCCTCCCGCGCTTTCCTCGATGCGGTGCTCAAATACAAGTCCCTCTGGACCGAGCTGAAGACTGCCCGCGGAAAGCCTCCGGAGCACCATTTCCTCTACGATTTCCAGCACTCCTGGCTCGATTGGGCGATGGGAGGAAACGATTTTCCCACCGAGTTTCCGCCGGGCGAGGCAAGGGATTCCGTCAAGTCGATCGAGTGCCAGATCATGGATTGGGCGGACGATACGGCCTATTCACTGAACGATCTGGCGGACAGCGTCCGCGCAGGCTTCCTGCGCATGGAACGGATCGAGGCATGGGCCGAAAAAAACGGCGAGGCAACCGGGGAGGGGACCCCCTTGGGGGAACTCATTACGGCGATTCGCAAGCGCAGGGTCGATCCCTTCGTGGGCTCCCGTATCGGCCGCTACATCCGTTCCACCGAACTCGTGCCGGACAGCAACTTCCTGAGCGGCGCGACCCATCGCTACCGTTTCCGGCTGGTGATCGACCCGGTCGTGAAGGCCGAGTCAAAGCTCTTCAAGAAACTCGCCTTCGAGAACGTCTTCCTTTCCCCGCAGCTCAAGCAGCTCGAATACAAGGGGAACCACCTGCTGCACGGACTCTGGGACGTTCTCGAAAAACGCTACGTCACCGGTGGCGCGATCGACGGCCAAGACTTCCAATTGCTTCCGGAGGACGCGGCCTCCGAAATCTCGCAAGCGGAAACCGTGGAGAAAAAGGCCCGTCTGGTATGCGATTTCCTCGCCGGCATGACGGACGGCTACGCCGCGCGGATGTACAAGCGCCTCTTCACTCCCGATTTCGGCTCGATCGGCGATCTGATCGGGTAGCTGCCCTCTCAGCGGTACGTCGTGGTGGTTTCCTCCGTCGTCACTTCTTCCCCGGTCAGGTGATCCGTGGTGGTCGTGGTCGTGGTGGCAGTGTCCGTAGCTTCGTAGGCGCAATTGGCGAGGCACAGGACGGTGGCGGAGACAGCAAGCAGGATGATCGTTTTCATGGTGTGGGTCTGGTTTCAAGTTTCAGTCAACCTTGTTGATGACGGTACTCGGGCCGTCCGAACCGGTCGTTCCGCTACGGGAGCCGGTCCTGGCGGCACCCATGATTCCCAATCCAAGAATCACGGCACCGATGACACCTACCCAAACCGGTGGAACCCCGATCAGGGTGGCCGCATAGCAGAGTGCTCCCAGCAGAACCAAGGAGCCGAGGATGTAGAGGATGATTCTCATGACCCCGAACCTGTTGCAGAGTTAATGCCGGACCTCCAAGGGAAGGGACTTTGGGTGGAGGCAAGTGTCTGGTGGTGAGAATGTTGCGTTCCTCATATCGGTTGAATTCCGAGTCCGGGAAGGTCTTTTTAAACGCAACTCGCACGCGTGAGGAGCTAGAGCGCGTGCAAACCGCAATGCACAAGGCGGTGTAGGAAGTGACGCCGATGCTTCGCCAATCCTCTGAAGGTCGCCGCCCGCGGCAACCCCGGCTTGACCCTCCGGCTCTTGTAAGTTCATCTGAACAAGATTCATGCCTTCCGCACCGCCGAAAAGACTCGTCCAAACCCCGATCGAGGCGCTTGAGCGGCACTTCGGGCACGGCGGCTTCCTCGACGGTCAGGACGAGGTGATCGAGCGGATCACGAGCGGCCGCGATGGCTTGGTCGTCATGCCTACGGGCGGCGGGAAATCGCTGTGCTACCAATTGCCCGCCCTGTGCTTCGAAGGGGTAACGCTGGTGGTCTCGCCGCTCATCGCGCTGATGAAGGATCAGGTGGATGCCTTGGTCGCCAAAGGCATCGCGGCCACGCTGATCAATTCCACGGTCGCGTGGGAGGAGCAGAAGGAGCGGCTAGACGGGATGCGCAGCGGCCGCTGGAAGCTGGTTTACGTCGCGCCGGAGCGGTTCCGCGCGGAGTCCTTCCTGAATGCGTTGAAGGGGGTGGAGGTTTCCCTTTTCGCTGTGGATGAGGCTCACTGTCTCAGCCAGTGGGGGCACGATTTCCGGCCCGACTACATGCGGCTCGGCAAGGCGCTGGACAGGATCGGCCGTCCCCAGTGCGTGGCTCTCACGGCCACCGCCACACCGGTGGTGCGGCAGGACATCCTGGAGGTGCTGAAGCTGCAGGATCCTTTCGAGGTGGTCAGCGGCTTTTCCCGCCCGAATCTTTCGCTGGCGATCACGCAGGTGGAAAAGAAGCAGCAGAAATTCGACCGCATCCGCGAGATCGTCTCCGCTCACAAGACGGGCATCATTTACTGCGCCACGCGCAAGAAAGTGGAGGAAGTCGCCGAGGTGCTCGCCTCGTGGCGCATCAGGTCGATCGCCTACCACGGCGGAATGAGCGATGCCGAGCGCGAGAAGGCGCAGAATATCTTTCTCCAGCGGAAGGCGGACGTGGCGGTGGCTACGAATGCGTTCGGGATGGGGATCGACCGCTCGGACGTGCGCTTCGTCATTCATTTTGAGGTGCCCGGGAGCGTGGAGGCCTATTATCAGGAGGCGGGCCGCGCCGGTCGCGACGGCGAGGCCGCGCACTGCGAGCTCCTGTTCAATTACGCCGACACGCGGACGCAGGAGTTTTTCATCGACGGGGCGAATCCCGGGGCCTCCACGATCCGCCAAGTCTATCAGTACCTGCTGAACGAGGCGGATAAGGATTACGAGGTTCATCGTAGCATCGAGGACATCGCCGAAGGTGCCGACGTGAAGAATCCGATGGCCACGGGCAGCGCGCTGGCCTCGCTGGCGAGAGCCGGCTACATCGAGCGCTTCGATGTCCCGGGGAAGCGCCTCCGCGGCACGCGCCTGAAACGGCCCGAGGTCTTCGCGCGGGCTCTCCAACTCGACGAGTCAGCCTTGGAAGAAAAGGAGCGCCGCGATCGGGACAAGCTGAAATCGGTGGTCGAGCTCTGCTACGCCCGCGCCTGCAGGCAGCAGTGGATCCTCGGTTATTTCGGCGAAGACGATGCGGAGCCCTGCGGCAATTGCGATGTCTGCCGGGACAACAGCAGTGGCGAGATGCGCCCTCCGACCGCGGAGGAGGATCTGATCGTGCGCAAGGCGCTCAGCGGGGTGGCGCGGATGTCGCGGAAGAACGCCGCCGGCTGGGAGGGGAAGTTCGGCCGCGGCAAGATCGTCCAGATGCTCTGCGGCAGCCGCTCCCAGGAGATCCTCTCCGCGGGCCTCGATCAACTCAGTACCTACGGCATCCTGAAAACGCAGGGCACGGGCTACGTCAATGCCTTGATGCGCGCCATGGGGGATATCGGCCTCTTGCGGGTGGAGACCGGGGAGTTTCCCCTCATTACTCTCACGGAGCAGGGAGAAAAGGCGATGAAGGGTGCCGCGAAATACCGTCTGGCATGGCCTCCGGCACCGGGCGGCGGAGCCACCGTCTCCACGCTGGCGGATCACGGTTTCGAGCCGATCCTCTACTCCATGTTGCGCGATCTCCGCGCGAGGCTCGCGAAGAGGGAAGATGTGCCGCCTTATGTGATCTTCAGCAATAAGACACTGGAAGCCCTGAGCCGTTACCGGCCGATCACATCGGAGGAGGGCTTGGCGGTTTCCGGCATCGGCGAATCCAAGGCACAGCGGTATCTGCCGGCATTTCTAGCGGTATTGGCGGAGTGGAAGCGGAGTCGGCCCTGAGGTGCGGAAAGGATGTGGCCCATAGCCGCGATTTGTTCCCGCTCCGCCCGGGATAGAAGGGTGTGGTGCGGGAGCGAGGATCGAGCGATGTTTGTAACGGCAGCGGGAAATATCGCAACGGACGTGCGGCAGATGCTTGTCGTATCAAGGTCGGAAGGTGACGGCATCGTCATGCCACTCTTTTGGGGGGTCAGGTATTCGCAGGAATTCCATTGAATCCGCGCAAATCATTGATAAAGCGTCTCCAATGATCCCGGTGAAACCCAGATTTCCGGGGCTCCAGCTCTCCTCCCTATGTACTGCCTGCCTCCTCGGGTTGATCCCGTGGCAAGCGGCTGCACAGGCAGGCGGTTTGGATGCTCCCCAAGCGGTCGCTCCTTATCTCGGCGGTGTTTTCCCGCAGACGGCCCCCGGACAAGCGACCGGATGGACGACCGTCAACGCCTTCCCCGGGCTCACCTTCGTCGATCCGCTCTGGCTCACCCCTATCCCCGGGACCACCCAGTTGCTCTTGGTCGGAAAAGACGGCCGGATCTACCGCTTCGAGAACAATTCGGCGGTCATCCAAACGGAGGTGGTGGACGTGCTGGACTGGCGGCAGTTCACCCAAACTTCCGAGGACCAGGGCTTTTACTCGCTGGTCTTCCATCCCCAGTTCGGGGACGCGAGTTCGCCGAACGCGAACTACGTGTACGTGTGTTACAATCACCGGCCTCAACTCGCCGGCGAGGGCCCCAATCTTTCATACTGGAGGGTCTCCCGTTTCACCTGGGACCCTGCAAGCGACACTCTTGATCCGGCCAGCGAGTTCGTGCTGATGAACCAGTACGACCGCTGCCGCTGGCACAACGGCGGGGCGATGTTCTTCGATAACCAGGGTTTCCTGAACATTACTTGCGGTGACGGAGGCGATAGTAATGAAGGTGGCGGCCTGCACGGCACGGACGGCGCGCTCAGCCGCACCCAACGCCTTGACGGAGGCCTCTTCAGCGGGGTGTTTCGCATCGATGTGGATAACGATCCCGCGAAGTCCCATCCGATCCGCCGCCAGCCCCAGAGCCCCGCCAGCAAGCCCGCCGGCTGGCCTGCGAGTTCCACCCAAGGTTACGGCATCCCCAACGACAACCCTTGGCAAGATGTCAACGGCACGATCCTGGAGGAGTACCATTCCCTCGGACTGCGCAGTCCGCACACCGCCCACTACGACTCGCTCACCGGCGAGATCTGGATCGGCGACGTGGGCGAGGGCGCGCGCGAGGAGATGACCCGCCTGCCGATGGGCGGCAATGCCCAGTGGGGCTTTCGCGAGGGATCCATCGCCGGTCCCGGAGCCGTGCCTTCCCCCATCATCGGCCCCAGTATTCCTCCGGTGATCGATTACAATCGCGCCACGGGCACTTGCATCATCGGCGGCATGCGGTACCGCGGTCAGAAATGGAACGAGGAGCTCGGCGGGAAGCTCCTCTACGGGGATCATGCCAGAGGCAGGATCTGGACTGCCACGATCGACGCGGGCGGAGGCGCACCCGTGATCGAGGAGATTTACGCAGGGTTCCCAACCGGCGGCAAAGTCGGGCTCGCCAACTTTTTCACCGACCCTGACGGAGAGATCTATCTGATGAACGTCAACGGCACCGACCAGCCGGGCGGTACCATCCGCAAGCTCGTCGATGCGGGCGCCGCTGAAGAGCCGCCGCAGTTCCTCTCGGAAACCGGGGTGTTCACCGATCTGGCGACGCTGGCCACCGCACCAGGGGTGATCCCTTACGATGTGGCGAATCCGCTTTGGTCCGACGCCGCCGCGAAGAAACGCTGGATCGTCCTTCCGAACGACGGTGCCCATGACAGCGCCGCGGAAAAGATCGCTTTCAGCGAGCAAGGCAATTGGGTGTTTCCGGCCGGGACCGTGCTGGTGAAGCATTTCGAGTTGCCCGTGGACGAGCGCAATCCATCGCTCGTCCGGCGCCTTGAAACCCGCTTCATCGTTTGCACGGAAGCAGGCGGCAAGTACGGCGTGACGTATAAATGGAATGCGCAGGGCACCGACGCGGAACTTCTCACCACGGGCGATGCGGATGACATCGAGGTCACGCTCCAGGACGGCAGCACCGAGATGCGGCATTGGGATTACCCCTCCCGTGCCGATTGCCTCCAGTGCCACAATGCCGCCGCCGGTCAGGCTCTCGGGCTGCGGACGCATTCGCTGAACAAACCCTTCCACTATGCCTTGACCGGCCGCACGGACAACCAGCTCACGACCTTCAATGCGCTGGGGATGTTCAACGCCTCCCTTACCGCGGCGCAATTGGAAGACTTCTTGGAAGCACGCCCGCTGGATGACGAGACCGCACCGATCGAACATCGCGTCCGCTCTTATCTCGATTCCAATTGCTCGCACTGCCACCGCCCCGGCGGTACGGTGGACTTTTTCGACGCACGGCTGGGCACCCCGCTGAGGGTGCAGGGAATCATTAACGGGCTCATCCAAGGCCACTTCAATCTCGGGCCCGACGGGCGCTACATCAAACCCGGCGACGCCGATTTATCCGCGCTCCACGTCCGCATGGCGAACGTGGGGAACGGTGCCGCCATGCCGCCTCTGGCGAAAAACATGGTTGATCAGAAAGCGGTGGATTTGCTCCAGGAATATCTGGAAAGCCTGAACGATGCGGAGTTCCAGACGGCTCCCGCATCCCCGCAGGCCCGCTATGTGCGGCTGACGGCGACAAGGGAAGTTTTCGACCGGGCATGGACCTCGGTTGCCGAGTTTTCCGTGCTCGACGGCGATGGTTCTGCCATCCCGGTATCCGAGCAATCCATCCATTCCGTCGATAGCCAGGAAACGGGCAATGAAGTTGCCCCGGCGGTCCAGGTCATTGACGGAAACCCCGCGACCTACTGGCATACGGAATGGGGTGGCCCGGAGCCGGTTCCGCCGCATTATGTCGTCATCGATTTGGGTTCCCTCAGGCCTGTCGGGGGCTTTGTTTATACACCGCGCCAGAATTCATCGAACGGGCGTATCGGCGACTACGTGGTGGAATACAGTACCGATGCGGTGGCCTGGACCCTGATGACCTCCGGCACCTGGACAGATGGTAATGCGGTTCGGCGCTATGAAGGACTAGTAGGCCAGCGGAAGGCGCGTTGTGAAATCGCCGGGCCCTCCGGCATCGTCAACGGGCCTTTCGAGGCGACCGTCGTCTTCGACACAAACGTCACGGACTTCAACGAGAGCGATTTGTCGGTCAGCGGCGGCACCGTTACCGGACTGCGGGGGAAGGGTTACTACTACGTGGCGACCATTTCACCGAGTGCCCCGAACGTGTCCGTCTCGGTTCCCCTGGACGCTGCAAACAGCGGGGGCTTGGGCAGCAGGGCGTCATCCGTCCTTTCGCTCGAACATCTCGATACCCTGCCGCCGGTTCCGCGCTTCACGGGAGTGCCGGGCGCTACCGCCGGCACCTTCCAGATCGGCCTCACTTTCGACGAGGCAGTCACGGGGCTAACCGCCGCCGATTTCACCCTGCACCGTGCCACGCTCGATTCGATCATTCCGGACGGCATCGGCTATCTCTTGACAATCACTCCCGCGGAGACAGGCCTGGTAGGCGTGGAGCTGCACGCTGGCTCGGTCGTCGATCTCGCCGCGAACCTGATGGGAGAGGGGGCTTTCCTGTCGGTTCCGTTCGTTCCCTATATCCTAGCCATGGAGGCGGAGGACGGGGTCCTTTCGAACGGGGGGACCGGCAGCTTCGTGGAAGTGGCCGACGCATCGGCGAGCGGGGGTGCCTATATCTTGTCGCCAGACGGCAGCCGCGCCGGCGACTTCGCATTGAATGCCGCGCTCAAGGCCACCTATTCCCTCGTTCTCCCGCGCCCCGGCCAATATCACGTGCGGGGGCTCGTGCGTTCGGATTCTTCCGGTAGCGACTCGCTTTTCATCGGCTTCGACAGCCAGCCACCCTCCGAGTGGCATACCAACCAGGTGCCCGGCGAGGTGAATTCAGGCCAGTTTCACTGGGATACCGCCAACAGTTCGCGCCAGCCGCTCACGAATCCGACGATCTTCAGCCTCACGGCGGGGGCCCACACCCTGGAACTCTATGTCCGTGACGATGGCACCCGGGTGGACCGGCTCATGCTCGTCCCTTTGAGGCCTCTGCCGACATGGGATGGCCCGGCGGTGGCGGTGAACGGTCCTTTCGAGGCGGTTCTCTCTTTCTCCGAACCGGTGACCGGCCTCGAGGCGGCGGACATCTCGATCAGCGGGGGGCAAATCCTCTCCCTCACCGGCGGCGGCGATTCCTACACCGTGGAGGTGCAGGGCAGCGCGCCACTGGTGACCCTGCTCCTGCCGGAGAATGCCGCCACCGATGCCACCGCTTCCGGAAATCACGCCTCCGACCTGCTGGAGGTCATTTATCGCACCGGCTATCAGCAATGGGCGCTCGATCGCGGCGTGGACTCCTCGGACGCTTCGCAATTGGCGGATGAGGACGAGGACGGCATCGCGAAATTGCTGGAATACGCCTTCAACCTGAATCCCTCCGCCTCGGATCCCGCGATCTACGATCCCGGCGTCGTTCCCGGAGCCGGTCTCCCGCGGCTGATCGTGGTTCCCGGCGAACCCGACGGCCAGGTGCTGTCCCTCCAGTACCTCCGGCGGAAAGGCGTCGCGGGCCTCGCTTACGTGCCCCAATTCGGGGCTTCGCTCGACGACTTCAACGACGCGGCTTCGGTGCCATTGGTCGAAGGAATCGACGATGCATGGGAGCGGGTGACCGTACCCGACCCCGGCGGAGCCGGTCCCGTACGGCGGTTCGGCCGGGTGATCGTGACCATGGACCCGCCTTGACCGGGCGGGATGCGAAAGGCATGGTGCGCGCGATGTCCGCCAAGAAATCGGTACTTTTCGTCTGCACGGGAAATACCTGCCGCAGTCCGATGGCCGAGGGCCTTTTCCGCAAGGCCGTGGAAGGCCGCGGGGATTATGAAGTGCGGTCGGCGGGCGTCGCCGCCTACCCGGGAGATCAGCCGAATCCGGAAACGGCCAAGCTTCTGGCGGCAAGAGGGATTTCGCTCGACGGCTTCACCAGCCAACCGGTGTCGCAGGAGCTCGTCGAGCAGGCGACCCACGTTTTCGCGAT
The DNA here is from genome assembly GCA_966211015.1 of uncultured Luteolibacter sp. Classification (GTDB taxonomy): domain Bacteria; phylum Verrucomicrobiota; class Verrucomicrobiia; order Verrucomicrobiales; family Akkermansiaceae; genus Haloferula. Next base: position 14,845 of record CBIHMP010000006.1, on the reverse strand, counting down.
GACCTCGGACCATCTGGAGGCCTTGGAGAATCTCTTTCCCGACTATTCGGATAAGTTCTACCTCGCCTGCGAATTCGTGGAAATTCCGGGACGAGGGGTGGCCTCGGACGTCCCCGATCCCATCGGCATGGGCCGCAAGGCCTACGAGGAGACCGCGAAGACCCTGGACCTGGCCATCCCCACCCTCATCGCCTTCGTCGATCAGACTTGGCAGGGGGGATGATTTCCCTGCCGCTGCTGGGATGGGGCGTGCTGAAATTCCATCATCGGCTCATATCATGGCTTTCATTCCACAGAACGATCTGGAGCAGTCCCTGTTGCGCGCCTCGACCGCGCCGGAATGCCGGCCGCAGTTTTATCGAGACCTGCTGAAATCAGACCTTTTCGTCGTTCAGGATGGCCCGCCGCCACTTGATGCTGGAAAATCCGTTTTGGAGTCGGGCATGAAGTTGCGGATAATGCCCATCGAATGGGAGGGTAGGCCGTATCTCCCGGTGTTTTCGTCGCCGCTGCGGTTGCAGGCGGTCCTGACCCATGAGGCGAGCTATCTTGGCCTGAATGCAGCGGTGTTGATGAAGATCACGAAAGGAGCGGACCTCCTGCTGAATTTTGGATCGGAATGCGGGAAAGTTTTAGAGAAGGGTGAAATCGCCGCGCTGCTGAGCGGCGAAATGTTCGAACCAGCAGCGCGCGTGATTAAGGAAGATACAAATGTGTTGCTAGTCGAGCCCGCGCGATATCCGGCAGCCTTGGTGGAGGCGCTCGCGGCCTATTTCAAAACGATTCCCGAAGTGGAGAAGGCCTACCTCGCACACATCCTGGACCCATCGGAGGCCCAAAAAGGGCACACTCTGATTGCGCTACAGGTGAAGGGTGATTGGGACAAGGTGAGGGCTGGCGTGGGACCTGTGATTAGTGGCATCGAAATTCCGGATCCTCCGGTGGACATGATGCGAATCACCGGTCAAGGCGGCTTGGAGGACTATTTTACCCAATCTGCCAAACCATTTTACCGGCGGAAGCGCTTCGGTTTCTTTTAAAGACCCGGGTAAGGGCAGCCCGGATGTCTCCGGCCCGCTTCCTCATCCCAGTCAAGTGTTGCATTTCCCGGCCCTCCGGTTCATGTCCCTGCCGCCCAAGCGATCACCATGAGCCAGAAGTCCCTGCGTATTGCCCTCGGCGCCGATCACGGCGGAGTTGACCTGAAGGATGCCATCGTCGCCCATTTGAAGGCCGCGGGCCACGAGGTCGCGGACTTCGGCACCCAGGGCCACGAATCGGTCGATTATGCGGATTTCGCCAATCTCGTGGGGCGTGCCGTTTCGGACGGGACGCAGGACTACGGGATCCTGTGCTGCACCTCGGGCGTCGGCGTAAGCATCGCCGCGAACCGCCATCGCCACGTCCGCGCGGCCAATGTGCGCACGGTCGAGGAAACGGTGACCACGCGCCAGCACAACGACGCGAACGTCCTCTGCCTAGGTGGCAAGAGCGTCGATAGCGTGACGGCGATCGCCATGGTGGATGCATTCCTTTCCACGGAATTTGAAGGTGGCCGCCACGAACTGCGGGTGTGCAAGTCCTCCGGCTCCCGGATCGCCGAGACCGACCCCGACCTCTACGCCGCCATCGTGGCGGAGGAAAAGCGCCAGCGGAACAACATCGAGCTGATCGCTTCGGAGAATTTCGCCTCGCCCGCGGTCATGGAGGCCCAAGGGTCGGTGCTGACGAACAAGTATGCCGAGGGCTATCCAGGCAAGCGCTGGTACGGCGGATGCGAGAACGTGGACGTCGTGGAGCAGCTTGCCATCGACCGCGCCAAGAAGCTCTTCGGAGCCGAGCACGCGAACGTCCAGCCGCATTCCGGTTCCCAAGCGAATACCGCCGTCTATTTCTCCGTCCTCAAGCCCGGCGATAAGATCCTGACCATGGACCTTTCGCACGGGGGCCACCTGACGCACGGCCACAAGGCGAATTTCTCCGGCAAATTTTACGACGTCGTTCACTATGGCGTCAGCCCGGATGACGAGCGGATCGACTACGACAAGCTGGCCGAGATGGCGCGCGAGGTGAAGCCGGCGCTGATTACCTGCGGGGCCAGCGCCTATTCCCGCGTCATCGACTTCGAGCGGATGTCGCAGATCGCACGCGAGGTGGGAGCGTATCTCTTCGTTGACATGGCGCACATCGCCGGTCTGGTCGCCGCCGGGGTGCATCCGAGCCCCGTGCCGCACGCGGATTTCGTCACCTCCACCACCCACAAGTCCCTCCGCGGCCCGCGCGGCGGCATCATCCTTTGCAAGGAAGAGTTCGCGAAGAAGATCGATGCCCAGGTATTCCCCGGGATTCAGGGCGGCCCGCTCATGCACGTGATCGCCGCGAAAGCCGTCTGCTTCGGCGAGGCGCTGCAGCCGGAGTTCCGGGGCTATCAGGAGCAGATCGTGAAGAACGCGCAGGCCCTCGCCGCCCGCCTTTCCAGCCACGGCTACCGCATCGTTTCCGGCGGCACGGACAACCACGTGATGATGGTGGACCTCCGCACCAAAGACCTGAACGGAGCCGACGCTTCGCATGCTCTCGATGAAGCGGGCATCACGGTGAACAAGAACTCCATCCCCTTCGACACGGGTACTCCGATGAAACCCAGCGGGATCCGCATCGGCACCCCGGCGGTGACCACCCGCGGCATGAAGGAGCAGGATGTCGAACAAGTCGCGGATTTCATTGCCGAGGCGCTGGCCGCTATCGGCGACGAAGTGAAACTCCACGCCATCCGGGACAAGGTTTTTGCCTTCAACCGCGCCTTCCCGATGCCGATCTGAGGCAGGGGCTTGCCTGTCTGGCTCAGGAACCCCGTGGAATGCCGCGGGGTCGTGCGATCCGGTGCGACAAACGAAGAAGGCGGACATTCCTGTCTGCCTTTTTCCGTAAAGCCATGGCAGCCCCGGTCAGGGAGCATCCAGCGGCGGGAGGACCCCGGATCCGTCGTCGTAAAAGGTGGGTTCTTCTTCCACCTTCAGCGGGCGGAACTGCCCTGAATAGCTATCCACTTGGAAGCGCAGCTCCATGACGTCGCGGTTCGTATCCGCCAGGCGGTCGCGGAGCTCCTGATTTTGTTCGACCGCGCCTTCCAGCGCGGTGAGAAGTTTCTCGATACGTGCTTCCGTGGGGTCTCCCGAGGGGGGACGGGAAGGCTTGCGCTCCGCCGCCTGCTCCCGATCCGCATGGCCGGCGTAGAAGGAGGGGGTGCGTGCATCCCGGCGGCCGGGAGAGGTGGTCGCGCTCTTCTTGCCGCGCACTTCCGCCAGCAGGTCCCTCGCCTCGCGCGCGACGCGATCATCTGGCATCGGGGCCGGGGAAGGGCGGTCGGCGGACGCCGGGAGTGCAGGGCGGCTGGCGGGCATGGCGGATGCCAGCGCCACCATGTCGCGCACCGCGCACCAATGGGTGGCGGCAGCGCCGGTCATCAGAGCGAGAGCGGTTCCGCAGGCGATCGGAATAAGGCTCGATTTCATCGCGGTTTCTTGACGGGTGATGGAGCGGATTCCGGGGGTGCTTCGGGAGAGGGCAGGGAGCTGAGGAGCTGGCCCAGACGATCAATCGCCTCGCTCATCTTGCGGGAGTCCTGGTCGAGGCGTTCCAAGGAGGACGATATCACGGCCGACATCGTGCCGGTCTGGGCGTAGCGCAGGGCGGGCTCGTAGCCCGGCTCCTTGACGGCGATCACGTTTGCGCCATCGGCATCCGGAACCAGCAGGTGGGGCCGGATGGAAAGCGAGATCTTGGTACCATTGGACAGGGGGACTTCGCGGACGAAGGCGGGCACTTCCTTCGGGTGTTCCAATCGCCAGCCGACGGGCGGCGCGGCGAGCGGTTTCGCGGGGAAAGGGGCCAGCAGTTTCACCGCGGCGGCATCCACGGCCGCTGCGCCGCCACTGCCCGGTTCCACGGTGACGGTCACGCCTTCCGGCTCGGGAGCCGGGGGAGGGGCGGCGTCGGCACCTTCCTCGGTTTCTTCCGGCCGCTTGCCGGTTACCAGCACCGGCTCGCCGGAGTCTTCAGGAAGCAGGGAGGGGGCGGAGGCGCTGATATCCACGGTGACGCTGGGACCCTCGTTGTCATCGAGGTCTCCGGAGAGCGCGGAAAACACGGGATCGCGCGTTTCGTCCTTGGGTGCAATGTCTTGGGCCACCGCCGCGGAAGTCAAAACGGCGAAGACGAGGGTAGGTCGGAAAAAGGTCATCGGTTCTGGATTTCGATGGCTTCGGTGCTGTCGAGCCCCTCGGCGGGGTTCAGCAGGGCGTCGCGGGTGAGGGAAGGGCTGTCTGCCCGAAGGACCTCTGTCGGCACGGAGTCTCCGACCAAGGCATTCCATTCCGAAAGAAGGGCTCCTCCTTCGGTTTGCAAGGCTCGTGTCTTTTCCTGGTAATCGCCGATGCGCACGAGGAGTTCGCGGGCGCGGGCGACCTCCGCGGGTGTCCATCGCAGCGAGCGGCTGCCATAGAGCACGGGCACTTCCAGCATGATTTTCCCGAGATCCTCCCCTGCGGGACCCTCGGCTTTCAGCACGTGCTGGATGCGCAGGTTCGTCTCCTCGTAGGAAGCGGCGGCTCCGGTCTCCGCGCTCGGCAAGCGGCGGGGATCCGCAGCTTGCGGTTTGGCCGACGGGTCGCCGGGAAGTGCGGCCGAGCTCGGCAGCAGCGAGCGGCTTTCGCTCGCGGGCTTCGCGGCGTCGGGGCCGGGCGAGAGCGAAGGCGCGGGCTCGAAAGGCGCGTCCGCGATGGATGGAGCCGTGCCGGCGGCGATGACCGGCTTGGTAAGATAGAGTCCGCAGAAAACCGCGGCGAGGCCGGTGCTCGCGAGCAGGAGCCAAGGGTAGGAACGCTGGGCAGAGCCCGAGGACGAAGCCCGGCGGTTCGATGCCGGCGAGGAGTGGTGCAGCGGTCCGAGTTCCAGCGTTTGCGTCGCTGCCGGAGCCTGCGGCTTCGCGGTGCTGGTACTCATTTGGGTCGATGTGGGCAGCGGGCGCATGAGTTCAAGGTGAGGCAGGATCCGCCGCGCCGGCGCCAGCGGATGCGTTTGCAGAGGGGGGGGCGATGAGGGCATGGGTTACCAAGGTTTGGTCGGAGACGCCGGGAAAGACCGTAAGGGTCAGCGTATCCCGTGTGAGCCGGAGATGTTTGTGGACGCCACCATGGTCGCTGGTGGCCTGGACGCCGGGCACGACCTCGAGCGCTCCGCCGACCGAACTCTGGCGGCCGATTCCGTCCGAGCGGTAGATGGTAAAGGTGGACCAACTGTCGGACTCCGTGCCGGTGGAGATACGGACGGTGACGCCATCGGTCTCCACCTTGAGGGCCAAGGGCTTCATCGGGATCTGTACCACGCGCCCGGTGCCGGTGATCTTAATCTGGCTCCGGATGACGTAGTCCCCCATGGCGGTGAATTCCTCCGCCGCCGCGTTCCCGGCGAGCGCCAGGGCAACGATGCCTGAAAGGCAAATGACGCGCGGCAGTTTCATTGTCCGACGTCCCAGAGGGAGTCCGTGGCGCTGCCGGAAGGATCGTAGGCGGGGCCGGAGACACCGCCCGCGGTGGGGCTCCAGACCGGCGGTGAAACGTTCACCTGCGCGTGAAGGGCGGTCCCCTCGAGGGAGGTGGAACCCGGGAAAACGCCCGTGCCGTTCGGGATGTAGGGAAGCAGCAGCGCCGGGGTCAGCGTGTTCACCGCCGCGGTCGGATGGTCGGCCAGATAGAGGCGCTGGGCCGTGTAAACGGACCGCAGGGTTTCCGAGGCTTCCTTACCCTTCTTCCATTTCTCGATGGTCTTGGACATGCCGAAGCCCATGCTCAGGAGTGCGATCAGGATAAAGATCACCACCGTGAGCTCGATGAGCGTGAATCCCCCCCGGGCAGCGGAGATGGAACGGACAGTCTTCATGGGACGCTGGAGTTTATGATGGTTTGGGTGCCTTGAAAAGACGGAAATCTTTACTTCAGTGAGAGTCGCGATCCTATCCTTGGAGGATCTTCATCGCTTCCGAGACGTTCTTGCGGAGTTCTTCATTAGCCCAGGCGATCTTGGCCACGTGGATGAGGCCGAAGACCCCCATGGCGGTGAAGCACGCCCAAACCAGCCACCAGGTCACGGATTTGCCGTTCGGGGCGAGCAAGGGCACGTACCATGCCTCCCTGTCCACCACCCGGGTGGTAAACATCTGGTTGGCGCTCCTCAGTTCCTCGATCAGCTCCTGCACCGCCTTGTCGCTGCGCAGGATGAAGCGGTGCTTGAACTTGCGCCCGGGCGATTCGGGGAGCTCCTCGGCAATGGTGCCGGCCGGGATCGAAGCCGGGAGCCGCAGAGTATAGATGTGCGTCTCGTAAACGAACCGCGAGCGGAGATAGCGGTCGAGTCGTGTAAGTTGCATCGTCGTCGGGATCGAGTTGGCACGGAGCTCACACTCCGCTGTTCATCATCTTCGGACCCATCAGGAAGATCGGCAGGAAGGTTCCGATGAAGACCGCGGCGATCAGGAAGACGGCCATGATCAGCACGAGGAAGCTGACCGCCGCGGTGAACGCGGCCATGTAGGTTTCAGAATCTTCCTCGTACATCGAGGAGAGCATCTCCAACTGGCTATCCAGGGAGGCGGATTTCTCGCCGATGGAAAGCATGTGTACCACCTGGGAGTCCACGGAGGTGTATTTCGCGAAGGCGGTGGAAAGCGGCACGCCGGAGTTCTCGTACTTCTCGGCGGCGTCCCGCAGCTCTTGATAGAAGGGCGTGCCTTTCACGCTATTCGCGGACACGCGGATGGACTTGGCCAGGTTGATCCCGTTGGCGTGCAGGAGCTTGATGGTGGCCAGGAAGGTCATCTGGCGCATGCTCAGGATGAGCAGCCGCAGCAGGCGCCATTTCGACATCGCGAGGCCCAGCAAGAAGTTCCGCACCTTTGCGGAGCGCCAGATCACGATGGCGATGCCGATGATCGTGAGCACCACCACCGGCCAGACCGACTGGGTGATATGGGAGATCTTGAAGGAGATCGCCGTCATGCCGTCCGGCTTGGCTCCCACACCTGCAAGCATCTCTTCCACCTGCGGCACGATCTTCACCTGCGAGGTGATGAAGGCGCCGACCAACACGGAAATGATGACCGTGGGCATCACCGTGGCCTTGCGGATCGCCTTCTGGAAATGAAGCTCGCTGGTGAACCGCGCGGCGAGGGACTTGAAGGCCTCGTGGAGCTGGCCGGCATCGCTGCCCGCCTGGATCAGGCCCACGACCATGTCGCTGAAGCGGCCGGTGCGGCGGAAGGCCTCGTGCACGCTGATGCCCGAGTTGATGTCGTCGCGGATCTTCGTCAGCGCATCCACCATCATCTTGTCGCTGAGGCCCTGGCCGTAGTATTTGAGCGCGTCCGCCGTATTGATCTGGGCGCGCAGCATCGAGCTGATGCCGCGGAAGAGATTGATCAGCGTTTTTTTGCTGAACTCCTTCGTTTGCGAGGCCTTCAGGAAACTGAAAGACGCCTGCTGGGCTTCCGGCTTCTTGCCGGGAGCGGGCTTGGCGGTGCTGGCGGCGGTGGCACTACTCATCGGTGTATGTCATGTCGATGACCTTGGCAACGGCTTCGATGTCGGTCTTGCCTTCGCGCAGGAGGCGCAGCCCGCTGCGGCGCAGGTTCGGCAGCTTGCCCTCTTCCTGGAATTTTACTTCCAGCTCGTCGGGAGAGATCTCGCCCTTGGCCAGCAGGTCCGAGGTCTTCCGGGGGATGGGAATGAATTCGAGGATGGCGGTCCGGCCGTTGTAGCCGGAGAAACGGCACTCGGGGCACCCGCCGGCCTTGGCCTCGTAGATCGGGATGTCGCCCCAGGATTCATCGAGGTTGAAGGTGCGGCGGTTGAGTTCGGAGATTCCGTGCTTCGCCTCCTTGCAGTAGGGGCAGAGCAGCTTCACCAGGCGTTGCGCGCAGGCAGCCTTGAGCGTCTGGGCAATCTTCCAGCGCTCGATGCCGAGCTGCTCGAAGCGCTCGATGATCTGTGAGGCGCGCGGGGTGTGGATGGTGGTGAGCACCTTGTGGCCCGTCACCGCGGCTTCGATCGCGAGTTCGGCGGATTCGATGTCGCGCACCTCGCCCATGAGGATGATATCCGGGTCGCTCCGCATGAAGGAAGCGATCATCGGCTTGAATTCCTTGGGGCTCTTCAAGTCGCAATGGGTGATTCCGGGCACTTCGTCCTCCACCGGGTTTTCCAGCGTCAGGATGTTCACGTCGGGCCGGTTCAGTTCGCGGAGGATCGCGTTGAGCGTCGTGGATTTCCCCGAGCCGGTGGGTCCGGACATGACGATGATGCCGGCAGGCACGCGCATCACCTTGCTCAGCTCGAAAAGCGTCTCCTCGTCGAATGCAAGCGTTCCCTTGCCGAGGGTCACGTTGATGTTGCTCTTGTCGAGCAGACGCATCGTGATGTGGTAGCCGCGGTAAGTACGGTGCCGTTCGTAGCGGATGTCGATCGGGCGGTGGAAATAGGAGATCGTGAAACGGCCGGAGATCCCCGGCGCGGTGGCGCGGATCTCCGTTGGCAGCTTCATCAGGTTCAGCAGGAAGGCGTCCAGCCGGTCCTTCAGCTTCATCGGGATCTCGACCTTCGGGCCGATGTCCCCGTCCACGCGGTAGGCGTAGTAGAAGGACTCCTTCTCCACCTTGAAGTGGATGTCCGAGGCGCGGCCTTTCACGGCGTCCGCCATGACGGTGGCTACGAGCTGGGCCATCGGCTCGGTGTAGTCCGTCGTCACGTCGAAGTCGCGGATGTCGTCGCCGTTGTCCTCGACGTCAATGGCTTCGAGTTCCGAGCGGCTCGGGCCGGAGTTGGTTGCGACCGACTCGATCGCGCGGGCGATTTCGGAGGCGAGCGTGACGATCTTGACGATCTCCAGATCCGGGAAGCGCGGGGCGAGGTATTCGTCCGGCAGAGGGCTCCAGGGATTGGCCACCGCGACCACCAGCTTGTCGCCGGTCACGCAGAGGGGGCTGAAGAGCCCGCGCGTCAGCACCGTGGGATCGCAGTACGCGTGCAGGGAGGCGTCGCAGAACTCGGCCACCTTCGGGAAGAAGGGCAGGCCGTTGATCTTCGCGATCGCTCCCATAAAGCAATAGCGGGTCACCCGGTTCGCCACCTGATCGTGGGAAAGCTCGGCGTATTGCGGATCGTGCATCGCCAGCGCGCGCATGATCTGCCCGCTGATGAGCTCGTTGAAGGACATGCTGTCGTAGTCGATCACAGTCCGAAATGTTTGCGGGTGATGAAGCTCCAGCTCTCGTAATCCATCCGGACGGAGGTGACGAAGGGCTTGATGCCGAAACGGCGGTCCACGGTGGAGAGGATCTCGTCGGCCATGATGCGGGCGGCCACCGGATTGAGGGCGCCGGTGCCCACGGCGTCCGTGTCTTCCGCGAAGATCACCGGTGCCAGCAAGGCCCTCGCCACCTTGTGGAGGTGGTCGAAGGATTCATAAAACGCCGACGGGGCGATCAACTTGGCGGCGAAGGGAATCAAAGGCGGGGAGGGATGGATCACCATCGAGACCGCGTGCGAAATCCTCGCGACCTCGATGCCGAGATGCTCCTCTTCCGCGCCCTGCATGCGTGCCAGGATTTCCAGGACATCCATCGGTTCGCCCTTTGCCACGGCCCTCTCGAAGGCGACGCGGGTGCGTGCGAGTTCCGTCTCCGTGGCCACGCCCGTGGCCTGGACCGCCTGGAGGGATTGCTCCAGGCAGATCCTGAGGAGTTCATCGATGTCGCCGTGCTTTCGCGCCGGCTGATCGTGCATGGCTGATGTGGGGGATGACATGGATTCCGTGGGTCGTGGCAAGGGCCGGGCGGGGAAAGGTCCCCGCCCCGCGCCGTTCACTTCCTCCCGCCTTTGCTGAAGCGGCCTTTTACCGTCGCCGGGGCTGGTGCGGGCGCAGGTTGCCGGTCCAGTTCGGCATCCGTCGGATAGTAGGGTGCCTGGGTCGGCCTGAGGTCGCGGACGCCGCGGCGCAGGTTCGGTTCGTGGGCAGGGCCCGGGTTGCACTCGGGGTCCACCCAATCGTGGTCCTGAGGCAGGCTCACGTTGCGGTGGATGCGGCTGCTCTGGGTGCTCGTGGCGGAGCGGCTGGTCGGGTCGTAGGAAGTCGGGGTGACGATGAATACCAAGCTGGAGTTTTCCTTCACGGTCTCCTTGCTCTTGAAGAAGAAGTTGAGCACCGGCACGTCGCCGAGAACGGGCACCTTGTTGTTGTTCTTGTTCTCGATCTCGCCGTAGAAGCCGCCCACTACCAGGGAGTGACCGTCGGGGACGCGGGAGAGGGACTCGATCATCGACTCCGTCACGCGGGGATAGGTGTTGCCGGACTGGCCCCGGACCTGCTCGACGATCTGGGCGGAACGCGGGCGCAGGCGCATGCGGACCGTGCCGTCCGGCAGCAAGGTGGGCGTGATGGAAACGGAGATGCCCACTTCCCGGTGCTTCTCCGGATCTTCGGAGATGCTCTTGTCGGTCGAATCGATCTTGTAACGCACCTCTTCGGTGATGTTGGTGGTGCCGTTCGACTGGGTGACCGTGGCGGTGATGATCGGGATACGGTCGATGATGGAGATCGAGCCTTGCTCGTTGTCCTCCGTGATGAGGGTAGGGTTGGAAACCTGCGTGGCGAAGTTGCCTTCGGCGAGGGCCCGGAGCACCCCGTTCAACTGAAGGGGCGAAAGGACGAGGTTGTTCGCGGCGCCCGGAATTTCCAATGAGGAGAGGGTGCTGCCCGATGTGATGCCGCCGGTGGCGTCGGGGTCGAAGTTGGAGGAGATGCCGAAGACGCTGTTAAGGCTGCGGACCACCTCGATCGATGTTCCCGTCGCGCCGAGGGAAGAGGACCAATCGATGCCGGTCCGTTCCGCGGCCCTGCTGTTGATCCGCAGGATCTTCGTTTCGACGACGATCTGCCCCTTTGCCTGATCGATGCTGTGGAGGAGCTTGCGCGCCTGCTCGATGCGGTGCGCGGTATCCACGATCACGATCGTGTTGGTCTTCGGCTCGAAGTTCACGATGCCCGTGCCGGGCGTGAGCATCGGCTGGATCAAGGCCTTGATGGGCTCGATGTCCGTCGGTCGCAGGTAGCGGAGCTGGTAGTTGAATTCCGCGCTCGGGAGCTGGCTCAGTTGGGATTGGCTCAGGGCGTAGATGGTCGTGCCCTTGGTGTAGAGGGTCAGGCCGTACATGAAGGCCAGCTCTTCCATCTGCTGGAGCGGATTGCCGTCGTTCAAGTGCCCCGTCACGCGGTATTCAGGCGTGGCAAGCTTGGCATTGTGGAAGTACTGGCGGCCTCCCTGCTTGGCCAGGAATTGGAAGATGTCGTTGATCGGCGCGTCCTTGATCAGGTAGCCCTCCTCGGATTCCTGGATTTCCTGTGCGCCTTCCGCGGCGGCAGGATCTCCGGGCGCGGGTACCGCGTCTTCCGGAGCGCCGGGATCCGCGGGAAGATTCGGCAGGTCGGCGGCGGGAGGTGCCGGGGCGGGTGCCGGAGGCGGCAGATCCGGCACGGCGGTATCGGACGTTTCGGCGGGGCCGACGGCGAGGCCGTCTTCCTGCGCGGAAACGATGGGAAGAGGCAGGGCCAGCAGCGTGGCGACGGCGATTGCAGGCTTCATGTCAGGTGTGTGGTGTGTGGGACAGCAAGTCGGGGAGGACGACCTCAACGGTTGGACGAAATGGGGGGAACGACAGATTGGATCTCGATCGGGGCATCCGGACCGTCAGGCTGCATGCCCGGGGCGGAAATGCCATCGGTGCCGCGCTGCATGCCCTGCGGCATCACGCCGGGCTTCAGCACGCCTTTCTCTCCGGTATCGAGATTGATGAACTGGATGGCAGATGAAGTCACGCTCTTGACCTGCACGCGCACCCGCTTGCCATTCGGCAGTTGGATGGGAAAGACATCTCCCAGCTTTAAGCTGCGGGCCCCCGCCGGAGTGCTGACGAGGAAGCGCTTTTGCGAAGGGATAATCATGTTGACCTGGATCGCCGCGATGACATCGGAGAAGGGGATGGGCGGCTCCTTTTTGAAGGTGGGGACCTTCTTGGAATTGAGGATCTTCGGCTCCGGTGCCTTGAACTCCGGATCCTGATAACGGCCGAAGGGGTCGGTGGTCCGTTTGCCAATCGAGAACGAGCTAACGAAACGATCCACATAGGCGGCGAGTTCCGGTCCTGAGCCTGCATACCGGGCCGGACCCGCCTCGGCATTGGTCAGGGGCTTGGCTTCGGTCGCCGGGGTGCCTGCCGCGGCAGCGGGAGCGGTGGGCTCGGCCACGATGTCCCCGAGATCAAAGCCTTCCGCCGACTGCGCGAAAGCCGAGCCGCTGCACATGGCGACGGTCGCGAGCAGGGCGAAGGAAAACCCGGTGAAGCCGCGGGGGGCGGGAGTGGTGAAAGTCATATTCATTTTTCCCAAGCGGTATAGGTGACTTGGAAATTCAGCGTGGAGGCTGAGGAAGGGCTCGGATCGATCTTGATCTCCTGGAGCTGGAGCTGGGGCATTCTTGTCTCCAGTTCGATGAAGGCTTTCTGCATTGCCCGGTAGGTGGCGCGGAAAGCCAGCCTCACCTGCGAAGAATTTTGGGCCGACGCCGCTGCCAGGCCGCCGGAGCCGTTCGGCCATTCCACGGCGGTTTGGGTGAACTCCTTCGCCGGCAGCTTGTCCGAGATCTCTTTCAACTCGGAGGTGAGGGTGTTCTTCATTTCCTTGTCCAAAAGAGCCTTCCAGCGGTCCACGTGGGCTCTTTTCTGGCTGATCTGCGCCTCGATGGCCTGTGAATTCCGGTTGTTCGCCAGGGATGCCTTGTGGAGGGACTGCTTCTGTTGGAAGGAAGCCACCGCCTTGGATTTCAGGAGCAGCCCGCCGCCGGTGACAGCGCCGCAGACCACGGCGGGCAGGACGAAGCCGAAAACGATGATGGATTGACGGTAAAACATGGGAATAGGGGGTTGCCTCCTTCTTCAAGGGGCCTTGGCGGCGATCACGGCCATCGGGTCGGCGGATTCGAAGCGCTGGGTGATCGTGAGGTCGAAGGAGAAGGGATACGTCGCTTCGTCGAGCGCGTTCATCTCGTCTTCGGGACCGGGCTTGTAGGAGGAGTTCTCGAGCGTGCGGACGTTCACCACCAGGCTCCGGCTCGGCAGATCCGCCCTGTAGGCCTGGTTGCCGGTGAGCTGGGCCACTTCGTTGAAGACGCCTGAAATCCCATCGCGGGTGTTCAGGGCCGCCAGCCGTTCGAGGGCTGCTTCCCGGGCCAGGCCGGTGATTTTCCATTCCCTGATGAAGCCGATCTTCGCTTGGCCGGGTGCCGGGTCCGTTTTGACGGAGTGGGCGAAGGTCTTGGTCAGGAAGCCGCTGCGCTCCGGGAACATCACCGAGAGGAGCTCCATGGTGGCCCATGCCTTCGAGCGGTCTTCGAGAAGGTTGTCCCAGTGTTCGATACGGGTCTTGTCCCCGGTCACCTTGGCGAGCATCTGCTTCCCGAACTGGGCATCCTCCGATTTGAAGCTCCACTCCGGCTGGCGGATCATCTGGAACATCGCGAGCCCGACCCAGGCCAGGGCCATCACCGTCGCGGCGGCAAAGGCGAGGCGGGCGTAGCGCGCGGACCTCAGGAGTTTCATCTCCCCGCGGGAGGGATAGTACTCCGCGGCCTCCGGGGAAACGGGCAGGAAGTCCTGGGCGGCCCAACCTTCCCCGCGCAGCACGGTGAAGGTATGGGAAGCGGCGATAGGAGTTTCGGGTGCGGCGGAAATCAGCGCCGCGATGACCGGCTCGGGCGAGGAGACCCCGGGGGTCCGGTAGGGCGTCTCCTGCCATTGCACCTCGCGGATGGAGGTGGCGGGAAAGACGATCTGCACATCCGCGGCGAGCTGCGGGTCCGCTTGATCGCCGACGTTGAAAAGGAAAATCTCGGGGTCCGCCAGTTCCAGCGCCGCCGCCGTGGTGGAGGTGGCGTGACGCAGGTTCGTGGGCCGGCGCTGGCCGCGGTGCTGGAGCGTCCGGAGAAGCCGCAGGTCCCCGTGTTCATTGAAGAACGCCAGCACCGTGAAGCGCGGGTAGGGAAGGATCGCGATCAGCGGGCGCGTGACCGCATCGGTCTTCAGGTTGCCGAGGGCGAGCAGGCAGATCAAAGGCGCGCTGATGGCGCGGGTGATGATCGGGAAATTGTTTTCTTCGCCGAAGCGGCGGAGTTCGTCCAGGAAACTGGCCCAGCGGCGGCTGATGCAGACGGTCGTCGCGATGGTCTCGCTGCCGGCGGCGGGATAGGGGATGAGCCGCCAGCTGCTTTCCTCGGCGGAAACCGAGGCGTCGTCCAGGACCGCCTTTGGCTCGTTTTCAATGGTGCCCCGCAGTTCCGCGAGTGCGCCCGGATTGTCCAGTTCGGGCTTGAGTTCCGAGGTGGCGAACTCGTCGGCGATGAGAAGGACGATCCCGATGGAAGAAGCGCCTGCCGAGCGGGCGGTCGCCAGCACTTGGGCGGCGAAGGCGGGGATCAGGGCAAGATCGGTCGCGCAGGTATCATCGAGCGCGGGACCGGCGCTCCACGTTTTGGTCTTGCGATCGTAGAGAACGGACTCGACGGCAGTGCCATCGACGCGCAGGTGGAGCTGGAGGTCCAGATCGAGCGCGCTTTGATACCAAGCGGGATTAGAAGCCCGGCTGGTACCGCGTAGGATGGCTCCAGCCTGGCGAAAGCGCTGGAGCGGGTTGAGACCCGCGGGATGTTGGTTGGCGACCAAGGGATTGAGTGGCTAAGGGTGGG
>CBIHMP010000005.1:0-37927 GCA_966211015.1 uncultured Luteolibacter sp. | reverse complement strand
CCCCCATCCCCCCGTGAAAACTTCCGCCCTGGCGGTTTGTGCCCTGATCGCACTCACCACGTCCGTTTTTGCCCAGTCCCTAAGCTGGGATACCACCGGCTCGAATGACTCCGGCGATTTCGGAAACGCCCTTGTCTTCAACGATTCCGGCCGCGAACTCGCCGTCACCTCCTGGGGCCATACCCGCGGGGATTTCGACGACGCGTTTGAAGCCGCCCGCGGCAGCCTCTACTCCATCGGCATGGGCGTGAGCAACGCCGAGGAAGGCACCGGCACCAACGACCACCAGATGGACAACTCCGGAGGCGACGATTGGATGCTCTTCTACTTCGACGGCCCGGTGGAAGACGTGAAAATCGTGGTGGATCCCTACGGCACCTGGGACCGCGATGTCACCTACTACACCGCCCGTCTGGATGGCCCGGTCGATCTCACGGGCCTCAGCTATTCCGACCTTGCCTCGCTCGGCTTCGATTCGCGCCGGGACAGCCTCGGCTCCGTCGGCAGTGCCGCGCGCCAGGTCTCGATCCAGAACGTTTCCGGCGGCTTCAATGCCATCCTCTTCGGCGCATGGCAGGGAGAGCCGACCGCGGATTCCATCGATCGCTTCAAGATCAGTTCGGTTAGCGCGAGTCCCATCGATCCTGTCACCGTGCCCGAGCCTTCCTCCGCCCTCCTCGGCGTGATCGGAGGCCTCGCGCTCCTGAAGCGCCGGCGTTGAATAGCCGGTGGAGTGCGCCTTTCAATCCCCGAGGAAGTCCTTCAGGCCGCCGAAGAAATTGCCGAGTTCTTCCTCGTCGGCCTCGGCACCCATGATGTCGTCGTAGGTGGTGTGGATCAGGAACTCGTCGTCCAGCTCCATCAGGAAGCTGCTGGGCTGGCAGGACTGGAGTTGCCCCCATTTGGTACGAACGGTGCAGTAGGTGAGCGCGAGCTTCTGCTGGGCGCGGGTAATGCCCACGTAGAGCAGGCGGCGCTCCTCGTCCTTCGTCCCTTCCGTGACGCTGCGCTGGTGAGGAAGCACCCCTTCCTCCAGGCCCACCAGGAAGACGATGGGAAACTCCAGCCCTTTCGAGGCATGGAGCGTGATGAGCGTGGCACCCGATTTCTTTTCCAGATCGTCGTCCTCTCGATCGGAAGCGAGCGCGCTGTCATCGAGGAATTTCCGCAGCGACTTGCCCCGCTCCGTCGCCTTCGCGAGTTCGCTCAGCACCTCGCCGATGCCTTCATTCCGCTGCAGCTTCTCCTGCTCCGTCTTGCAGCCGCGCTCCAGCCACGGGAGGTACTCGATTTCATCGAGGAACTCCCTCAGCACGTGATTCGGCGGGGCCACCTTGGCATCCACCTTCATCTTGGCAGTCAGCACCTGGGTGGTGAAGTTCTCGATGGAGTTCCGGGCTTTCGTGGAAAGCTGCGACAGGAAGTTCTCGTCGCACAGCGCCCGCCACACGCTCGCGCCGATTTCCCGGCTGAAGTCGGTGGCCAGCATCGCGGTGGACTGGCCGATGCCCCGCGGCGGGGCATTCAGCACGCGCAGGAGCGGCACGTCCGACTCCGGATCGTCCAGCAGCGCCACGTACGCGAGCGCGTCCTTCACCTCCCGGCGGTCGTAGAAGCTCTGCGCGCCGACCATGCGATACGGGATCTTCCGCTCGCGCAGGGCTTCCTCCAGCTTGCGGCTCTGTTTGTTGGTGCGGAAAAGCACCGCGAAATCTTCCCAGGGACGGTTTCCGCGGGCCTTGTCGGCAAGGATCTCCTCCGCGATGAAAGTTGCCTCTTCCTCGTCCCCCGGCATGCCTACCACCCGCACCGGCTCGCCGCCGATGATCGTGGACTTGAGCGTCTTTTCCCGCCGCCCCAGGTTCCGGCGGATCAGGCTGTTCGCGGTGTGGAGGATCGCCTGGGTGGAACGGTAGTTCTCCTCCAGCCGGATGACTTTCGGGTCCGGGAAGAAGCGCTCGAATTCCAGGATGTTCGCGCTTTCCGCGCCGCGGAAGCCGTAGATCGATTGGTCGTCGTCGCCGACCACGCAGACGTGATAGGGCGGCCCCACGAGCTGCTGGAGCAGCCGCATCTGCAGGCCGTTCGTGTCCTGGAATTCGTCCACCGTCACGCGCCGGTACACGGTGCGGAAGTAATCCCGCACGTCGGCATGCTCGCGCAGCAGGAGCTCGGCGAGCACGAGCAGGTCATCGAAATCGACCGCATTCTGTGCCCGCAGCTCGTTCTGGTAGGCGACGGCCAGCGAGGAAAAGAAGTCGTCCTCCATGTCCTCCAGCGCGATGCCGCGGTTCTTCGCCCGGGACGCCTCGGCCAGCACGGCTTCCGCCTTCACCTTTTCGTCGCTGCCGCCCATCCGCACGATGAGCTGCTTCATGATGCCCACCTGATCGGTCTGCGTGCAGATGGAGAAATTCTTCTTGTAGCCCAGTTTGTGGATGCCGCCGCGCAGCAGGCGCACGCAGAGGGAGTGGAAGGTGCAGACGGTCATCGCCTCCGCCTTCTTCTTCGAGACCATCCCGCCGATGCGCTCGCGCATTTCCGCGGCCGCCTTGTTCGTGAAGGTCACCGCCAGGATGTTCTCCGGCGGAATCCCCCGCTCCAGCATATTGGAAATGCGGCAGGTTACCGTGCGCGTTTTTCCGGTACCGGCGCCCGCCAGGATCAGCACCGGCCCATCCAGCGTGGCCACGGCCTCCCGCTGGGCCTTGTTGAGGGAATCGAAAGAAAAGCCACCAGCCATCGCGCGGCGCGGATGGAAGCCGCTGCGGGGGCCGACGGCAAGCCCGCGACGAGGTCTTTCGGCTCCTGTCATTCACGGAGCTGGAAAAAGGCGGCGTGCCTCCCTCAGCTTCGGCCCGCCATGAAAGCCCTCCTGCTGTTGTTACTGTCCGCGCATCTTTGCTCCGCCGAAGCTCCTCCCGGCTGGAAGCCCGTCTGGTCCGACGAATTCAACGGCAAGGAGATCGATTTCTCGAAATGGGCCGCCGAGGAAAACGGGCATGGCGGCGGCAACGGCGAACTCCAGTATTATGTGGATCGGCCCGAAAACATCCGCATCGAGAACGGCCATCTGGTGATCGAGGCGCGGAAGGAGAAATTCAACGCCGCCGGGGTGGAGAAAGAATACACCTCCGGGCGTCTCCGCACCAAGCGCCGGGCGAGCTGGCTTTACGGCCGCTTCGAGATCCGGGCGAAGCTGCCGCAGGGCCGGGGGATCTGGCCCGCCATCTGGATGCTGCCGGAGAAGGACATCTACGGCGGCTGGGCGGCCAGCGGGGAAATCGACATCATGGAGCTCGTCGGGCATGAGCCCGGGAAAGTCCACGGTACGCTCCACCACGGGGCCGGCTGGCCGAAGAACGTCCATACCGGCGCGCCATTCAGCTTGGAAAAAGGCAGCTTCGCCGATGACTTCCACGTCTTCGCCATCGAATGGGAAAAAGGCGAAATCCGCTGGTACGTCGATGGCAAGCTGTACCAGACCCAGACCAAGTGGAGCAGCACGGGCGGCGAGTTTCCCGCGCCCTTCGACCAGCCGTTCCACCTGATCCTGAATCTCGCCGTCGGCGGAGCCTGGCCCGGCCCTCCCGATGCCAGCACCGTCTTCCCGCAGCGGATGACCGTGGACTACGTGCGCGTGTATCAGAAGTAGCGCGCTCTGGCGGTCGCGTGCGGGTGCGTGGAAGCATCAGAGAAATCCCGCCTCTCCAACGTGGGGCGGACGCCAGCGACGCAAGCTGGAAGCTTGTGCTACTTACTCGCTGCGGCGGCTTCCCAGCGCCATCATCAGCCAGTAAACCATCTGGCCCACGGCACCCACCGCGGCGGCCACGTAGGTCATGGCGGCCCAGAAGAGGGCATTCTTCGCCTTTTCATGCTCCATCTGGTTGGCCATGCCGCTGCGCTCCAGCCAGACCATCGCCCGCTTGCTGGCATCGAATTCCACCGGCAGCGTCACCACAGCGAACAGCGCCGTGACACCGAAGACCGCCACCAAGACCCATAGCATGAAGGGATTGTTGAACATGAAGATCCCGACCATCGCCGCCATCATGATGTATTGCTGCAAATGGCTGGCGAATTGAACCGCGGGCACCATTTTCGACCGGAAACCCAGCCACGCGTAGGCCTGCTGGTGCTGGACGGCGTGCCCGCACTCGTGCGCGGCTACGGCGGCGGCGGCCACCGAATTCACATGATAGACGGGCTCGCTGAGGTTCACGGTCTTGCGGATCGGGTCGTAATGGTCGGTCAGTTGACCGGGCACGCTGATGACCTTCACGTCGGTGATGCCGTTCTGTCGTAGCATCGCCTCAGCCACCTGGGCTCCGGTCAGCCGGATCGGCACTTGCGAATACTCGGAGAAGCGCGATTTCAGCATGCCGCTGATCGCCATGCTGGCGAGCATCGTGGCTCCGATGATCAGCCAGTAGCCGATCCCGATGCCGCCCTGCGGCTGGGAATGTTGGGCGAGAAGAAGCAGATTCTCAAAAATCATGAGTCGAATGTAGCGGAGCCTTGTCCCGTCGCAAGACGCACCGGATTGGAAAACCGGCCTTCATTTTCAAATCGACACCCTTAAGCTGCTTGCCATGAAGCATGTCCTCATCACCGGCTGCACCCGCGGCCTCGGTCTCGCGATGGCCCGCTCCTTTGCCAGCCGGGGCTGGACGGTTTCCGGCTGCGGCACGAAGGCCTCGGTAGTGGCGGATCTCGCCAAGGAACTCGGCGGCAAACACCGCATCTGCACCTGCGATGTGACCTCCCCCGCCGAGGCCGCGGCTTTTGCCGATGACATCCTCTCCGGTCCCGGTGCTCCCGACCTGCTCCTGAACAACGCCGCCCTGGTCAACCGGAATGCACCTCTATGGGAGGTCCCGCCGGAGGACTTCTCCCGCGTGATCGACGTGAACCTCAAAGGCATCCACCTGATCTGCAGGGGATTCCTCCCCGCAATGATCGCGCGCGGAAGCGGCGTGGTCGTGAATTTCTCGTCCGGCTGGGGCCGCTCGACCTCGCCCGAGGTCGCCCCCTACTGCTGCACCAAGTGGGGCGTGGAAGGTCTCACGAAAGCCTTGGCCCAGGAACTCCCGGCAGGTCTCGCCGCCGTGGCCCTGAATCCGGGGATCATCGATACCGACATGCTCCGCAACAGCTTCGGCTCCGCAGCCTCCGCTTATCCGGAGCCGGCGATCTGGGCGGTAAAAGCGGTTCCTTTCCTCGAAAAGCTCGGGCCGCAGGACAATGGGATGTCGCTGACGGCACCGTAGTTCCTTCGCGCGTTTTTCACGATCCCCCTGTGGACCGTTGCTCGGGAAGCGAATAGTTTCGGCAGCTTGAGATGAAACTGCTACCCGTGATCCTTCTCGCTTTCTCTCTCGGGCTCTTCCCCGCCGCCGCGGGCGATCCCTCCGCCGAAGCCCTGCCCGATGAGACCGGCCGGCAGAAGTTCCGCGAGCGGTCCCGCATCTTGGTCGATCTCGACGGCGACGGGACCACGGACACGCTGCTCTCCAACCCGGCGAGTGCCGGAAATTCCGGGGTGGACTGGAGCGTCTATCTGCATCGGCAGGGCGACTTCCGCCGGATCGGCAACCTGTGGGCGCATCCGCAGGCTATTTCCTTCGAAAGGAATCCCGGCGAATCGCACACGGGGATCCTGGCAAGAGTATGGGTCTATGTCCGGGGCGGAGCGGGCGAAGGCTCTTTCGGCTACTGCCTGGTAAAGGAGGATTCCGTGGAGGAGCTGAAAGCGATCCGCATCTACCCCGGGGGCGGGAAGGAGAGCATCGGGGAGAAGCTGTACGCCGCCGCCTTCCGGGAGTCTCCGGTTCCCTTCCAGGTCGAACAGAGCCGGACGACGGAAGCCGGGGAGGTTAGTTGGCACGCGGTTCCGGAGTAGGAGCGGTCCGGCTTTTTCCCCGGCATCACGAGGCGGGCTTGGCAGTCTGAGATTCCCTGCGCTTCGGGCTTGGCCCATCCGGCGCGGCGGGCCACGCTTCGTCCCCGAGCGTGATCGAAGTCAGGTTCCAACGCGGCCTCTACCTCCCCGAGTCCGACCTTTGGCTGGACCCATGGGATCCCCAACCCTGGGCCTTCGTCTCGCATGCCCATGCCGACCACTTCGCCCGGCACGAGATCTCGCTCTGCTCGCAGACGACGGCTTCCCTGGTCCGCGCCCGCTACGGCGTGGCGGAGAGCCGCTTGCAGGGCGTACCCTTCCATACCGCGGTGGAGCGAAACGGGCACCGGCTGCGCCTGCTGCCGGCCGGGCACATCGCGGGCTCGGCCATGCTCCATGTCACCCGGATCGCGGACGGCTCCACCCTTCTCTACACCGGGGATTTCAAGGTCCGGAAGGGCCGGACCTCCGAGCCGGTGGTCTTCCAGCAGGCGGACACGCTGATTCTAGAAACTACCTTCGCCCTGCCGCAGTTCGCCTTCCCTCCGCCCATGGAGGTGGAAATGGCCGTCCTCCGCTTCGTCCACGACACCTTGGCGGACGGCGAGGTCCCGGTCCTGCTGGGCTACTCTCTGGGCAAGGCGCAGGAGGCGCTGGCCCTGCTCCACGAGCACGATATCCCGGCCCTGCTCCACCCGAATGTGGCCGAAATGACCGCCGCCTGCCGCGCGGCGGGAGTCTCGCGATTGCCGGAGCCGCAAATCCTCGATGGCCCCGTGCCGCCCGGGCACGCCGTCATCGCCCCGCCGAATGCCGTGCGGTCGAAGCTCCTCCGCTCCATCGGCAACCGGCGCGTGGCCATGCTCAGCGGCTGGGCGATGGTGCCCGGGGCGACTTTCCGCTATCGCGTGGACGAAGCGATCCCGCTTTCCGACCACGCCGACTACCCGGGCCTGATCGAGTGCGTCCAGCGGGTGCGTCCGAAGAAGATCCTCACCGTCCACGGTTACGCCCGGGAATTCGCTGCGGAAATGCGCCTGCGCGGCCACGATGCGTGGTCGGCGGCGGGAAACGACCAGATGGAGCTCAGCTTGGCACCGCCTGCCGCCCGCGCCGCCCTCCCCGGCAGCGGCACCCAGACCACGGCCAGCGCCCGCCACGTGCGTCCGATCTGCCCTCTCGCCGATTTCACCAGCCTGTGCCGCCTGACCGGCGAAACCAGCAGCCGGCTGGAGAAAATCAAACACCTCGCCGCCTATCTGCGCGGTCTGGCAAGCGACGACGATCTCGCCCTCGCCGCGATGTGGCTGACCGGCCGGGCTCTCCCGCGCGCCGCCGACCGCCGGGCCGTTCACACCGGCTCCGCCACCCTTCGCCGGGCCCTGCTCAAGATTCCCGGAGCCCGCGAGGAACGCTACCGGGAGATTTCGCTGTCGCAAAACGACGCCGCCCGGACCACCCGCCTGCTGCTCCAGGAGCTGGCCCTCAAGCCGGAGCCGCTGGATCTGGCCGGACTCGCCGCCTTTTTCCACGAACTTGCAAACGCGCCGGGTTCCCTTGCGCGGATCGATCTTCTTTCCTCGCGCTTGCGCACCCTCCACCCTGCCGAGGGCGAGACCTTGGTGAAGCTCCTCACGGGGGACCTACGAATCGGCTTGAAGGAGGGGCTGGTGGAGGACGCCGTGGCGGAGGCCTTCGGTGCCGAACCCCAGTTGGTGCGTCACGCGCACATGCTGACAGGAGATCTGGGGGAAACGGCGAAGCTGGCCCGGCACAAGCGCCTGCAGGAGGCGGTGCTGCGTCCCTTCGTGCCGGTGAAGATCATGCTGGCCTCCCCGATGCCGGACGCGGCCTCGCTCGCGGCCGCGATGGGCGAACGCAACGCCGGGAGCCTCTGGCTTGAACCGAAATACGACGGCATCCGCGCCCAGATCCACAAGCACGGCGACCGCGCCAGCCTCTTCTCGCGCGACCTGCGCTCGCTGGATGCCCAGTTTCCCGAGCTCCTCGCCGCCGCCCTCTCGCTGCCCGGGGATTTCATCCTCGATGGAGAAATCATCGCCCATGCCGAGGGTCGGCGCCTGACCTTTCACGACCTCCAGACCCGGCTGGGAAGACTGTCCACCGCTCAAGGCGACCTCTTCCCTTCCAGCCATCCGGCGGACCTCCATTCGCCGGCCTTGCCCCCGGTCCGCTTCATCGCCTTCGACATGCTCTGGCACAATGGCGAGGACCTGCTTTCCCGACCGCTCGCGGCACGCCGGGAACAATTGCGGGCGGCGGGCCTCCACTCACCTGTCTTCCAGCAGATCCGGGTGTCCCGGGCGGAAAGCGCGGAGGAGGTGCATGCCACCTTCAAGCAGATGCGTGCCGAGGGCTACGAAGGACTCATCGCAAAAGACCCCGACAGCCCCTATTCGCCCGGCAGGCGCGGCAAGGGCTGGCTGAAACTCAAGACCTCCAGCACGCTCGACTGCGTGGTGGTGGCCGCGGAGCAAGGCCACGGCAAGCGGGCGGAAGTCCTTTCCGACTATACCTTCGCGGTGCGCGACGACGCGAGCGGCCAACTCCGCGTGATCGGCAAGGCCTACTCCGGCCTCACGGACGTGGAGATCGAGGAACTCACCGTCCACTTCCAGCGCCACACCCTCGGCACCGAGCGGCGGAAGCACATTGTCGAACCCAACGTGGTGCTGGAGATCGCCTTCGACTCCATCCAGCCCTCGAAGCGCCACGACTCCGGCCTCGCGCTGCGCTTCCCCCGCATCCACTCCATCCGGCGGGACAAGACCGCAGCGGATATCGACACGCTGCAGTACGCGCGGTCGCTGGTGGATGCATGAGGGCGAAAGCAGCACGGAGCTCTTGATAACCCGGTAGAGAACATTATCCGGAGCCCCTTATTAAGCATTGAAAAAGAGGGGGTTTTCTGCTCCATAGGCCGCCCTATGTCGCTTCCCGGCACGTCGCCCTTCGATGCCTTTCTTCCGGAAGGGTGGCTGGCCATCTACCTCGGCATCCTGTGCATGCTGCCGGTGCTGATCCTGTCGGCCGCCTGCCTGCGTATCCGCGGCCGGAGGCAGGGATTGCGCTTCCGGCATCCCCTGCCTCCGGCACAGGTGTCGGCGGAGATGCGGCGACACGGGCAGCCGTGGGTCGGCCGTCTCGGATTCCTCGGGTTCGCGATGCAGGAATGTGTTAGGATCGAGCATCCGGATTCCGGCGAAACGTACGAGTGGCATCTGACGAACGCGGCGGATCAGACGCTGGCCGTGCTTGAAGGAGCCCGGGCCGGGGCGGGAGAAAAACCGGTTTTTTCGCTGAGGCTGATGACCTTTCTCTCGGACGGCCGTCTCATCCTCACCGCCGACGGCCCGCTCACCCACCGGCCACCGTCCCACTGGATTCTCTCCCCGCGCCGGGACTTCGACACGGTGGAGGGGCAGATCGCCGCCCACCGTACCACCCTTGCCGCAAGCGCGGGAGGAGCCGCGGCGGTGCTGCCCGCTCCCCAGGCGCTTGCAGGGCGGCTCACCACGGAGGAGCACGCGATGCTTGCCGCCCTGGTGGCTTCCGGCGACTTCGTCCCTGCCGAGGGGGAAGGCCATGAGATTCGCCCCGTCCTGTCCCGCCTTCCCGCCCTTGCATTCCGGCACCTCGCCGCCCTCTTCACCGGCTCCGGCCGCCGCCGCGACCTGGCAAGCGTAAGCAAGCGAAAGTCCGACGAGGGACCTGACAGCGAGGCACCGGAAAGCGGCACCTTTGCCCTTTCGCCCGAACAACTGGTGGAACGCGACATCCAGCGCTTCCGCGAGCTCACCGGCGCGAAGCAGGGAGCCAAGCGGCTTGTGTTCAAGGCGGGCGTCCTCGCAGCCACGCTCTTCGCCGGCACCTGGATTCTAGGCAAAGGGGACCTGGCGGCGGGAATCGCCTCGCTCCTTGCGATCATCGCGATCCACGAGTTCGGCCACTGGCTAGCCATGAAAAGCTTCGGCTACACGGGCATGGGCCGCTTTTTCATTCCCTTCTTCGGGTCCGTGGACCTCGGGAAAAAGCTCCATGCTCCGGCGTGGCAGCAGCTCGTGGTCATCCTGGCGGGACCCGTGCCGGGACTGCTGGCCGGTCTCTTCATTCTCATAGCGGGGTACTTCCTTCCCGATCCACCCTCGCGACTGCTCGACGCCGCGGGACTGGCACTGCTCTACAACGGCTTTCACCTGCTGCCCTTCCTGCCGCTGGACGGGGGCAAGGTCGTGGATCTGCTGATTTTCCGCGATCTTCCAATCATCCGCCCGATGTTCACCGCGTGCTCCGCGGCCCTCGCGCTGATCGCGTCCTTCCTCCTGAAGTCGCGGGCGGTGCGGTACATCGCCATCGGGATGTTCGGGGGCTTGATCTGGGACATCAGGATGATCCGCGTGGTCCGGGGCGGCCGGAAACTCGGCTGGGCCGGCCAGACGGACAACGAGGAGGAAGCGCTCCAGCGGATATTCACGGGCGTGCGCCAGGAGCAGAACGACTCCTTCATGCGCAGCAGCGACTGGTCCCGCCAGATCGAGGTCCTGCTGGCGGAAGTGCTGCGGAAGCGGCCGGGCATCGCCACCCGGATCTTCGGCGGCGCTTTCTACGCCGGGGTTTGCCTGCTGCCTCTCGTCCTGATCGCCGGTGGAGCCGTATTTTATGCCATGGGAGGGATTGAAAACCTGATGGCCCATGCCGCCGCCGGGGCGGAGTTTCGCGCCGCCTTTCCCATGAAAGAGGACAAGCTGCCGCCGGAGAAACACGAGCAGCTTGCCGCTTTGGTGGAGGCGACCCATGCCGCGACGACCGACGCTGAGGAAGCGGAATACTCCCTGGAGGAGCCGTCTGCCGCCGAAAGACCTGCGCTGGCCGCAAAGGCAGCCGCCGCACCGGAAGTGACCGCAGCGCTCGACAAGCTCGATTGGGCGGGCGCCGGGGTTGCCTCCCACCACGCGGGGCTTGATACCCGCGCCCTTTCGCTATGGCTGGAGGTCCTCTGCGGGAAACTCGAGGCAGCCACCAAGGAAGGCCGTCATG
This sequence comes from uncultured Luteolibacter sp., assembly GCA_966211015.1. GTDB lineage: Bacteria > Verrucomicrobiota > Verrucomicrobiia > Verrucomicrobiales > Akkermansiaceae > Haloferula. Next base: position 26,964 of record CBIHMP010000005.1, on the reverse strand, counting down.
CCGAGGCAGCGCGCCGGGCCGAGGTATTGCTCCACGCCGTGGCCTCCATGGAACCGGCGAATCTTCCCGCCGTGCGGGCATTGCTCCGCGACGCCGAACTCCGGACCTTGGCCTGCATCGAAAGAACCGCCGCGTCCGGCAAACTCAATACCGCGACGCTCCAGCGGATCGAGAGCCGCATCAATCTGCTCAACAAAGCCCCTCTTCCCGAGGTGGAAAACGTGCTGCTGATCGATGGTTGGACCGAGCGGCAGGCAGCCCGCAGCTTCGGCGCGTCCGGCCCGGCCGGGAACAAGAGCGGCGGCCGGGCGTGGAAGGACCTCTACGCGCGCGCCCGGCACCTGGCCGCCAGCACCGGATCCAAGGAGTCCGCCTCTGTGGCCTTGGCCCGCCACTGGAAACAGACCCGCAAGGTCGGGGAGCTTCCGGAGACCGCTGGCGGGACGGGAACACCTTCGGCGGAGGAGGCCGGATACATCATTTCCTTCTGCGAGGCCCACCGCTGGATGATGTGGCGGCGGATGACCACGCTTTCCGCCCTGCGGCTGGAAGCCTACCGCCAGAAGTCCGGCAAGTTCCCTGAGAATTGGAAACACGCGCTGCCGGGCGGGGCCGATCTCACCCTCGTCCGCACCCAAGGGCCCTGCCTGCAGCTCACCGACTCCCGTCTGCCCGCCGCTAAGGCCCCGGCCGCTTGGCTGGCCAGCGGAACCACGCCACCCGATTCTTCAAGCCATTTGTGCCCCTTGTACGGCTCGCAGCTCGCCGAGCTTTCGCACAAGTGAAGATGCTTGCACTCAGAGAGTTAGGGCGGATTTTTGGATTATTCCGCCGAAATGTCAGGAAATCTTAAGTATTTTGCGGTACCTCCCGGGGAACTCCTGGCTTTCCTGTGTGTCACCGGACTTTAGGGGAGAGCGCCAGAAAGCCCGCTTTGAACAAGGATTCGGGGGAGCCGGTTCGGTTCCTAGACGAGAAAAAGGTCCGGCATTACGTAAAGAGGTTATTGCATGATCTTAAAACTGGCTTGAATTTCAAAAAATTTATGCCTAACTGCGGGCCGGATGCCCCCAGCATTTCTAGGGATGACTTTAGGACTCGTCCTGCTTGCGTTGGTCTTCGCCACCGGGCTTCCGCTCTTTTGTGCCTTCATCGCACTGGCGAATATCCGCCGCTACCGGGTCAAGGCCCACCCCGGCGAAAGCCATCTGGTGCCGTCCGATGTGAAGCGGCGGATGGCCCCCTGGCTGAACCGGATGGGGCATTTCGGCTTCCGGCAAGCGCAAGTGGCACAACTGGAAAGCGCCGGTTACGCGGAGGCGCACCGCTGGATCCTCATCAATGACGAAGAGCGCACTTATGCCACGCTCGAACGGATCGTTCCCATTTCCGGCTCCGGCTCGCGGGTGTCGCTTTCGCTCTTCACCCCTCTCCGCGACGGCACCCTGATCGTGACGCTGGATCGCCGCCTGACGCGCCATCCTCCCGCTTGGTGGCAGGACGTGCAGCGGCATTTCGGCACGGTGGCGGCGCAGTGGAAACTGCACTATGCGCGCATCCGGGGTGAGCAGGGCCGTATCCTGCCGCCTTTGGAAAAGTTCACGGAGATGTTGGCCGCCGATGAGGAGGCCCGCCACGAGGCGCTGGTGAAGGGCGGCGAATTCACGCCCACGCGCCAGGATCCGGAAGTGCTCCGGCTGCGTTTCGCGTGCCTGCCTTCCCGGGTTCTACCGATCCTCGGGGATTTCTTCACGGGCCGCTATTTCGGCTCGTGCACGCGGCGGGATGTCGCCGCCCCGGCCCGGGCGAAGGTGGATGAAGCCGAGCGCATCGGCGGGGCCGTGGGCCTCTCTCTGAACCAAGCGGTGGAACAGGATCTGGCCCGCTACCGGGTCCTGCACACTGTCGGTTCCACGCCCATCGACCATCTCCGCCGGATCCTGCTGCTCACCGGTACCATCGCCTTTTTCATCCTGCTCTTCGGCCGGGAGGAGCCGGTGCAAACGGCTGCGATCGTGATCGTGCTCGCGGCCCTCCACGAGGCCGGCCACTGGCTGCCGATGCGCTTGTTCGGCTACCGCGGCACCAGTCCGCTCTTCATTCCCTTCACCGGCGCGACGGAACGTGCCCGCAAACTGCACGCGCCGGCGTGGCAGCAACTGGTCGTCCTGCTGGGCGGGCCGCTCCCGGGCCTCATCGCCGGGCTCGCGATGCTTGCCTACGGATACTTTTCCCCGGAGACGCCGGTGTGGCTGATGGACGCCGCCGGCATGGCGGTGGCGCTGAACGCGCTGCACTTGCTCCCGGTGCTACCGATGGACGGCGGCAAGATCATCGACCTGCTCGTCTTCCGCGATCTTCCCCTGCTGCGGCCCTTTTTCACGGTGACCGCTTCCATCTCGGCATTCGCCGCGGCGATCGTGCTGAAGTCGCGCGTCCTCCGCTACATCGCGATGACGATGCTCGGCGGCGTGCTCTGGGATGTCCGCACGATCCAAGTGGTCCGCGGCGCGCGCAAGCTGCCTTGGGCGGGCGAGGTCAACGACGAGAGCGAAGCGCTGCGCCGCATATTCCGCGGCCTGCGGCAGGAAGGCCACGGCGCCTTCATCGGGAGCGACGGCTGGCACAAGAAGATCGAGGCGCTGCTGATCGAGGTCATGCGCAAGCGCCCCATGCTGACGACCCGTTTCGCGGGAGGGGCGATGCTCGCGGTAGCCGGCGCGCTGCCCGCGATCCTGATGGCGGGCGTGCTGCTCGGCCCCCTGCTGGGGGATGCCGGCCGGATGGTCCGCACCGCCGAACAGGTCACGGAATTCCGGAAGCTCTTCCCGAAAGAAAACCGCGTCCTTTCCGCCGAAGACAAGCTCGTCCTGACCGAGCTGGCCGAGGAAACTTCCAAGGCCACGGACGCTTCCCTCCTGCCGGATCTCGGCCGCCCCCGGCAGGCCGCGGCTAACCTGATCGAAACCCTCGGCCCGCGCCTCGACAAGATCGATTGGCAGCGCGCGAACATCGCCGCCCGCACCAACGTGATCGGCGGCCAGGTGATCCCGGTATGGGTGGAGGTGCAGTGCCAGCAGCTCGAGCAGGCCGTGCAGAGCAAACGCACGGCCGAGACCCTCCGGCGTGCCGAGAACCTGCTCCAGATTTTTTCTTCCGTCGAGCCCGCCACCAGTTTGGAGCGGCGCAGTGCGCTTACGGACGCGGAATTGCGGGTGCTTCAGATCGTCGAGCGGGAGGCGGCGTCGGGCCGTCTCGACTCCTCCGCCTTGGCCCGCCTGGATGAGAAGATCACCGCCCGCAACGTTGCCCCGCATCCCGAAGTCGAAGGACTCCTGCTGGTGGCGGCTTGGGCCGAGCGCAGCCGGATCTCCGCCGTCGCCGACGCCGCGGCACAGGCTTCGCTGGATCCCCGCTTCTGGAGGGACCTGAATCCGCGCATCCGCACCGTGCGGCGGCTACTGGCGGAGCAACAATCGACCAGCCCGTCGGCCTCGGTGGCCTTGGCCCGGCATTGGCGGATTTCCCGGAGGGTGGGAGAACTTCCGCCGCATCTCGGTACTCCGGTGCTCGTCTCTGCCGGAGAAGCCTCGCTCATCCTGGATTTCTGCGAACACCACCGGCGTCTCAGCTGGCGGCGCTTGTCCACCCTTTCCGCCCTGCGCCTGGAAGCTTACCGGCGTAAGACGGGAAATTTCCCCGCACTGTGGAAGCACAGCGTGCCGGGCGGAGCGAACATGGAATTGCTGAAGGATGGCGGTCCCCTCCTCCGCCTGACCGACCGTCGCGACCAGATCCAACGCCGTATTCCCCTCTGGTTGACCCCGGCCACCTTGCCGGTGCCGCCGATCGGACCGGCCCTCGACTACGACTGCCCGCTCTTCGGTTCCCCGCCGGATCCCTCGCTTTCCCACAACTGAGCGTCCGGCCCGTGGCTCGCTCCGGTGCGGGCCTTCCTCAATTGCGGTCTATCTCAGGGCCAGGACACATCTCGTCCTCCCCCGCCGATGCGCCGACCTGAAGGGAGCGGCGCAGCCGCCTTGGACTGCGGCAGCCCGCTGCCGCTTTTCTTCCCCGCAGCCTGCTGCGGGGGCACGGGTGGTGACTCGTCATCCTGCTGCTGGAACCGCAAAGCCGCAGAGGTCGCGGAGGGCCGCAGAGTTTGGACGTGGCAACAGTTTCTTTGCGTTTCTCCGCGATCTCCGTGACTCCGGTAGATCGAGAGCTTACAGGAGCAGTTCCCGTCCCTCCCGGCCAGCAGGCTGCAGCAGTCCAAGGCGGCTGCGCCGCTCCCTTTATCCTCCGCTTTTCCGCTCCACAGGCACCGGCGGTTTACTGCATACTGGCTTGAAAGGTCCCGCCTTGAAGCTTCGCTTTCGCTTCGCCCACGAGGAAAAGCGAGCCGGCGATAAGGACGGGATGCGGGTCGGAGAGAGCGGCATCCAGTGCCTTGGCCAAGGTGGAATGACAGGTATGAGGAGGCGCGCCCGCGGGTAAAAGCGCGGCCAGATCCTCCGGAGCCACGGCCCGCGGGGTGTCCACCGGGCACAGGTGGATCCGCTCCGCCAAGGGGCAAAGATGCGCCAGGATTCCCGCGGCATCCTTGGCGGCCACGGCGCTGAAGATGAGCGAGGCTTTCCGCTCCCGGAACTCCTCGCGCCAGGTGTCCGCGAGTACTCCGGCTGCCTGCGGATTATGCGCGCCGTCGAGAACGATCTCCCGCTTCCCCTGCTCCACCCGCTCGAAGCGGCCGGGCCAGCGGACGGCCGAGAGCCCGTGCTGCACCACGCCGAAATCCAGACGGATGCCCGCGGCATGGAGGCACTCGACCGCCAGCGCCGCGTTCCAGCGTTGATGCTGCCCGGCTAGTGCCACCGGATACCCCATCAGCGGGGCGGTGATGAATGACAAGGGGGTGCGCCTTTCGTTCGCCTCCTTTTCCAGAACCTTCGCCACCGTCTCCTGCTGGGGTGCCGAAATGGCAGGCTTCCCCTCCACGAAAATGCCCGCCTTCTCCCGCGCGATCTCTTCCACCGTGTCGCCCAGCCATTGCATGTGATCGAGAGCGACCTGCGTGATGGCACAGACATCGGCGGGAACGGCCGTGGTGGCATCCAGACGCCCGCCCATGCCGGTCTCCAGGATGATCAGCTCGCAATCGCGTTCCCGGAACCACCGCATCGCGAGGACCAGGGCGATCTCGAAGAAGGTGGGATGGGGATCGAAGGACCCGCATAGCTCCCTCAGCTCCGTAAGCATGGCCGCGCAGGCGTCCTCCGGGATCTCCACTCCGGAGACCCGGATGCGCTCGCGGAAGTCGATCAGGTGCGGCGAGGTGAAGAGTCCCGTGCGGTAAGCCGCCGCGCGGGCCATCGAGTCGATCATCGCGCAAGTACTACCCTTCCCGTTGGTCCCGGCGACGTGGATCACCTTCACCCCGAAGGCAGGATAGGCGAGGTATTCCTTCAGCAGCCGTTTCGGCCCGTCCAGCCCCAGCTTGATGCCGAAGAGCTGGGTGGAGAAAAGCCAATCGATGGATTCGCGGTAGGTCACGGGAAGCTCCTCTTCCGGAAGGTATCGCGACCGCATGGGGCGGCCGCGGCCTCCACGCGCTTACTCCGGCATCATGTAGGCCAGAAGCTGCGCCAGCTTGTCGCGCAGCTTCGGGCGGGGTACGATGGTATCGACCAGACCGTGCTCCAGCATGAACTCCGCCGTCTGGAATCCGGGCGGGAGATTCTGGTGGGTGGTTTCCTTCACCACGCGCGGACCGGCAAAGCCGATCATGCACTTGGGCTCGGCGAGGTTGATATCCCCCACCGTCGCGAACGACGCCGTGACGCCGCCGGTGGTGGGATGGGTCATCACGGAAATGTACGGCAGGCCGGCCTCCGACAAGCGGGCGAGCGCGCCGCAGGTCTTGGCCATCTGCATGAGGGAAAGCATGCCTTCCTGCATGCGCGCGCCGGAGGAAGCGGAAAAAATGATCATGCCGCGCCTCTCGGCGATCGCCAGTTCCACGGCACGGGTGATCTTTTCCCCGACCACCGAGCCCATCGAGCCGGCGAAAAACTTGAAATCCATCACCGCGATCATCGCGGGCTTGCCGCCGATGGTGAGGCGGCCGGTCACCACCGCGTCGTCGAGGCCGGTTTTCTCGCGCATCGAGGCAATTTTCTCCCCGTAGTTGGCGAAGCCCAGGGGATTGGCGGAAACCAAGCCCTTTTCCGTCTCGGAATAGCTGCCGGGATCGGCCAGAAGCTCGATCCGCTCGCGCGAATCCATCAGGAAATGGTAGCCGCAGTGGTGGCAGGTCTGGAGATGCTGCTTGAGTTCCAGCGTGTGAAGCATGGCCCCGCAGTCCGGGCATTTGGTCCAGAGGCCCTCCGGCATGTCTTCGCGGCCGCGGCCGCGGCGGAGGGGTGGCTTGTTGAAGATTCCCATGTGTTCGGAGAAATCCGGTGAAGGCGGCGAGGCTAACCACGCATCACGGTGACGACAACCACCTTTTGGACCCCGGCGCGGCGCAAGACGCGGGCGCATTCGCCGGTGGTGGCCCCGGTGGTGAAGACATCGTCCACCAGCACGGCACCGGAGGGCTTTCCCGCTGCGAATTTGCCCCCTTCTTTCGAGAGCGAAAAGGCACCGCGCAGGTTCTTGAGCCGCTGGGCACGGGTCAGGCGCGTCTGGCTATCGGTCCGGCGCAGACGGGAGAGCGCGCGGCAGACCGGCAAGCCGGTGTGATGCCCGAGCGAGCGGGCGATTTCCTCGGCCTGATTGAAGTGTCGCCAAAGCAGGCGCCGGCGGTGCAGCGGGACGGGGATCAGCGGCCATTTTTCGTCCAGGGCGATGGCCAGCCGCGAATCTTCCGAGAAAGCCCGGGCGCTCACCCGGCCCAGTTCCGGCGCCAGATGGATGCGCCGCTGGTATTTCAGCTCGTGGATCATCGACAGGATCTCCGGGCGATTTGACAGCGCGGGCCGGGCGAACTCGAAGGAGAAGCGCAGATCCCGGCAATTCGGGCATTCCTGCGAGCCTTCCACGCGACCTTCGAATTCCTCGCCGCAGGTCGGGCAAAACGGGTCCCGGAGCGAGGGGATCGCTTGAAGGCAGGGCCCGCACAAGGAGCGGTCGCCGGGCACCCCCTCCCCGCAACGGTGGCAGACGCCCGGGTAGAGGAAATCGAGAAATCCTGAAAGGACGCGCCGCCAGCCTTCTGCCGCATCACCCGGCATACGGCTAGCTCCAGTAGCCCGCCGCGGGCTCGCGCGTGCGGGTCATGGCGTGGACCAGCGCTCCCGTCACTGCCACGACCGAAAGCGGCAGCAAGCCCTCCAGCAAACTCATCCCTATCAGCCAGCGGATCTGCTCCGGCAAGCCCATCACCGGCCAAGTCGCCGCCTTGAACATCCCCATCCCGAAAACCCAGCCCACATGCAGGCCGATCGGCAACCAGAGCGAGGCCGTGCGATAGCGCGCATACGCAAGCACCACCCCCACCATCGCCAGGATCGAGAAGCGGGATACCATCGAAAGCGGGTCGGCGAAACGGTGGAAAATCTTTCCCAGGAAGATCAGGCCGGCATTCGCGGCCTCGGGATCCGGCACGGTCGCGCCGCGGGGGGGCTCCAGGAAGTGGACGAAGGCGAAAAGGAACGAGAGCAGCGCGATGGCCGGGGCCGGACGCATCGCGCGCAGGAAGATGCCCAGCAATACCCCGCGGAAGAGGATTTCCTCGATCAAGGCGACCAGCAGCGCTCCGGGGAGCACCTTCTTCACCGCGGCCGCCCAATCGATCGCCATGGGAAACTTGTTCGCGATCCCGCGCGTGGACACGAGCGCGTCCTTCCAGACGAAACATCCGGCTTGAAGCATCAGCCAGCCGGAAAGGAGCAGCAGGCCCGCCGCGACCAGAAAGCCTGTGGAGAAGTGCCACCAGCCGTCGGGATTGCGCTGAAGGGGTTGGCCGCCTTCGCGGATGATCGCGCTATCCGGCAGGCGCAGCGACCATGGCGTGTCCCGGAAGCTTCCGGGGCCGCGTCCCAGCCGCAGCCATGCCCCGAGCGGAAAGAGAAGAACCAGCGCGGACAGCATCAAGGCGCGGTCGAAAAATTTCGGGAAATCCGCGCGCCCTGCCGCCCTCGCGATGAAGTGAACCGGCCCGTTGCCTTCCTTTCCCTCGAAAACCTCCGCCAGGCCCTTGCCGGCTTGGTAAAGCCACGGGGCGAGGATCGCGCCGAGAACGAGGGTAGCCGCCACATAGGCGAATATTTTCAGGACATCGCTCTGCACGCTTCGCCGCACGGGGCGAGGCTAGGTGTCCAAGCAAAACTTCCAAGTTCCAATTGAAGCCGCCGCTCGCTTGGCGCTTGGCACGTCCGTCCGGGGCCTTCAGCTTCCGCGCATGGAGTCCCACGAATGGCGCGAACGCACCGAAGAAGGCCTGCGCTTCTGGCGCGCGTCCCGCCACGCCAACCGCTGGACCTTCCAGACCACCCTGAAGACCGACCCCGACTGGCAGCCGGTCGATCCCGTGCCGAAGGAGCTGTGGGCGGAACTCCGGGAAGTCCTGTGGCGGAAGTACCAGCGCAAGCGCTGCCCTTGGGAGTGGATCGACGCGATCGACAAGATCCTCGAGGAAAAGGAGGACTGAAACCCTAGCCCGCGAGGGAGATGGACCTGCCGCTCTCCAAGCCGCGCTCGTAGCAAAGGGGCGCGCGCTTCTGGCTCAACATCCCGGGCACGGGAGTCAAGGTCTCGATCTCGATGAGACGCTTGCCCCTCACGCGGGCCAGCTCGCTGCGATGGCGGTGGAGTTCATTGCAGATCGTCAGGTGCGCGGAACTGATCGAGGTGGCGATCGTTTCCCAAGAGACCGTGGGTCCGCTGTTCGCCTCGTGGCGGATGCGATGGACGATGATGGTGTCTATGGCCGGGTCATCCAGCCACTGCTCGAAGGGCACCTCGCAGGCGATCCCGCCATCGATGAAGCGCCGCTCCCCCACTCTCTGGATGTTGAGGAGCCCCGGCACCGCACAGCTCGCGACGATGAGCTCGGCCAGCGGCCCCTCCTTCAGAACTTCCAGCCGATGGCTCACCGCGTCCGTCACCGCGATTTCCATCGCCGGTTCGCGCAGGGAGGACAAATCCACGCCGTTCAATAGCCCGTGGAGGCGTTTCACCGCGCCCTTTCCGGAGAGGAGGCCGGAGGACCAGAATACGGAGAGGACCCCCGGCAGGCGGTAGAGGAGGCCCCAATCGAAAAAAGACCAGCGCAGCCCGGAGTCCAGCACTGCCTCCCGCAGGTCATCCCCGCGCAAACCGGCGGCGTAAAGCGAGCCCGCCAGGGCACCGGCCGAAGCACCGGAAATCCTCGCCGGGTGGAGCCCCGCCGCCGCGAGACCGTTCAGGAATCCTGCATGGGCGTAGTATCCCAGGAATGAGGATCCGAGGGCTACGGCGAGTCCGGGTGTGGCGGGTGGCTCCATGATGGCGGCGGGCGGGAACGTAGGCATCCGCGGGCTCATGGCCAGATTTCAGTTTTCACCGGGGCGATCGGGGTTGAAACTGCGTCAGCGATGACTGGCACGGCAGCGAACTACAAAATCGGGAACGAGAAGCTGGTCCGCGTGCTGGACGCGGCCTCCGCCCATTTGCGGGGGCTGCTGGAAAAGCAGGGCCGTCCGGAGGGCGCGCTGCGCATCGCGGTGATCGGGGGCGGATGCAGCGGGCTGCAGTACAAGATGGATCTGGTGGACGGTCCGCGGGACCGCGACATCCTGGTGCCCAGCAACGGCGTGAACGTCGTGATCGACCCGAAAAGCGCGCTTTTCGTGAGCGGCAGCGAGCTGGATTGGTCGGATGATCTCCAGCAGGGCGGCTTCAAGGTGAGCAACCCGAATGCCGTGGTGACCTGCTCCTGCGGGGAGAGCTTCGCGGCCTGAGCATGGACCCTTTCGAACGGCTAGGACTGGAGAGGCGCCTGGTTTTCCGGGAGGACGAGCTGCGGGAGGCATTCCGCAGCGCCGGGAAAAGGGACCACCCGGACGCGGGCGGCAGCGGGGATGCCTTCTCCGCCCTGCAGGAAGCCTTCACCCGGCTCTGCAGCCCCTCCCGCCGTCTCCGGGCCTGGATGGAGTGCCGGGGGATCACCGGCGAGGAGCGGGGCGCGATTTCCCCGCAGCTACTCGATCTCTTCGCGAAAGTGGGAGCCGCCTTGCAGAAAGCCGACAGCGTGACCAAGCGGCGCGAGACCGCGCAAAGCAACCTGGCAAAAGCCCTGCTGGAGTCCGAGGTGCAGGCCGCCCGCGAAGCCTTGGAAGAGGCGCTTGAAGAGGTAGCCGGGGCGATTACCGGCGAAGAGGCCCGTTTTCCCGCGATCGAGGAAGGAGAGGACGATCCTGCGCTGGCCTCGCGGAACCTGGCGTTCCTCGAAAAGTGGCAGGCGGAGTTGAAGGCCCGCTTCGCCGGGCTGTGGTGAGGAAAGGCGGAGCCGGTATTTCGCAGGGATCCGAAATTTTCCGCGCCTACGGAACGGAAATCTGCTAGATTCGGAGGGATGATCGAGCACCGTTATCCGGAATTTCATCCCGTGGCTCCCCTGCCCTCCGGAGCGGATCTGGTGGCGGCCCTGGATTTCAAGCGCCTTCCGAAAATCCTGCTGCACGAGCACCTGGACGGAGGCTTGCGCCCCGCCAGCATCATCGAGCTCGCGAAGCAGCAGGGCTACGGCGGCTTGCCCTCGGATGATCCCGAAACACTCGCCACGTGGTTCCACCGCGGGGCACAGCGCGGGAATTTGCCCGAGTATCTGGAGGGCTTCGCACACACCATCGCGGTTATGCAGACCAAGGACGCGCTGGGCCGTGTGGCCTACGAGTTCCTGGAAGACATGGCGAAGGATGGCGTGATCTACGCGGAGATCCGCTTCGCCCCGGTGTTTCACACCGCCATGGGCCTGACGCAGGATGAGGTGGTGGCTGCGGTGCTGGAGGGCCTGGACAGGGGCCGGCAAGACACGGGCGTGGAATACGGCCTCATCATCTGCGCGATGCGCGACCGCACGGACTCGCTGGAGGCCGCCGAGCTGGCCATCCGCTGGCGGGACCGCGGCGTGGTCGGCTTCGACCTCGCGGGCGGGGAATACGGCCATCCGCCGAAGAAGCATGTCGATGCCTTCCACGCCATCCAGCAAGCCAACTTCTACATCACCATCCATGCGGGGGAGGCCTTCGGCCCGGAATCCATTTGGCAGGCACTCCAATGGTGCGGCGCTCACCGGCTGGGCCATGGCACCCGCCTGCGGAATGACATCGAAGTGGCACCGGACGGCTCGCTCAAGCTCGGCCGCCTGGCCCAGTATATCCTGGACCGCCGGGTGCCGCTGGAGATGTGCCTTTCGAGCAACGTGCACACGGGGGCATGCGCCAGCTTCCAGGAGCACCCCTTCGCCCTCTTCCACCGCGCGGGCTTCCGCGTCTTCCTCAATACCGACGACCGGCTGATGAGCGACACGGAGATGTCGAAGGAACTCGCCATCGCGACGGCCACCTTCGGCCTGAGCCTCGTCGAGCTGGAAAAGATGACGATGAACGCGATGAAGAGCGCCTTTGTCCCCCACCAGACCCGGGTGGACCTGATCCGGCGCCGGCTGCTGCCGACCTACTCGATGCTTTTCGCGGAGCTGACCGCCCAGGCCTTCGCCCGGCAGCTTTCCAGAAACCCGCAGCATCCATGAACGTCCCCGAACGCATCCTGATGGGCCCCGGCCCGAGCACCGTGCCCTCCCGCATCCTGCGCGCAATGGCCTCCCCTACCCTAGGCCACCTCGATCCCCGCTACATCGAGATCATGGACCACACCTGCACGATGCTGAGGAAGGTCTTCCAGACGACGAACCATCTCACCTTTCCCGTCTCCGCCACCGGCATGGCGGGGATGGAGTGCGTGGTGACCAACGTGATGGAGCCCGGCGACGAGGCGATCGTCTGCGTCAACGGCCTCTTCGGCGGCCGCATGGTGGACGTGATGGAACGCGCGGGCGTCACGGTGCACCGGGTGGAAGTCCCGTGGGGGGAGATCTTTCCAGTGGAGACGCTGGCCGAGGCGGTGGCGAAGCATCCCAAGGCGAAGGTCTTGGGCATCGTCCACGCGGAAACTTCCACCGGCGCGCACCAGCCGCTCGAAGGCCTGGGCGACCTCCTCCACGATGCCGGGATGCTCCTGCTCGTGGATGCCGTGACCTCGCTGGGCGGTCATCCGGTGAAGGTGGACGAATGGGGGATCGATGCGATCTATTCCGCCACCCAGAAGTGCCTCTCCTGCCCGCCGGGGCTTGCGCCGGTGTCTTTCTCCCCGCTGGCGCTGGAGATCATCGAGAAAAGGCGCAGCAAGGTGCAGAGCTGGTATTTCGATGTCTCCCTGTTGAAGGACTACTATGCAGGCAGTGGCAAGCGGAGCTATCACCACACCGCTCCCGTGAACATGATCTACGCGCTGCACGAGGCGCTGCTCATCGTGCTGGAGGAAGGACTGGAAGCGAGGCAGGCCCGGCATGCGAAACTGCACCGGCGGCTGCGGGCGGGCTTGGAGTCCATGGGCATCCGCTATGTGCCCGGGCATTCGCTACACACCCTGAATTGCATCCACATTCCGGAGGGTGCCGACGATGCCTCCGTGCGGGCGAAGCTGCTGGAGGACTATTCCATCGAGATCGGCGCGAGCCTCGGACCCCTGGCCGGAAAGACCTGGCGGATCGGCCTGATGGGACACTCCGCGACCCAGGCGAACGTGGACCTCTTGCTGGCCGCTCTGGTGGATTGCCTGGAGTGAGTTCCCACGACTCCGGCGGCGAGCGCCCGCTTTTTCAAACCGGGCACCCTTGCGTCGAAAGATTGGCTTGCCAAAGTAACTTTGTTTTACAAAGTTACTAGCGAACCTACCCTCCGATTCGAGATGAAAGCCATGAACAATCCCGCGACCCTGCTGCTTGTCCTTGCCGGGCTCACCTGCTTTGCGCTCGCCGGATTCGAACCGGGCGACGAACTGAAACTGACCCTACGCGGCATCAACGCCGCCGAGCAGGAACGCGTGAGCGGCGAATATCAAGTCGGGGAGACGGGCATGGTGCATCTGCCGTTGTTAAGCGAACCGGTCAACATACTCGGACTCTCAGCAGAGCAATCCGCCCGCGCCATAGAGGCCGCCTATCGGGCGGAGGGGGTTTACACCACTCCTTCGATCGGAGTGAAACCGATCAAGGGAGCCATCCAGAACAATGCTCCCACGGTGGTAAGCGTGGGCGGCCAAGTCCGCCGCGCCGGACAGGCTGCCTATCATCGCGGCATGACAATGATCCAAGCCATCGATGCGGTTGGCGGGCTCAATGAATTCGGAGGAAGGAACATCTATCTCCTGCGGGACGGAAAGCAGTACTGCCTCGATTTCCGCAAGCTCCGGCACAAGAACATTCCCTTGCGTCCGAACGACTCTCTCCAAGTGGAGCAGAAGGGCGCTCTACGGGATGTATGGAAAGGAAAGGAGGAGGCATTGAAGCCGCTGACGGAGTGAACGAGCCGGCGCTCCCGATACAAAAAGCCCCTCGTCCGCGAAAGCGAACGAGGGGCGGTAAAAACGAAGCGTGCGGGCGATTTACTGGCCTTCGCCGCCTTGTGGCATCGGGAAGGGCATGTTGCCGTGCGGGTTCGCGGGAGCGTTTTCGATGCCCACCAGTTCAAGGTCGAAAAGAAGCACGCTGTTCGGGGCGATTTCGGCACTCCGGCGTTGCTCGCCGTAAGCGAGTTCGCTCGGGATGAAAAGCTTCCACTTGGCACCCACCGGCATGGTGGTGAGCGCTTCCTTCCAGCCTTCGATCACCTGGAGGGTCATCGGCACGGGCTTGCCTTCCGGGGAGGCGTCGAATTCGGTGCCGTCCACCAGCGTGCCCTTGTAGTTCACCAGGAATTGCTTCTCCGGTTCGCCTTCCTTGGGGGCGACGTATTTCTCTTCGCCGCCGGGCTTGATGACTTCGTACTGAAGGCCGCTCTTGGTGGTGGTCACTTCCTTGCGCTTGCCGTTCTCCTCGAGGAACTTCTTGCCGGCTTCCAGATTCTTCGCGGCGCGCTCCTTCTCGCGGCCTTCGAGCATCTGGCCGAGAGCGCCCATGGCGGCGCGGAGATTGTCCTCGGGCACTTCCGGCTTGTCGCCCTTGAAGCCGACGAGGAAGCCCTTCAGGAAAGCTTCGCTGTCGATGTCCTCGCTGGTGATGCCGAAGCGGCCGTAGTTCTGTCCGAATTCACCGCCGGTCCGGAAACCGAGTGCGTAGGAGGAGTCGGTCTTCACTTTCGCGGGATCGGCCGGCGGGGCCGGAGCCGCGGGAGCCGCCTCGGCAGCCGCTTCCGCAGGTTTCTCCGCAGCGCCGTCGTTCTGGGCGGCCGCCGGAATCAGGGTGGCGAGGCCGAAAGCCAGGACGCCGGGAGTAAGGTTGAATTTCATAACGGCGCGGAAGCTAGAGCCGCTTCCTGCACTTGTCGAGCGGCCCTTGCGCCCGCGTCCGCCCCGATTTCTGGACAGGCTCCCCGCGCCCGTGTTTCGCTCCCGGAATGAAAATCCCCGCACTATTCGCACTTTCCCTTGTCTTGTCTTCCTGCGGCGGCGGCTTCGGCGGCACCAGCGTCGGCGGATCTCCGGCCGTGCTGAATGTTTCGGGATGGGATCCGAAGGAGCGCCAGCGGACAGGCTCCGGCTACTCCGAGCACGACCTTTCCGCACTGAGCCGCAACGGCGCCCGCGGCCTCATCGCCCGCTCGGCCAAGGGACCGCTGCTCGACGACAAATTCCCTGCTTTCCTAAAGTCCGCCGATCGCCAGGGCATGCTGCTGGGTGCCTATCACTTCGTAACGATGGATCAGGATCCCGCCTATCAAGCGGATTCCTTCGTGGACCGCGTCCGTTCGGTCGCGCGGAGCCAAGGGATCTCGCACCGGAAAATCCTGCTCGTGGGCGATTTCGACACGGCCTCCTCACCGGACCGGCTGGTGAAGTTCATCCGCAGGGTGGAGCAACGCACCGGAGTGACCCCGGTGACCTATCTCGAAAACAGCGACCGCCTCCGCGCCAGCCTGAGCAACGCGGCTCCGGCCCAGAAATCGGTGATCCGCCGTTCTCCTTATTGGATCGCCCTCTATAGCCCCGCGGGCACGGAGCGCACGATCTTCTCCAGCCGCCCCCTGACCCCGGATGGCCTGATGGAAAAGTACGGCATCTGGGACGAATGGGCGATGTGGCAGTACGGCGGCGTGATCTGGCAAAACGGCCGCTCCACGCCGAAGCACTACAATACCGGCCAGTGGTCGAGCCCGCGCTATTTCGGCGACATGGCCCACCCGATGGAGCGGAATGTGTTCAAGGGCGACGAAGGCGAACTCCAGGCCTTCTGGAACCGCCATGGCTGGGCGTGGTGGTGATCACCTCACCGTCAGCACATCGCATTTCACGAAGATCATGATCTTCCGGCTGGGATCGGCCTCGCCCTCGGCGGCTTTCGGCGTCGCGATTCCTTGCATGTTGTACTGCCCGTCCAGACAGGTCAGCGCGGTACTCATCCGGATCGTATAGATCTCCGGCATCTGGACCTTGGTCACATTGCCGGAGGCATCCTTGTGTTCCATGTAATACGTGTCGCCCGTGTGCCACACGAGAGTCGGGGCAAAGCGGAGGTCGATGATCCTGCCATCGCCGCCGAGGGTCGGCTCCACCTCCAAGGTGCTACCGAGATTGCGCGTCTCGAAACTCGCGGGCGTCGGCGGCCCGATGAATTTCCCCGCGTCGAGTGCTGGCGTCGAACCCTCCGGGCCGGTGCCCGTACCGAGGGAAACGGTGAGGGAATTGGGTACCTTCCCCGGTTCGTAGGTGGTGGGATAGATGTATTCCTGAATCGATTCCACCAATGCCTTCTCACCGCTCCTGGCCGTGCAGATCATGGTCTCGAGAATGGCCGCGTCGCCTTTCTTCACGCGTGCCTGGACGGCGTCCCGCAGAACACCTGCATCGGCGCTCCGCGGGCTGCTGCGGTAGAGGAATTCGGTGAGCAATTCATGCGGCATCTCGATGAACTCCACCTGCACCCGCACCTCGCGCGGGAAATTCGCGGGCTGGTTCAGCAACTGCCGGGCCTGCTCTTCCGGTTCGGGATCGGCTTGGGCGGGAACAAAGGGATCCTTGTTTCCAGGTGCCGCCAGCACCACCGCGGAAACAAGCGCTGCCAGGGAAACTGGAATAAGGGCTTTTTTCATCCGTGGCATCAGATGGATGAAAAAGTGAAGCGGTCAAGGAGGATGGACGACCGGACTACGAATTCACGAAGCTTCCACTTCATATGGCAATCTCATAGCCCTACAATGTATTCTGAAGCTCCAGAATAGATCGGCAACCCAGAAGAGGAGATAAGCTGTGAAGATGGCCCAATACGCCACGTGCAAACCGAGCTGGTGCCCGCCCTTTCAATAAAATCGGGACTTGGAAAGGCGGTCAGGTTGCGCCTCTCCGTGTTCAGGATCGAATGGGAACCACGATCGCCCCCCATTCTCCACTCCCGCCTCCCGATGCCCAGGCCCACAGAAGGAAGGCCAGTCCAGCGCTCCCGAGCCAGGTGATCCGGGAGCGGAGGAAATTGAACTCGCGGGGCTTCCGCATGACTCTTGTCAAAGATGCCCCTCCTGCACCCCCGGGGAGATGATCTCGTTCGCGAGCTTGTTGTGGAATTCGAAGAGATCGGTGCGCCTGTCCGTCACCGGCGTGACGCTGCCGCTGAGCCGGGAGCGGTAGAGGTCGGAGATATCGAGGTCGGTCACCAGCATTGTCTCCACGTTTGGATCGGCTTCCGCCTGAATGCCGTCGCGCGCGAACTCGAAATCGCTGGGGCTGAAAACGGCCGCGCGCCCGTAGTGGATGTCCATCGCTGGCACATCCGGCAAATTCCCCACCACGCCGGCCGTGGCGACGTAGATCTGGTTCTCGATCGCGCGGGCGGCGGCGCACAGGCTGACCCGCAGGTAGCCCTGGCGATTGTCCGTGCAATAGGGAATGAAAAGGATCTCAACACCGCGGTCCGCCAAGTACCGCGCGGCCTCCGGAAACTCCACGTCGTAACAAATGAGCACGCCGATCTTCGCTTTCGGGGTCTGCAGGACGATGAGCGAGTCCCCTCCCGAGATCCCCCACCACGTTTTCTCCGAGGGCGTGATATGGAGCTTCGGTTGGGAGACGTGCGTGCCGTCCGGCTTGAAGATCATGGAGGTGTTCTCCAAACGGCCATCCGGCTGGGGCACGGGATGCGAACCCGCGATGAGATAGAGGCCCTGTTCCCGCGCGAGGCGGCTCATCAACTCGATGAACTGCGGCGTGTATTCCGAAAGCTTGCGGATGCCCTCCCGCGAGCCGAGCGGCGGCAGCGCGCTGAGCAACTGCACGGTCAGGAACTCCGGGAAGACCACGAATTCCGCGCCGTAGTCCTCCCCCGCGGTTTCGACGAAGTAGCGGACCTGGCTGGCGAAGTCATCGAAGTCCGCCACCTTCCGCATCTGGTACTGCACGCAGGCCACCCGGACCTTGTTGCCGAACTCGCCTTTGGCTTGGAACTCCGGGTTGATCCATTCGATCAAGGCGGCGTGGTCGCGCGAACGGTGATCGTGCAGGTAGTTCGGCATGATGCCCCGCACCGCGAAGCCCTGCTTGATCTGGAAACCGAGCACGGGATCGGGGATCTTCCCGTCCTGCACCTGCCATACGTATTCCTCCGGCGTCAGGCGGGCCGCATGGTCATCGTAGTGCCAGAGTCGCGCTCCCGCCAGGATCCGGCGGAGATTGAGGCGCCGGCACAGCTCACGCCGGGCCGAGTAAAGCGCGGCCCCGATGCCTAGCTTCCGGGCGTCCGGATCCACATAGACGTCCGCGCCGTAGAGGGTATCCCCCTGCGGGTCGTGGTTGTAAAAATAGCCGTCGTCCGTGATCCCGTCGTAGGTGTGCTTGCGCAGGGGATTGCGGCCGAGCGAGACGATCAGCGAGGAGGCTACCCCCAGGATCTTGCCGTCTTTCTCCGCAAGGAGCTGGCCCTCCGGGAAGACGTGGAGGTGGGAGCGCAGGTGGTTCTCGTTCCACGGCCCGCCCGCGTCGTTCGGCTGCGGGAAGCAGCGCCGGTGCAGGGAAAGGATGGCCGGGATGTCGGCGATGGTGGGATTCCGGACCAGGACGGCACCCAGCTTCGTTTCGTGATCTTTCGGCGGCACGCCCGAGAAGAAATCGGAAGAGGAGGCAACGCAAAGAGTTTCGAGGGGGAACCGGCTCCGGCTCGCCTTGTTCCGGGAAAACTTTACGGCCGGCACGGGGGTAAACCCAAGAAACCCCGTGCCGGCCGTATTTAGATCGGTCCGCTACAAGCATGAAGGTGAAACCCAAGAAACCAACGTGCTCGCCACGGCCTATGTGGGTTCAAATTAAGCGGTGGGCGTGCCAAGTCCCGTCGCTTTTTAAGGAAAAATCGTCACAAAAGCCGCGCCAACACCCCCTGTTATGAACGGCCCGAATGGGTCGCTCCGCTTTACTTGCGGTCCACGATTTCGCGGATGTCATCGTCGGAGAGATCCACCCGCTGATAGACGCTGCGGGCGGCATTGATCATCGCCATGGCGCTCTCCCGCTCGTCGTGGATCACCTCGATATCGAGAGCGCGCAGGCTCTCGATTTCGGCCGCGAACTTCGCCCGCCCGAAGATGATGATGGCAGGATTGTGCTCCCGCACGATCGGCACGGCGGAGCGGGTCAGCTCCACCGCCGGGAAGGTGAAGGCCACCATCCGCGCGCGACCGATCCCCGCGAGGTCGAGCGCTTCCGGGTGGGAGGCATCGGCGAAGAGCACGGGCTGCCCTTCGGCCTTCAAGGTGCGCACGGTCTCGGAATTCAGTTCCAGCACCAGGGTATCCACTCCCGAGCGCTTCAACGCCTCATTCAGAGCCCGGCCCACCGGCCCGTAGCCGCAGATGATCGCGTGATCGCTGATCTCCTTGATGGCATAGGTGGGGGTGAGATTCTCGACCACCGGCTTTTTCTTCGGTTTGAAAAACCCGGTCATCTCGAAGAGGTGGCTGATGGAGCCGCTGCCGCGCATCAGGAGCGGCACCACGGCCATGGTGAGCGCGGCACAGCTCAGGAGCAATTGCTGCACGGAGGGATCCGCCGGCCGGTAGTCCGCCGCCTTGCCCAGCAGCACGAGCGAGAATTCTCCCGAACTGGAAAGCGCGGCTCCCGTGAGCAGGGCCGGCCGCAGCGGGAGCTTGAAAAGCCGCGCGACATTGAAGGCGATGAAGCCCTTCACCATCAGGATAAGGACGCTGAAACCCAGGATCCGGACCCAGTCCGAGGCGACCACCTGCAGATCGATCTGGAGGCCGACCGAGACGAAGAAGATCGCCAGGAAGAGATCCTTGAAAGGCATGATGTCCGCCATGATGCGGTGGCGGTAGATCGACTCGCTGGCCACCAGGCCCGCGGCGAAAGCCCCGAGCGCCGGCGAGAGCCCCAGCAGTGCGCCCAGCACCGCCACTCCGGAGCACAGGGCCACGACGGAAAGCGTGAAGAGTTCGCCGCTCCGCGTCCGGGCCACCGCGTGCAGCAAGGGCGTGATTCCGTAGCGCCCGAGCAGGAGGGTGCCGCCGAGGAAGACGATCCCCTTGCCGACCGCCAGCGAAACCTCCCCCGCCACGGACCCCTCGCTCTTGCCGAACATGCCCGGCAGGATGAGCAGGAAGAGGATCACCACGATGTCGTCGAACAACGCGATGGCGAGCGCGGTACGCGCGCTGGGATTGTTCGGCTGCCCCATGTCCTGGAAGGACTTCATTGCTACCGCCGTCGAACTCAGCGCCACCGATACCGCGAGCACCACCACCTCCGCGGGCGGCCGGATCCCGCAGAACCACGCGATCGCCCCGCCGATGGCGGAAATCGTTCCCACCTGAATCCCGCCGCCGATCAGGGAGACGCGCCACAGGTGCTTGAATTCCGCGAGCGAGAACTCGATGCCGAGCGTGAACATCAGCAGGATCACCCCCATCTCCGCCAAGTGGGAGATGACCGCATCCATCTCCGTGTGCTCGCTGCCGAAGGAGCCGAGCAGCGGGGTATTCGCGATGATGATCCCGCAGATCAGGTAGCCGATCAGGAAATTCTGCTTCAAGCGCGCGAGCAGCAGCGACATCAGCACCGCCAGCAGCAGCACCATGCTGAGCACCGCGAACAGCGGAGAGACATCTGCCGTACCCGCGGCCAGGAGCGAAAAAACAAGCATCGTCGCAGGCTTTCCGAGGCACGGGCAACCCGCCAAGGGAAAAACCGGGCTGGCCCGAGATTTCCCCGGGATAAACGATTTAAAATGCCGCCACCGCCATCTTCCACCGCGGGAAAGGGTCCTTGAAACGCTTCCGCCACCCGCGCTCGGGCAGGGCGTATTCCTCCGGGGTCAGCAAGGCTTCGTCTAACATCCCGGTCAGAGCCTCCCGGTCCATTTTCGTGCCGATGAGCACGATCTCCTGGCGGCAATCGCCGTTCGGCTCCCGCCATACGCGGTCGATATGCCGCGTATCCGCCGGCCAATGGTCCCGCGGCACGGCGGCCCAGAAATGGCCCGCGCACTGGTGCCGCGCCACGCCCCCGGCCTGCGACCAATAGCCCGCCATCTTCAAGCGCGTGGCTAGCCAGAAGACGCCCTTCGAGCGGATGACGCCCGGCCATTCCTGTTGCAGCACCTTGAAGAAGCGCTCCGGATGAAAGGGAGTGCGGCGCTCGTACACGAAGTTCGAGATGCCGTATTCCTCGGTCTCCGGCGTGTGTTCCACCAGCGAATCCAGCCAGCCTTCGTGCTTCCGCGCCCGCTTCAAATCATAGAGACCCGTCCCCATCACCGCGGCGGCGGAAACCTGCGACTCCACGGTTTCGTGGATGATCGCTCCGGGGTTCAGCGCCCGGATCATCCCATGCACCGCATGCTTCTCTTCCGCGGAAACCAAGTCCGTCTTGTTGAGCAGGACCACATCGGCGAATTCGATTTGATCGGTGAGGAGATCGACGATCGAGCGCTCGTCTCCTTCGCCCGCCACCTCGCCACGGTCAGCCAAGCTCTCGTCGGTCAGGTAGTTCTGGAGGAAATTGAAGGCATCAACGACCGTGACCATCGTATCGATCTCCGCCACGTCCCCGAGCGAGCGCCCCTGCTCGTCCGTGAAGGTGAAAGTCTCCGCCACCGGCATCGGCTCGCTCACGCCGGTGGATTCGATCAGCAGGTGATCGAAACGGCCCTCGCGCGCGAGCTTTCCTACCTCCAGCAGGAGGTCCTCCCGCAGCGTGCAGCAGATGCAGCCGTTGGTCATCTCGACCATCCTTTCCTCCGTATGCGAAAGCTCGGCACCGCCGGAGCGGACAAGTTCGGCATCGATGTTCACTTCGCTCATGTCATTGACGATGACAGCGACGCGCTTGCCCTCCCGGTTGCGGAGGATGTGATTGAGCAGGGTGGTTTTCCCCGAGCCGAGGAAGCCCGAGAGGACGGTGACGGGAAGTTTGGACATGAAAGTCGGAGTTGCTGCTTTGGAATCGCCGCCGGCGTGGCCGCGGCACGGCATCGGCTTTCCAATAAACGCAAATTTATTACAATTACTAATTGCACTTTGTTTGCGTTTTGATCTTTTCAGCGCGGCGTTCACGCCAAACAATCGCGTTTGCCAACTTATTGCATTTGCACATCGATCTGCATCCGCATTCCCCGACTTCCATGAAACACTCCGCCGCCGCCCGCCTCGTTTCCGCGAGTCCTCTCCTCCTCGCGCTTCCTGCTTTCGCCCAATCTTCCGACCTTCTCCCTGCCACGGCCCTGGATGAACTGGTGATCACCGCCTCCCCCGGGAATCGCACGCTGTTTCAACAAGTGCAGCCCGCGAGTGTCCTGAAGGACGAGGAACTCCAGTGGAACCTCCAGCCTACCTTGGGAGAAACCCTCGCGCGGCAGCCCGGGGTGAGCTCCACCTACTTCGGCCCCGGTGCCAGCCGCCCGATCATCCGCGGCCTCGGCGACGACCGGGTGCGTGTCCTGCAGAACGGCACCTCGGTGCTGGACGTTTCGAACGTCAGCCCGGATCACGCGGTCGCCTCGGATCCCCTCACGATCCGCTCCATCGAAGTGGTCCGCGGTCCGGCGACCCTGCTCTACGGGCCGAACACCATCGGCGGCGTGGTGAACGTGATCGACGACCGCATCGCCGAGGAACGCTTCAGCGGCAAATGGCCATCGGGCAGTTTCGCGAGCAGCCTCGGCTCGGCGGATGATCTGGAATCCCTTTCCGGCGCCGTGACCTTCGGTGCGGGACCGCTGGTCTTCCGTCTCGATGGCTTCACACGCGAGACGGAGGATCTGGAGATCCCCGGCTTCGCGCGCTCTTCGCGCCTCCACGCCACCCAGCCGCTGGCTCCCGGCGAGATCGAGCCCTATGGGACGCTGCCGAACAGCGCCACGGACTCCAAGGGAGCCGGGCTCGGCGCTTCGTACGTGTGGGATAAGGGCTACTTCGGCCTTTCCTATTCCGGCATCGATTCACTCTACGGCACGGTAGCCGAACCGGAAGTCACCATCGATCTCCGCCAGCGCCGCTGGGATTTCCGCGGTGCCTTCAAACAGCCTGCCCCTTGGATCAAGGAGATCGACTACAAGTTCGGCCACTCCGACTACGCCCACACCGAGTTCGAAGGTGCGGAGCGGGGCACCGAATTCCTGATCGAAGGCTATAACGGCCGTGCCGAGCTTCTTCACGAGCAGCTCGGGCCCTTCGAGGGCGCATTCGGCTTTGAAACCCAGCACTCCGATTTCTCCGCCCTCGGCTCCGAGGCTTTCCTCCCTTCGGTGGAAAACGAGGTGAATTCGCTCTTCGTCTTCGAAGAGATCCCGCTGGGAAAGACGCGGCTTCAATTCGGCGCGCGCTATGACCGCCAGACCAACGAAACGGATCCCAATCCCGCGTTCGGTCCGGGGCTCGACCGGGACTTCGATGCTTTCAGTGCCTCCGCCGGCATCGTTTACAATCCCGTGCCTGACTACGCCGTCGCGCTCTCCTTCGCGTACACGCAACGCCCGCCGACTTATGTCGAACTTTTCGCCAACGGGCCGCATGTGGCCACCGGCACCTTTGAAATCGGCGATCCGGATCTCGATACCGAAGACTCTTTCTCCATCGATCTCTCCGTCCGCAAGAAAGCGGGACGGGTCACGGGCAGTGCCGGGGTCTTCTACTACCGCTTCGACAATTTCGTCAGCCTGGCCGCCACGGGAGCCGACTTCACCGATCCGGATAGCGGGGAGACCATGCCCATCTTCGCCTACGATGCCGTGGGGGCGGACTTCCATGGCGGCGAGATCGAGACCGTCTTTCATCTTCTGGAACCGGCGGTCGCCGAGGAAACCGGCGACGCGAAATCGCCCGTTGTGCCGCCGTCCCCTGTTTCCGATCAGCATCTCGACCTGATCCTGCGCGCCGATTACACCCGCGCGGAGAATCGCGATACCAGCCTTCCCTTGCCGCGCATCCCCCCCTTCCGCGCCACAACCGCGCTGGAATACCGCATCGACGGCTGGGGAGCCCGGGTGGAAGGACAGTATGCCGCCCATCAGGACCGGCACGATGTCAACGAACTGCCGACCGACGCCTACTTCCTGGTCAATGCCGCGCTCAGCTACCGCGTGCAACTCGGCGACGTGGACACGACCTTCTACGTGAAAGGCGTGAACCTCACCGACGAGGAGGCCCGCCAAAGCACTTCCATCCTGAAGGACATCGCGCCGCTGGCAGGCCGCGGCGTGGTGGCAGGCATGAGGGCGGAGTTCTGAGGCGCGGCCCGTGCCGGGCTCAGGGCCTAGCCAGAGCCCGGCAAATCCTCTGGAACACCACGACCGCCACGCATGCGGCTATCCCCGCCAAAAGCGGCCGCAGCTCCGTGGGGAAAAGGAGGATGAACCCTTTTCCTTTGATCAGTGCCGAGTAGCTCGACACGCAAAAGGGAAAAAGGAAGAGCCGGAATTTCGTCCAGCCGTCCATCGCCTGACCCGGCACCTTCGTCGCGAAAATCAGCGCGATGCCGATGAGCGCCGAGATCCCCGCCGCCGAAAGCCAGATCACCGGCGAGGGATCGAAATAAAACGGGATGATCGCCAGGTACCACGCGAGGTAACACCAGAGAACCAGCTTCGGGACTCGCAGCTTGGCGAAGTAGTCGATCACGCGCATCGGGCGAAAGCATGATCCGTTCCGCAGGCGGGGGAACAAAGCGTAAATCGTGATCTGAAACCGGATCACTGCCACTCCGTCGTCGCCTGATTCAGCGCGGCCACCTTCCCCCATGAGAACGAGGTTCCTAGAGCCAGCCCAAGGTAGTCCTTCGCCACCGGCATCGCCTCGTGCAAGTCCGCGCCCTTCGCGAGCTGCGCGGTGATCGCCGCGGAAAGCGTGCAACCGGTACCGTGGGAGGCGGCACCTTCGATCCTGGGCTGCCGGAACCAAGAGGGCAGACCGCCGTCCCACAGCAGGTCCGCGCACTCCGGCGCCTGCAGGTGTCCCCCCTTGAGAAGCACGGCGCAGCCGTGGCGCGCGGCGAGCTCCGCAGCCGCCCGCTCCATCTCCGCCTCGCTGCGGACCGGCGCGCCCCACAGCACTTCCGCTTCGTCCAGGTTCGGCGTGATGAGCGTCGCCAGCGGAAAGAGTCGCTTCTTGTACGCTTCGATCGCGTTCTCTTCCAACAGGGGAGCACCCGTGGAGGCGATCATCACCGGATCGATCACCAGCGGGATCTCCCGGTGTTCCGAGAGGAGCTCGGTGACGGCCACGATGTGCGCCTTGGAAAAAAGCATCCCGGTTTTGATCGCGGCGATGGGAAAAGACTCCAGCAGCACCCTGAGCTGATCCTGCAGGATCGCCGGCGGTACGGCATGCACGGACCGCACCACCGCGGGCGTCTCCGCGACCACACATGTCACCGCGGTGAGCCCGAAGACCCCGAAGTACTGGAAGGTCTTCAGATCCGCCTGGATCCCGGCGCCTGATGAACAATCCGAGCCGGCGATCGTCAGCGCGACCGGTGGGGAGGTTTTCATTTCCCCATGATAGAATCCGGGAGACTCCCGGAAAAGGGGAAAGCCGCACGGAATGCGGAATCGACAGCACGCGGGGCAACCATGTCATGATATTGCCATGGACAACTCCTCCCCGTATCAAGCGCCCGCAAGCCCGCCGCCGCCGATGCCCCATCCCGGCCTGATCGAGCCCCCGGCGGTCAAGGCATTCGGTGTGATGCACCTCATCCTGGCGGGGCTGGGATTCCTCATGGCGCTATGGAGCCTGCTCTCGCCGCTCATCAACCGCGCCATGATGGCAAACACCCCCGGCTATGCCGCCCAGGAAAAATTCCAGCAGGACCTCCTGTGGGTGACCCTGATGACGGCGGTCTTCATGCTGGCTCTGGCCGTCTTGCTACTCATCTCCGGCCTGAAGCTCGTCCGCTCGCGTCCCGACGGGGTGAAGTGGTCCCACCGCTATGCGTGGACCTCCATCGCCACCAAAGTGATTTCGCTGGTCGTCACCCTCGTCTGGGTGCTCCCGAAGACACAGCAGTTCGTCGGCGACGCAATGTCCGCAGCCCCCGGAAGCAAGCCTCCCGAAGCCTTCGCCGCCGTCATGAAGGGCGTCGTCGCAGCCAGCAGCGTGGCCACACCGGTCCTCGCGTGCATCTATCCCGCCCTGGCGCTCTATTTCCTGAGCCGTCCGGCCGTCAAGGCGTGGTGCGCGGCGCGTCTCCCAGGTGCAGCCTGAGAATCCGCTTCACCTCTGCCGCCGTTTCCGGGCACGCCGTCACGCTGTGGCTGAAGGGCACGATCTTCTCGCTCTCCACCCCCTCCAGATGGGAAGACCAGTAGGGTACCACTCCGTCCGAACTCTCGGGAGTGTCCCCCCTGCCCCGGTCGCCGATCACGGAGTGCTCCTTCAATCCCCTGCGGAAGGGCACTCGGTCCAGCGCCGCGTAGGCGGGATAGGAAGGGGAAAGTGATCCGATGCTGGTGAACCAGCCCTTCGACGAGGCCTTCCCGCTCATGGCCAGGCTTGAAAGGTCGTTCAGGGTGAAGTCCACCAGGTTCACGGTGAGCGTCTTCGGCAGCCGGATCAGATGGCGGATCATCGCCGACAAAAAGCGGTCCGCCATCGGCGAGCCGCGGTGGGGCGCAGCCAGGAAGATCACCCGGTCCGGCGGCTGCAGCGGCTCGTACATCGTCAGGATGCGGATCGCCTCGCGGGTCTTGGCGTTGGTCGCCAATTCATCCAGCGGGCGCTGCTCGAAGGCGCGATACATCGCTTCACCCGGCTTCTTCAGCGAGGCGTGCGAAATCACGCCGCCCATCGAGTGGCCGATCACCACCATGCGCTCCCACTGGTCCGCCGGGCCCTTGCCGCGCGCCAGCCGGTCCGCCTTCTTCATCTCCTGCCGGAACCGTGCCGCGCTGAAGAGCCAATTGTTCCCGGTGGGATAGCTGTAAAACCAGACCTGATAATTGTCCCGGAACCACGGCTCGCGGTTTAGCTCGTTATAGAGCTTCTTGAAGGTGCCCGGGCTGGAATTCAGCCCGTGGACGAGCACCACCGGGATCTTCTTGGGATCGTACGGCGCTACCACGTAAAGGGCGGTCTCCTCGCTGAAGCGGCTCGGCATGAAAACCTTCTCCAGATCGAGATCATCGAGATCCGACATCTCCCAATAAAGGGCCGCCGGCGCGGACCAGTCCGCCGCCATCGCGATCTCGCGGCGTCCCACCTTCACATTGCGGGCTCTTCCCGGATAGACAAAGGCCCATTCCGGCGGCCTGCCCTCCGGGAAACGCAGCAC
>CBIHMP010000004.1:0-38337 GCA_966211015.1 uncultured Luteolibacter sp. | reverse complement strand
CGTTCGGACAGGCCACCGAGGCGGCCGCTCTCGGCCATCGCTTTCGCCTCCTCGCGGGAGATGACCCGGCGCTCGAACTTCTGGTTCTCCTTCGCGACCTTTTTCATCTCCGCCTCGATCTTCTCGAAATCCTCCGGCGTGACCCGGTGCTTCATCTCGAAGTCGTAGTAGAAGCCGTTCTCGATCGGCGGGCCATAGGCGAACTGGGCATCCGGCCAGATGCGCAGGATGGCGGTGGCCATCACGTGGGCGCAGGAGTGGCGCAGGCGCTCCAGCTCCGTCATCTGCTGGCGCTCTTCGAGGGTCTTCCGGTCGGACATGGGGCGGGGAGATTGCAAGGGAAACGGGGATTTTCAATGCCTGATTCGGTGGAATGGCCCCCGGCATCCCGGACCCTGGTGCGTTAGGGCTGCTCCCGCCGCGCCGCGGCATCGCGTTCCCGTGACTGGACACGCGCCCACAGCGAGTCCTTCCAGCTTCCGGAGAGCTCAGGACAGGAGGAGAGCTCCCGCGTATCCTCGATATTCCCTTTCTCGTGGTGCATCAGCATATTGCAGCGGGCGATCGTCCATTCCGGGTGCGGCCGGTCGATCAAGGACAGGCGATCTCCCGCCTGCACCTGGCCGTGCCGGAGGACGCGGAAATAAAATCCGGTCCTGCCCGTGCGCTCGACTTGCAGCGCCAGATCCTTCACCCGCCAGCGCCGGGCCAGCTTCCAGCACGGCTGGCGGGGCTGCGACACCTGGAGCATCGCCTCTCCCGCGGAATAAATGTCGCCGATGCAGGCCTGTTCCTCCAACAGCCCCGCCAGGGTCAGATTTTCGCCGAAGGCTCCCGCGGAGGCCTCGGCCATTTCCCCGATGCTGCTCCAGTGGCCATAATGCTCGGAGGGATAGGCACAGACCGCCTTGTCCACGCCGCCATGGAAGCGGGCGTCCGCCACCTCGTCACCGCGGAAGCCCTGGTAACCCAGCCAGCGGGGCCCCTCCTGCGGCTGCTTGTGAAAGCCGGTGCGCCACTCCTTGTCCCACCACTCCCCGCTGTCTTCGGTCGCGCAGTCCCGGGCCGGACCGGTATGAAGTGCCAGGATGACCATGCGGCGATTCTCGCGGAGCCCTGCGGAGCGTCAAGCGCGCCGGGCCCATTGTTCCCCCACCCCGTCACCTACTCCCCTCGGCCGGAACCTTCGGCGATTTCAGGTCCCTTGTCGGAAGGCAGCGAGCGGTGCCAGGAGACGGCCGCGCGGCTGAGGCGTGCCACCGTCTCCGGCTGCCGGGGGGCAAGATCGGTCTCTTCGCCGGGATCCGAGGAAAGGTCAAAGAGCCGCGGCTTGGCTCCATCGTACTCGCAGATCAGCTTCCACTGCCCCTCGCGCACCGCAAGGTCGGGCGCCAGATCCGGTTTCCGATCCGGTGGCCGTCGCCAGAAAACGGGGGTCTTGCGTTCAAGGGTCGCCTTGCCCAGCAGCACCGCAGAAATATCCTCACCGTCGAAGCTGGTCCCCTCCGGCGTGTCCGCCTTCGCAAGTCCGAGCAGGGATGGCACCAGGTCAAAAGCGGCCAGAACCGAGGTGTCGTCGGTCGTTCCGGCTTTCGCGGAATCGATCCATCCCGGTCCCCAAGCGATCAAAGGCGAGCGGATGCCGCCCTCGAACAGGGTGCCCTTGAAGCCCCGGAATTTACCGGCGGAGCCCGCCCCGGCCTCCGGGCCATTGTCGGAGCAGAGCAGGAGAACCGTATTGTCGCGCAGCGCGGGCGTGTCGCGGATATGGTCGAACAGGCGGCCGAGCTGCCGGTCCATCTCCTCCAGCACGACGAGGAAGCGGCCCCGCTTGCCGGGTTTCCACTTTTCCACCGGCGGCCAAAAGGGCGCATGCACGTCGTCCGGCCACAGGTTCACATAGAACGGCTTCTTCTCGCGAGCCGCCTGCTCCATGAAAGGGATCGCCGCTTCGACGAAGCCACCGGTGATCTTGGAGCGCGGCATCCATGTCACGGGGCCGCCGAGGCGTTCGGCGTCCCGCCACAGCTTCTCCGGTTGCGAGTCGCCCGGCTTGAGCGTGAGAGGTAGCAATTTCGGTCCCATCCCCTCGAAATTCGTGAGGCTCGCGTCGAAGCCGTAGCCGGTGATCGGCGGAGCCTTGTCCACGTCCCGCTGGCCGCCGAGATGCCATTTCCCGAAGTGCCCCGTGGCGTAGCCGGCGGATTTGAGAAAGCGGGCCAGCGAGGGCGCGGCGGGATCGAGCCACTGGGCCATGCCGCGCCGCTCGTTATCGGCGCGGTTGTTGAGGAAGGAGGTAATCTTCCACCGTTGCGGGTATTGGCCGGTGGTCAGGGCGCAGCGGGAGGGCGAGCAGATGGGAGAATTGACGTAAAACTGCCGGAAGCGGATCCCCTCCGCCGCCAGGCGGTCGATGTTCGGGGTTTTCGCCGCCTGATTGCCAAAGCAGGAAAGATCCCCCCAGCCCATGTCATCGATAAGGACGACGACGATATTCGGGCGCTCCGCTGCAGCGAGCGGGAAGACGAGGCAGAGAAAAAGGGTGAGGAGTGTGTGTTTCATCAGGAGCTCGGACGGACATTCATAGAATGTCGCGTGGAACCAAACCGTGCCATGGAAACTGAATCTCCGCCTGCATCAAGGAGCGCAGCCGGATTCTCTCCTGCCAGGCACGGCCCCGTTTCGTGATGTTTTCCAGTCCTGGACATACATGGAGCTCGGATTCCTCTATTGCCGGGGCCCGCTCTTTGCGCCTTGGTTCCTCGCGTGCCCGGGCATCAGGAATGGATCGTGCTCGCCGCCGGTTTCCTCGCGGCGGTGATGAATGCCGTGGCGGGCGGCGGTACCATGCTGACCTTCCCGGCGTTGATGGCGGCGGGCCTCTCTCCGGTGCAGGCGAACACCACCTCGACCGTGGCCCTTTTCCTGGGCATGCCGGGCAGCGTGTGGGCCTTCCGGCGCCGGCTGAAGGAGGTGGAACACTGGATCCTCCCGCTCGGCCTGGTGAGCCTTCTGGGAGGCTTGGGCGGCGGAATGCTGCTGCTGGCCCTGCCCTCCTCGGTTTTTGAAGCGGTCGTGCCCTGGCTGTTGCTGATGGCCACGGCGCTTTTCCTGCTGAATGCGCCGATCCAGCGCTGGCTGCGCGCCTGGCGGGGAGCCGGAGCGGACCACGAGCCGGACCGGCCGAAAGCTTGGGGAATCCTCTTCCAAGCAGGGGTGGCGGTCTATGGCGGCTACTTCGGCGCAGGCATCGGGATCATGATGCTGGCCGGCCTCGGCTTGCTGGGGCTGAAGGACTTGAACCGGATGAACGCTTTGAAATCGCTGCTCGCCCTGACGTGCAATGTCGCCTCGGTTGTGTGGTTTATTGCATGCGGGAGCGTGGATTGGCGGCTGGCCGGCTGGCTGGTGGTGGGCTCGATCCCCGGCTATTTCCTGGGCAGCCATTTCGCTCAAAAAATTCCCGCCTTGGCGGTGCGAATCCTGGTCGCGGTGATCGGCCTGGGCATCGCGGCGAGCTTTTTCGTGCAGCAAAGCGGCTAATATCTGGCGCGCATTCCGCTTTCGCGGGGCTTGCGCGATCCCGTCCGGCCTGCTAGATCACGCGCGCTCACCCCCCCCATACATCATGAAGATCAGCATTATCGGGACCGGCTACGTCGGTCTTACCTCCGGCACTTGCTTTGCCGAAGTCGGTCACGAGGTCACCTGCGTCGATAACAACCCGGAGAAGGTCAAGACGCTGCTCGCGGGTCAGATTCCGATCTACGAGCCCGGCCTTGAGGAACTCGTGAAACAGAACGTGGCCGCCGGCCGCTTGAAATTCACCACCTCGACCGAAGAAGGCGTTCGCAATGGCGAGGTCATTTTCATCGCGGTGCCCACCCCGCCCCAGCCGGACGGCTCCGTCGATCTCTCCTTCATCGAAAAGGTCGCGCGGGAGATCGCCCAATGCCTGACCCCGGAACTCGGCTACCGCGTGATCGTGGACAAGTCCACCGTGCCCGTGAAAACCGGCGACAAGGTGGAGCAGACGGTGCGCCGCTACGCCCCCGCGGGGGTGGAATTCGGCGTGGTGTCCAACCCGGAATTCCTCCGCGAAGGCTGCGCCGTGGACGACCTGCTCAATCCGGACCGGATTGTCATCGGCTCCAACGACGACCGCGCGCTGGCCGCGATGCAGAAGATCTACGAACCCTTCGTGGCACCGGTCCTCGTCACGGACATCAACTCCGCCGAACTCATCAAGCATGCCGCGAATTCCTTCCTGGCGCTGAAAATCTCCTACATCAACGCGGTGGCCAACATCTGCGAAGCCTCCGGGGCCGATGTGGAGAAGGTCGCCGAAGGGATCGGCATGGACAAGCGCATCGGCCGTTCCTTCCTCAATGCCGGCCTCGGCTACGGCGGTTCCTGTTTCCCGAAGGACATCAAGGCTTTCATCCACATCTCCGAGACCCTGGGCCAGCCATTCGGCCTGCTGAAGGAGGTGGAGCAGATCAATGCCAACCAGCTCGACCGCTTCCTCGGCAAGATCCGCGAAAAGCTGTGGGTCTTCCGCGAAAAGAAGATCGCGCTCTGGGGCCTCGCCTTCAAACAAAACACCGACGACGTGCGCGAATCGGTGGCCATCAAGCTCGCCCAGAAGATGCTGAAGGAAGGCGCTTCCCTCGCCGCGACCGACCCGGAAGCCATCGAAACCGCCAAAAAATTCGGCGAACTGGACGGCGACATCACCTACCACACCGACCTGTATGCGACCCTCGAGGGAGCCGACGCGCTGGTGATCGCCACCGAGTGGCCGTCCTTCGCGAAGATCGATCTTACGGAAATCAAGAAGCGCATGCGCACGCCGCTCGTCTTCGACGGCCGCAACCTCCTCGATCCGAAGGACGCGGCAGCCGCCGAGCTCGAGTATTACTCGATCGGGCGCTGAGAGACGCCGGACTTAAGACTCAGGCGCAATGCTTGAGAATCGCTCGAAGCACGGGATGCCCCGTGCTTCTTGCTTTCTGAGGAACGACCATCGCAGACTTGCAAACCGTCGCGATCACTTCCACTTCCACCCCGACCGGCCGCTCAAGTCTTGTGTCTTGAGTCTCGAAGTCTTGAGTCTCCTTTATGAAATCACCCCGCCGCGCCGCCGTCTCCATCCTCAGGGCCTGGTCGAAAGGGCACGCCTATGCCGAAAACCTGATCGAACGGCATGCATCCCGCAACGACCTCTCCTCGGCGGACCGTGCCCTCCTGAATGCCATCGTGCTGGGCGTGCTGCGGAATCTCCGGCTGCTCGACCATTGGATCGGGGAACTGCGGCAAGGGAAGCTGGACGACGAAACGCGCGATATCCTGCGCGTGGGCCTCTGCCAGCTTTTGATCCTCGAGCTCCCGGACCACGCCGCGGTCTTTGAAACGGTGGAGCTGGGGAAGAGCTCCGTCCGCGGACTCATCAACGCCGTGATGCGCCGCGCGGCCTCCTCCAGAAAGCGGCTCCTCGATCTGAGCGCCCTGCCCCCGGAGGTCCGCTATTCCCATCCCAAATGGTTGTTCGACCGCTGGGCTGCGAATATCGGCAAGGACGACGCCGAGACGCTGATGGCCTTTAACAACGAGCCCGCTCCCGTCGTCGCCCGCATCAACCCGCTCTGGGAAGGCACGGTGGATCTCCCGCGGGACGAGTCGCTTCCGGAGGGATTCGTGCCGATCGCGGGAGCGGTTCCGGGCGAGCTGCTGGCAAAGGGAGCGATCTACATCCAGGACCCAGCGACCCGGATTTCAGTGGAATTGCTCGATCCGCGGCCCGGCGAACGGATCCTCGATGCTTGTGCCGCTCCGGGCGGAAAGGCTTTCCTGATCGCGGCGGCCCAAGGCGGAGGGAAAGATCTGGTCTGCACCGATTCCAATGAGAAGCGCATGCCGCGCCTCCATGACAACCTGAAGCGGCTCCATTGCGGGGATGCCGAGACCGGCGTCCACGACTGGAGCACGCCCGCGCCCGCGAAATGGCACGGCTACTTCGACGCGATCCTTCTCGATGTCCCCTGTTCGAATACCGGTGTCTTCCGCCGCCGGGTGGACGTCCGCTGGCGGCTGCGGGCCACCGACATTACGGAGCTGACCAAGCTACAGCGCCGGATCATCGAGAACGCCCTGCCCTGCCTCAAGCCGGGCGGCCGGTTGGTTTACTCCACCTGCTCGATCGAGCCGGAGGAGAACGAGGATCTGATCCTGCAACTGCTCGCGGATTTCCCCGCCCTGGCCTTGGAAAAGTCCCGCCAAGCCCTCCCTCACCTCGACCGCAGCGACGGTGCCTATGCGGCGCTCCTGCGGAGCGGAAGGTAGCCGGAGTGCGGTCTTTGAGCGCGGTCTTGAAAACCTGACCTTGCCGCTCCGGACGAAAACTGGAAACTCCGGTTCGCCCGTTCCCGATGAAATCCTGCCTCGGTCTCCTGCTCACCCTGTTTATCCTGGTCGCCGTCATCGGCACCGGCGCCCTGATCTGGTACCTGAGCGATACCGCCGAGTTCGCGAAGAAGGAAGCCCCGGCCGCACCTTGAAGCGGCAAACTGCCCGCCGCCGCGTGCGACGAGCGGCCGAATCAGGCATCATGAGCGATCCGACAGCAAGGCGACGCGACGACGGGACATTTGGTTGGTTTGCCTCCCTGGAGGAGAGATTGACATACCGAAATCCGAATGCGAGGACCTTGCAGGGATCGCATTCCCGCTGCTAGCCCCCGGATCCGGGGGTATTGCCGGAGGAGCCGGAACGGAAGCGGGCGATCAGCTCGACCTGCGAGTGAACCCGGAAGTGGCGGAAGATGTCTTTCACGTAGCCGTCGAGCGTGTGGGTGGAGATGCCCAGCCTTCCTGCCATCTCCTTGCGGGCATGTCCTTCCAGGACGAGGTTCAAAACCTCGCGCCGCCGCGGGGAGAGCTTGGGAAGCAAGTCCAGGCGATCCTCCCGGAACCACCGCGTCTCGTGGAGCCAAGGCACCTCCGCCAGCACGATGTGGACGATGCGGGCCTCCCGGACACCGAACTCCCCCTTGCCATGCACCCGGTAGAGGGCAACGGCGCTGAAATCCTCGGGTGTCACGGGAAACGCGGAAACGAGGAGATCCCCCACCCCGGCCTCCTGCCACAACTCGCGAACCCCGCTCCGCAGGAAACGCTCGCCCTTGTCCATCTGCACCCGCGTCCAGGTATGCTGGAGATTGCTCCGCCGTATCTCCTCCATAAACGCCGAAAAAATATCCCGGCTCTCTGCGTGATCTATGGCTTTTAACAACTTGGGAAGATCCCCGTCCCCGAATCCTCCGTGGGCCGCCGCGGTGTAGCGCATGGGCTTCCCGGGCCTGATCCCGGCCTTGGAAGACCTGGTCCACAGCCACTTCTGGGCGTCGATGATCCGCGCCAGCCCGTCCATCAGAACACGGGACTTCTCCGCCGCTCCCCCGCGACAGACTGCAACATCGCCTACCAGGCGGATCATGGATCGGACGTCTGCCTCGCTAAGCTCCGGAAATGACATGGAATGACTTCATGGACAGGTAGCTCGGGGTGACAGGGGGCGCGTTATCCACGGCTCGCATCGCCAATGCAACCACCTTTCGCCCGAAGACTTGTTTTTCTGATAGGGCAAGTTGAAGCAGGGAGAGGATGCCCCTGGAACCTTGGCAACTTCCGCCACTAACAACCGCAAAAACGGCGGATCAACTTCCGCTCGCAGGGGCCGGCGAAGATAAAGGCTTCGACGGCTGCTCTTCCATTTCCGACTCCGCGCAGCAGGATCCCCGGGCATGGATGCAGGAGGCACACCAGCCGACGCCGTCCACGACGAGGGCGGCCTCCCTTCCACAGCTATCGCAGGTGGCGACCGGGGTTTCCCGCCCGTTCTCCGCACTATCGGGTTACATACCTTAAGATGACACGGCCGGACCGGAACGCTACCCGTGAGCCGCCCCCTTACTGCTGTCCCAGCAGCCAGGAAATGTGCGGCGTGTAGTAGTCCGGCTCCAGAAGGAAGGAATCATGCCCCTTGTCCGAGTGGACCGTCAGGTGCATCACGTTGACCTTCGCCTCCTCAAGGTGCTTGGAAAGCTCCGTCTGCTCTTCCGGATAGAAGCAAAAATCGGAGTCGATCGAAAAAACCAGCCACCTTTGCCCGGCGTCCGCGCAGCGCGAGAAAAGGTCGGCCGGGGTATCCGCGTCGCCTTCATGCGCCCCCTCGAACCGAGACCACATATCGTTGATTCTCAGGTAGGTATTCGCATCGAAGCGCTTCACGAATTTTTTTCCCTGATGGAGCATGTAGCTCTGGAATTGGTCCCGCACCCGGTACCAGACGAGGATATCGTCCGGCTGCACCACGTCCTGGCGGGCGCGGCGCTCGAT
The DNA here is from genome assembly GCA_966211015.1 of uncultured Luteolibacter sp. Taxonomy (GTDB): domain Bacteria; phylum Verrucomicrobiota; class Verrucomicrobiia; order Verrucomicrobiales; family Akkermansiaceae; genus Haloferula. Next base: position 29,941 of record CBIHMP010000004.1, on the reverse strand, counting down.
CGCGTCCAGGTGGACGAAGGTCTTGTGGGAGATCATCCGGGCCAGCGCGAGCCCGTAGAGCGGCCCGTCGTTATCGTAGTAGTCGCCGCCGTTGAAATGGGGATCGTTCTCGATTGCCAGGATCTGCTCGAAGAGGATCAGCTTGTTCAGCACCGTCGTCTTGTAGCCGGACGCGATGGAGATGACGTTTTTGACCCGCGCGGGAAAGCGGGTGGCAAACGTCAGCGCGATCAGCCCGCCGACGGAAGGGCCGACAACCGCGTGAAGCTTCCCGATCCCGAGGTGATCGAGCAATCTCGCCTGCACTTCCGCCTGATCCGCCGCCGTCACGTGCGGGAACGCGGAGCCCCACGGGCTGCCCGTGGCGGGATCGATGGATGCAGGGCCGGTGGACCCGTAGCAGCCGCCGAGATAATTCACGCAGATAACGAAAAAGCGCGCGGTATCCAGCGCCTTGCCCGGACCGATCATGTCGCTCCACCAGCCTTCGTGCATCTCCGGCTGCCAGAGCCGGGCGGTGCCAGGGATCGCGGGATTGTAGCCGCAGGCGTGGTGAGACCCCGACAGCGCGTGGAAAAGCAGGATCGCGTTGGTGCCGCCGGCGTTCAGCTCGCCCCAAGTTTCGTATGCCAGGGTGGCGGCGGGAAGCATCCCCCCTTCACGAAGACGGATCGGTTCGTCGAGGGTGAAAAACTGGGTTACGGTATCCGACACGGCGCGCCGGGTCTAAGGTGAGCACGGGAGCTTGACCAGCCGAATCCGGGCGGTGGCGAAGGCCGGACGCAGGAGCCTCCGTCAATTCGCCCGCGGATCTTCCGGCGCCTCCGCCAACACGCGATGGTAGGGCGAAAGCGATCGCAGGATGCCTGCCCAGAGCTCGCGGTCGTGCGTCTGGCCAAGCAGGGAGGAGGTGGGACGGGTGGTGATCCAGGTATTCCGGCGGATTTCGCCTTCAAGCTGACCAGCGGTCCAGCCGGAGTAACCGACGAAGGCCCGCACCAGCGTCCCCGGCTGGCGGGCGCGGCGGATCGCCTGTTCCACGGGGATCCGGACATGCCACTTCAGGCAATTGTCGTCCGTCCACCAGAAGGCGGAGAAAGTGAGGTGCTCCCGTGATACCGGGCCGCCAAGGTGGACGGCGATGTTCTTCAGGGGCTCGAAGGCGTCTTCCTTCAGAAAGTCCCCGACGCTGTGGCCGGTGGGGTGATTGAGAATCAGCCCGAAAGCGCCTTCCTCGGCGGAATGATCGGCCAGCAAAATGACCGAACGATCGAAGATGCCGTCGTGCAAGGACGGATCCGCGAGCAGGATCTGGCCTTGCAATTGAATGGAAGCATCGGAGTCGCTCATACGCTTGTTGGAAAATAAACCCCCGCGCGCTTTCCGCCAATGGGAAACAGGGTGGAATTTGGAGTGCTGCCCGGGAGAAAGCAGTTGCGGTTCCTGATTCGAGAGGCGCGCTGAAATGCCGGGTTTCTTTTTCTCATGCCGGTGGCTAATCTTGGTTCATGCTCCGGTTACCCCGATGCCTGTGCGTCTCCCTCGTCTGCTTGCTATCAGTCGAAGCGTGTATGGCCGAAGCCCCTCTGCTTTCGCCGCCGGTGGAGACCGTTCTCGTCTATTGGAATGGCCTCAAGCTCACGCTAAAGGCCCCGGAGTCCAAACCGGCGCTCGAAGCCTTGACCCTCACGGACAAGACCTTCATTGCCAGCGTTCCTCCGGCAGAGATGGAGGACATTTTCAATCCGGCCCTTTCCAAGGTGCAACTCACAGATGCTCCGATGGGAGACCCTACGAAACGGGAGATCCGTGTAATATTTGAATTCGACGATCAGCCCTTCGAGTGGGGAGCGGCCGCCAGCAAGGTGGAATTCTTCTTTGTGGGAGGAAAATACGTCAGGAGAGTCGTTAGGAGGCCGACGGGAAAGCATTCCTGGGCGGAGATGGAGAAAAACGCGGGCGAGCCCGAGACCAATGGTAGCAGCGGCGGATCAATGCCGCAGGTTGCTCCCGGAGAATAACGGCGAAGCGGGTGGAGTTCAGACGGATTCCAAATTTCAAAATGAGCTTGTCGCCGCGGTTGAAAACCCCGCGGGGACCGGCTACGGCTCGCGCGAGCGATGTCGAAGCCGGGATTGAGTATCGAGGCGAGCCAGCGTGCGGTGCCCGAGGTCTCCCTTGGCGGCCGCCTTGCGGGCCTTTCCTTGCCCCGGCAGATGGCCGTGCTCGCGGTTTGGCCGCTGCTGGAGCAGGTGCTGGCCTTCTGCGTGGGCTTCACCGACCTGCTCATCTCCGGGCGGATCGGCGACGGGAGCGACCGGGTGGCGATTCTGGACGCCATGGGGCTCGGGGGTTACGTGGGATGGTTTTTCAATATCCTCCAAGGAGCGGTCGCCACCGGCGTCATGGCCTTGGTTTCCCGTGCGACCGGTGCACGGGACATGGATCTGGCGAGGCGCGGTCTCGGGCAGGGCCTCTGGCTCGGAATCGCGGCCGGACTGCTTTCCCTGCTGGCCCTGCAGGTCGGGATTCCGTGGCTGATCACGGGCATCGGCCTGACCCAGGCGGCGGCCGGGCACGCGGAGGCCTTCCTGCGCATCCTGGCGATCTCCGGGCCTTTCAGCGGGGCGATGTTCGCGATCAATGCCGCCCTGCGCGGCGCGGGCGATACGCGCACCCCCTTCATCGGCATGTGCGTGGTGAACGTGGTGAATATGGCCGTGAGCAGCTTGCTGGCGCTGGGTCCGGCACCCTTCGGCGGACACGGGGTGGCGGGAATTGCCACCGGCACGCTCTGCGGCTGGATGGCGGGGCTGCTCACCGTCTCGCTCCTGCTCGCCCGGAGGCACGGGCTGCTGGCCTGGAGCCTTTCCGGCCTGCGGATGCACCGCGAAACGATGGCCCGGATCCTCCGCATCGGTGCCCCGCAATCGCTGGAGATCGCCTTCATGTGGGGGATCCACGCCTACGGGATCCACGTCATCGCCAATCTGCCGGGCGAAGGCAATCTGGGCGCGCACATCCTGGCGATCCGCGTGGAATCGATGAGTTTCCTGCCCGGCTGGGCGATCGCCACGGCCGGTGCCGCGCTGGTGGGACAATATCTCGGGGCGGGATCGAAGGAAATGGCCGTGCGCTCGGTCAGGCTGTGTTGGAAGGCTGCGGCGCTGCTGATGGGCTGCATCGGCGTGATTTTCATCTTCGGCCGGGACGGCCTGATCGCGCTGATGGCCCCCGACAGCGGCCACCTGCAGGAGATCGCCTCCCCGCTGGTGCTGATCTGCGCCGCGGCCCAGCCCTTCTTCGCCACCTGCATCATCCTGAAAACTTCCATGCGCGGTGCCGGGGCTACGAACGTGGTGATGCGCTGGTCCTTCGGCAGCATGATCTTCTATCGGATCGCGGTGCTCTGGTGGCTGAAGGAGGCCGCGTGGTTCGACCTGCGGGTGGTATGGATCGTGTTGTCCCTCGACCTCGTCACCCAGGCCCTGGTTTTCGCGTGGGTCCATTTCCGCGGGAAATGGCTGGACGCGAGGGTGTAGGCTGGCGCATTGACCCGTTCCCGCTTTTCAATCCTGCCATGTTCATCGACCACATCCGCATCTACGCCAAGGCCGGCGACGGCGGGAACGGAGCCGTTTCGTTCCGCCGTGAAAAGTTTGTCCCCCGCGGCGGCCCGGACGGCGGCGATGGCGGCAAAGGCGGCGACGTGATCCTGGTCGTGGACCCTTCCACGGACAATCTCCGGCAGTTCCACTACGACCCGAAGCTGATCGCCAAGAAGGGCGTGAACGGCGGCGGTGTGCGGAAAACAGGCAAGGGCGGGGATACCGTCATCGCCAAGGTGCCGCCGGGCACGGTGGTCTATCGTAGCAATGCCGCAACCGTGCAGGAAGCGGTTGAATTCGAGCGCGGCGACGAGGGCATCGACTTGGAACCGGTCGCCGACCTGACCGAATACGGCCAGAAATTCGTGCTCTGCAAGGGCGGGAAGGGCGGCATGGGGAACTCGAATTTCGCCACCCCTACCCACCGCACTCCCACGGAGTCCACCCCGGGCGAAGAAGGCGAATCGGGTGTATTCTACCTGGAGCTCCGCCGCATCGCGGACGCAGGCCTGGTCGGCTTCCCGAACGCCGGAAAATCGACGCTGCTCGGCAAGCTTTCCGCGGCCCATCCAAAGGTGGCCGCCTATCCCTTCACCACGCTTCAGCCGAGCGTCGGGGTGGTCGAGTTCGGCGGCTTCCGCCGTTGCACGGTGGCCGATATCCCCGGGCTGATCGAAGGCGCGCACGAAAACCGCGGCCTGGGCCACGAATTCCTGCGCCACATCACCCGCTGCCGGGTGCTGCTCTTCGTCCTGGATATGGCCGGCAGCGAGGGCCGCGACCCGATTTCCGACCTTGAGATCCTCCGCAAGGAGATCCGCGAGTATGACGAGGATCTGGCCCGCTTCCCGTGGATCGTGGTGGCCAACAAGATGGACATCGACGGCGCGGAAGAGAACCTGAAGGTCTTCGAACAGCGTTTCCCGAAAGTGAGGGTAATACCCATCTCCGCAGAGCTGGAGGAAGGCCTCGACGCACTGAAGCTGTATCTGGATGACGAAGTCGGGCACAAGGTGTGAGACGGGGATTGCTCCGAAGGCTCTGCCCGTTGCGACAGGTATTGCCATTCTCCTTCCTCTATTGGTCGTGCTCGCCTTTTCGGCTAGCATCTCAAGCCCAGCACGTTCGTTGGAGAGGAGCAGCTATGCTTCGCTCATGATCTTCCTCATGTTTGCAGGGCCGATCACCGGGATAGTGTTTCTGTATCTTGGGGCCAGGAGAAAGGAACGGTGGCGCCCGTTGAGAATGCCTACCGCTGGCATCTATCTGTTCTGGACCGCCGGCTCCCTGTGGCTGGCAGCGGTAAGCCTCCTTTGGGGTGGCGATGGTGCCCGCTGACGAGAGCGCGTCCGAAGCCTCTTGAGAGTGGAACAAAAGTTCGAGATCGGAAGGCTGTGCTCTAGCGTCCTCCCATGAAAAATCCCGGCCCTCAGGGTGAGCTTGTCTTCGTCCATGGCCCTCTCCGCCGCGGGGGTCCGGATGCCTTCCGGATGGAAGGAGCGGAGCTGCTGGACTGCGGCGATATCGAAGCGAAGCTCTACGACGCTTTCGGAGAACCTGCGCTCGTGCTGGTGCAGGACTCGGGCTGGGTGACAGGAGAATTCTACCGGGTAACCCCGGAGCATTTGGCGCGGTTGGACGACTACCACGGCCTCAACGAAGCCGGCTGTCCCCGCCGCCGGGCAAGGGTCGTAGGGTGGCGACACGTCGCGAAAGACAGCACGGTATGGGCGTGGGAGTGGATCGCCCTGCCCGACGGAGCGATTCTCGTCCAATCGGGCAACTGGTGGGACAGGCTTTACCCGCGGGTCGCGCCGTGGTTCACATGGGTCGCCGCCTTGTGTCTGGGATTCCTTCCGGCCGGATTGATCGCGGGAATTTTCGTTCCGCGGAGCGCCTTTCGATATCCCGGCTCCCCGCCTTCAAACGCGGCGCAAGCACTGGGAACCGCTTTCAGCGTGCTGGCGATCCTCGCTCCGTTCGCAGGCCTAGGGGCGGTGTATTTCGCATTCCGCAGACGCGAGGGTTGGACCGCTTTCCGGTATATCATCCTCGTGCTTTTGGTTCTGGCCTGCGCGATGCTCCTCCACGGGTTTATCCGCCTTGCAATTAGCCGACTGCGCTAGCTCCCCCCTGCCCCGCCCGCATTGCCATGCCTTCGCCGCAAGAACCCGAGCAACTCGTCTTCGTCTATGGCACGCTGCGCCGCGGCGGCTCGAATGCGTTCCGGATGGACGGTGCCGAGTTCGTTTCGCCGGGGAAGATAGAAGGCAGGCTCTACACGATCTCCTGGTATCCCGGCCTTGTTCCCGGGGAAGGGGCCGGCCGGGTGAAAGGAGACGTCTTCAAGGTCGGCCCCGAAGAACTGAGGGCGCTGGACGAATTCGAAGGTCTCTCCGCCGGGGAGATCCAAGGCCGCGAGTATCGCCGCGTGAAGGTGCCGGTATGGCTGGACGAAGGCAGCGAACCGCTTCTCGCGTGGGTTTACCAATGGATCGGTCCGATCGAGGAAAGGAACCGCATTTCTTCCGGGGATTGGCTGGAGCGGCAGGACTAGCCGCCGCGCCTGCTAATCCGCCATCGCGGTCCCCACCTTCGCGTAGAGCTCCACCTGCTTCGCCGACCACTCCGTCAGGTCCGCCGCCAGCTTCACCGCTCCGGGTTCGAAGATGGTAATGGTGGAGGAGCCTCCGAAGGCGAAGTAGCCCTTCTCCTCGCCCTTCGTGACCGCTTTGCCCGGCGTGAAGGTCTGTAGGATCGAGCCGACGCAGGTCGCCCCGATTTCCATGCACAGCACGGTACCGATGTCCTCCGTATCCAGCGCTGTGATGGTGCGCTTATTCTCCCAGAGATACGCCAGACGTCTCCGCAGGGCGATCGGCGAGACGGAGAAGAGCGGCCCGGCGATGGTTTTTACCTTGCCCGGCGTGCCCGCCGCGGGGAAGTGGAAGCGGTGGTAGTCCACCGGGCACAGGCGGGAGAGCACCAGCGAACCATCGCCATATTTCGAGGCCAGGGAATCATCCCCGAGGAGCCGGCCGAGATCGAACTTCTGGCCCTTCACGAAGACACCTTCGATCGCGCTCGCCTTCTGGAACCCGAGATGACGGCCGTCGGCGGGGAAAACGGCGGCACTGTCCGCGATGGGCCGGGCCCGGGGGTTGAGCTTCCGGTAGAAGAACTCATTGAAAGTCCGATAACTATCCGGAGCGTCGGCAAATTCCCGCGGGTCCAATCCGTATTTCGCGATGAAAGGGGCCACCTTCGCCTTGGTCGCGGGATCGTCCATCCGCCTGCCGTACCACTGCGAAAAGGCGGCGCGCTTCACCATCACGTGCAGGGGCAGCGCGCCGAGAGGATTGGCATAGCTGAATTTCAGGAAGCCCTCGCCATAGACCTGCTCGGTCTCCATTTGCCCGGTATGACGGTTGAAATAGCGGATCGCGCTCACCCGGAGGAAACTAGAGGAAGGCGGGCGGCGGGGTGAAGGGATTTCCGATCCCCGCACCCGGCAGGCCGCCGCTCCGCCTCAGCGTCATATTGTCCACGGATTGTTTGAATCCGCCGCCGCTCCACGTTATTTCGCGGTGAACCGCTCTTATTCGCCGCCTTTCGCCCCGGCCCCCGACCTGCGGAGGATCCCGCCAGGTGCCGGAATGCCCTTGCGCGTCGCGGGACGCAGGGCTATCGGCGGCGCGATGAAAACCCGGGGATTTTTCGCCTGCCTCGGCCTTGCGCTGCTCCTGCCCGCGTGCCGCAAGCCGAAGGAAGTGACGGTCGAGGAAAGCCGCGCGCTGACGATGCGCGACGAGGCCCCGAAGCTCGACGCCACCAGCAACCAGCGCTTTCAAGCGCCCGGAAGCGGTCCTTTCATCGCAGGCGAGGTCCCGGCGGCCTGGCTGGAGCAACCGGGCGACGCCTTCCGGTTGCTGAACTACCGTTTCGGCACCGGCGGCGAGGTCGCGGTGGGAACGGCCTCCGGCGGCCTGGCGGAGAACGTTAACCGCTGGCTCGGCCAGTTCGCGAAGCCCGGCCTGAGCGCGGAGGAAGTCGCGAAACTGCCGAAAGGGCGGATCGCCGGCGTCGAGGGGGTGTGGGTGGAAGCGTCCGGCGATTACGCGCCCGGCATGGGACGCCCGCCCCGGCCCGGCCAGGCTCTCTACGGCTTGATCGCCGAGGATCAAGGCCGCATCATTACGGTGAAAATGACCGGTCCCGCCGGAGAAGTGGCGGAACAGAAGCAAGCTTTGCAGACCTTCGTGAGTACCCTGCGCCGCCGGGGTGAATGACCCGGTCTCCCCCGCCCGTAACCTGCTGCCCCGATGAGTTCATCCGGCCCGAAGTCCATCCCTCTCCGCATTTACAAATTCCTCTCGGGCTTCGGCCTCGCGACGGCATTGCTGGTCATCCTGATGGTCGAAACCTGGCTCGCCACGCTGGAGCAGGTTCACTTCGGGCTCCACGCGACTCTTCAGAAATACTTCACCCCGGAGGCGGTCTTCGTCTTTCCGGATGCCGCGATCGTTTCCGAAAGCATGCTCGGCAAGAAGCTGCCTCCCCTGCCCGGCGGCTATTGGGTCTGCGCGCTTCTGGTGGTGAATCTCACGCTCGGCGGCGTGATACGCATCCGCAAGGGCTGGCGGACGGCGGGAGTGCTGCTGGCCCACTTCGGCATCATTTTCATGATCGTGGCCGGCGGGGTGGCCCAGTACAAGGAGGAACGCGGCGTGATGATGCTGAGCGAAACGCCTGGGTCGGTCTTCCCGCAGACCGCGGACTATGCGCAGGCCTTCACGGAGACCACCGTGGAGATCACCGAGGTGAAGGACGGCAAGCTCGTCGCGCCCGTGCACTTCGTGAAGGATGCCTACTATCTGGACCTGGGACCGCAGGATACCCGCACGGTGCGTCTGCCGCAGCTGCCCTTCGACCTGGAGTTCCAGGGCTATGTGCAGAACGCCAAGGCGATCTCCACCGCCAGCATGGCCCCCTCCCGCGGTGAACCGGTGGTGGACGGCTGGTTCCTCTTTTCCCGCGAGCCGAACAAGGAGAGCGAAATGGACACTCCCGGCGTCCACGCCCGCGTGCTGGGCAGGGACGGGAACAACAGCGGCGGCTTCCTCCTGGCGGTGGATTCCCACGCTCCCTATACGGTGAATGCGGACGGCCGCACTTTCGTGATCCGCATGGACAAGCGGGTGTGGCCGGTGCCCTTCCGGGTGCGGCTGGAGGATGCCAGATCCGAATATCACCCCAATACCAACCGCCCGAAGCTTTTCGAGAGCGATATCGTGCGCATCGAGGACGGCCGCGAATCGGAGGTTTTCATCGAAATGAACGAGCCCATGCGCTACGGCGGCTTCACCTTCTACCAGCGCACCATGATGAACGGACCTTCCGGCGGCGATGCCGAAGCGACGATCTCCGGATTTGAAGTCGTGCGGAATCCGGCCGATAGGTGGCCGGAATACAGCATTTACCTCTCCGGCTTCGGCTTGTGCGTTCATTTCCTGATCAAGCTCATCGGCTTCCTTCGCCGCAAACCCGCCCCTGTCCCTCAAGCCTGACATGAAAGCCACCATCGGACGCTGGATCGTTTTTTCCCTCGGCCTGATCGCGATCACGGTGATCGCCCTGATGGCGATCCGCGATAGCTTGCCGGAGGGCGACACCCGCACCGTCGCCGGCTACAAGCCGTGGGAAGAGGCGACACTGGAAAAGGCGGCGCTCCTGCCGGTGCAGGATGGTGGCCGCGTCAAGCCGCTGGGCACCTATGCGGGATTCACCATGCTGGGCCTGCACGGGGCGCGGAAGATGGAGATCATCGGCGAAGGCGGCCAGGAAGTGACCATCAAGCCCTTGGCGTGGATGATGGACTGCCTTTTCCGGCCGGAACTGGCGAACGAACTGCCGACCGTCCGTGTGGACAATTCGGAAGTGCTGGACGCCGTCGGCATCCCCTCCCGCGGCCGGCGCGACCGGTACAGCTACAACGATCTCAAGCCGGGACTGGAAAAGCTGAAGCAGCTCGGGGCGACCTACGAGGAAATCTCCAAACGCGATCCGAAGCTGCTGAAGCCGGTCGAGCAGCAGGCCCTGACGATGGCCTATACCGTGCGCAACTATGAGTTTCTCACCGGTTACATGGATTTCGCCCGCAACGGCCTGCTTCCGGGATCCTCCGCGCGCGAAGGCAAGGTCCTGCCGGTGAGCGAGGTGATGGCAGCCGCCCCGAAGATCCGCCAGGAACTGAGAGACGCCGCCACCGGCAAGCCGGTATCCAGCGAGGTGCAGACAATCACCGTGCTGATCGAGCAAGCGGCCAACTCCGCGAAATTCGGCCTCAATCTTTTCCCGCCTTCAAACAAGGACGACGAGAAGTGGCTGAGCGCGGGCGACCGGATTTTCCACATTTTCACCGGCACCACCCGGGAGCCCGAGCAATCGGTCAAGGATATCAAGGCACTGGAAGAAACGGTGCAGGCGCTCAAGAGCGGCGAGGGTGCCTTCCGGGACAAGTTTTCGGCCTTGGAAACCAGCATCGTGGACCGGGCCAAGGCGCGGGACGAATACCGTTCCGTCCCGCTTGAAGCCGACTACTTCAAGAAGAACTGGTTCATCTACGCGCTCGTCTGGTTCCTGCTCGCGGTGCTCACTTCCGGGGTGATGTTCTTCACCGGCCGGACCAAGGCGGGGAAAATCGGCTACTGGGCTACGGTCGGCTTCCTGGCGATCGGGCTTGTTTACATGATCATCCCGATCGCGAAGCGCTCGATCATCATGGGTCGCCCGCCGGTGGGGAATCTCTACGATACGATCATCTTCATTTGCATGGCGCTCGTGTTTTTCGGCCTGCTGGTGGAATGGATGACGCGGAAGCGCTTCGTGGTGGGCATCATTCCGATCGTGGCGGCCTTCCTGATCGTCTTGGCAAGGCGTTTCGAAGTCGGCGAGGGCAAGGACCACCTGGATCCGCTGGTGGCCGTCCTGCGCTCGAACTACTGGCTTACCACGCACGTGATCACCATCACCCTGGGCTACGCCAGCGGTTTGATCACGGCGCTGCTTGCCATCGTTTACATCCTGCTCCGCAGCCTCGGCCTCGATGGCGGCGATCTTTCCCTGCGCCGGGCCGTCACCCGAGCGGTTTACGGCTGCGTCTGCCTCACGCTTACGCTCTCGCTGATCGGCACCGTCCTCGGCGGGATCTGGGCGAACGACTCGTGGGGGCGCTTCTGGGGCTGGGATCCGAAGGAAAACGGGGCGCTGATGATCGTTCTCTGGTCGCTGGCGGTGCTACACGCGCGGCTGGGCGGCTTCATCAAGGAATGGGGCCTCCACCTGTGCGCGGTCTTCGGCGCGATCGTTGTGGGCTTCTCGTGGTGGCACGTGAATTTCCTGAACGTCGGCCTGCACAACTACGGCTTCGCCGCCGAGAAGAAGTGGACGGTCATGTCCTTCTACGTCGTGATGCTCGGCTTCATCGCCTGGGGTGCTATCGCGTGCCTGATCGAGAGGATGTCGAAACCCGCGGCGCGCGCCAAAAAGGAGGCGCAGGGAATTCCGGACAAGCAGGTGGAGGCATGAGCTTTATTTGGGCCCGGAGCCCGGGAGCTATTTCGCCTTCACCGTGATGACGTGCTCCACCGGCTGTTTCGCATCGGCGATGGCTTGGGCAAAGCGGGCACGGGCTTTTTCGGTAACGGCGAAGGTCCCTTCCAGATCCGCGGCTCCTTCGGGGCCGTGCACCAGCATCTTGATCTGGCGGGTCTCGTAGTTCTGCTTCGCTTCCACGGCATCCCAGACTTTTTTGAAGGCCGGCTGGAGCGGATGGGTGTGGAAATCCTTCGCGAGGTTCACGCCCTTCAGCAGCTCCTCCGAAGTATAAGTGCGCGAGGCCTCACCCCAGGTAACCTCGTACGAAGGAGCGGCGGGCGACTCGATCTTTAAGATGAAGCGGTTCAGTTCGTCGTCGAAGGGAACCAGCGCGAGACCCGCGCGAATCGAGTCGTCGCTCTTCAGATCGCCGGGACCGGGACTGAAAGGCAGCTTGGTGCTCTTGATCGTGACCCTCCCGTCCTGCGATCCGACGATTTCGTGACCGAAGCCCGACGAGGCCTTGCCGGAGGCGGCGTCGAAGGTGACGGTGCCCAGATCGCCGTCGAGCCCCATCCCTTTCAAGAAGGCATAGGCCATGATGACCTGGCCCGCCCAGCCGGGGTGAACGCCGTCCTTTCCTGCGACCATGAACTCCGGCCCGTGGAGTTTCTCCGCCTCGAAATCGGCGATCAGCATGGGCCGGTAGAGGTCGGCGAAACCCACCTGTTCCGCACTCGCGATCTGGATTCCGATGTTGCGGAATCTCGAGAGGGCGAGATTGAGATCTTCTTTCGTGCCGGCAGCGGACTTCACCCAATGCGGGACGGTGTCGATAATTCCGGACGAGCCGAGCAGCACCCGTGCTCCCCCCCTCTTGAAGGCCTGCACCATCGCGGTGGTATTCTTGCGGAATTCCTCCGCCACCGGCTCGTTGAAAGGCACGTAGCGGAAGTCGTTCATGCCGTAGCAGGTGGTGGCGAAGGTCGGCTGGAAGCGCAGGACATCGCTTTCCATCCTGTTTACGAAGCCCCCGGCCTGCTCCCCGCTCCAGCCGTACTGGCGGCAGGTGATTTCCAATTCGGGAAGGCAGGCGGTCAGGTAGGCCTCCATGATCACGGAATAGCGCTTCTGCTCGGTGATGGAGTCGCCGCAGATGGCCACGCGGTCGCCTTTCTTCAGCAACAGCCCGGTAGCTTCCGGGGCGGGATCCAGCACGTAGGCGGAGAGCGCGGCGGGCAAGGGAGGAGCTTCCTTTGCAAGGACGGGAAAGGCGAAGGCGAGGAGAAGGAGACCGGTACGGCGGTTCATGCGGACAACAGACCAGCGATAACCGCTTGCCGTATCAAGCCGCCATCTCGCTTGGGGGGCGGAACGCGTTTCATGGGTCGCGAAAGGAGCGCGACCCGCGTCACGTTTTCTCCGCCCCATGAGACCCGCTGCCATCCTCCTGCCCGCCGGGCTGCTCGCCCTGGCGTGCTCCTACGCGAAAATATCTGAGCGCCCGGCATGGCGGAAGCAGGTCCTGACGAAGGATTTCCTTACGGAGGGGCTTTCCGCGGGCGATCTGGACGGGGATGGTGTGAAGGATCTCGTAGCAGGGGCGTTTTGGTTCAAAGGGCCGGAGTTCCGGCAGGCGAAGCTCTACCGGCCGGGTCGCGCGATGCCGATCGATGCGTACATGGAGGACTCCTTCCTGAGCTGGGTGGAGGATCTCAACGGCGACGGACGCAATGACATCCTGATGGCGAGCCATCCCGGGAAAGATCTCACGCTTTACCTGAATCCCGGCAAGGAGGCCGATTGGCCCGCCCACCGCGTGATGGCGGAAGCCGCCACGGAGAGCCCGCTGTGGATGGACCTCGACCGCGATGGCCGGAAAGAGCTCGCCTGCATGCAAGGCGGGAAATTCGGGTATGCGGAGGTCGATTGGACGGACGTGACCAAGCCTTGGACCTTCATCCCGGTCTCCGAGAAGCGCACCGACACGCCCTACATCCATGGACTGGGCGCGGGAGACCTGAGCGGGGACGGCCGCCCGGATCTGGTCGCTAAAGATGGGTGGTTCGAACAACCTGCCGAAAAGGGAGCGGCGTGGGCGTGGCATGCGGAACCTTTCGCGGGAGCCGGCGGTGCGCAGATGCTCGTTTTCGATGCGGACACGGATGGCGACAACGACATGGTCACGAGCCTGAACGGTCACGGCTACGGACTCGTGTGGTACGAAAACCGACGGGACGGCGGTGACGCGGCGTTTTCCCGCCATGAGATCCTGCCGGAAGACCCCGCCAAGGCCGGGCCTGAGGGCCTCCAGTTCAGCCAGCTTCACGCCTTGGAGTCCGGTGACTTCGACGGGGACGGCCGGATGGACTTCATCACTGGCAAAAGGTTCTGGGCTCACAACGGCAAGGACCCAGGAGCCCGTGATCCCGCGCTGGCGGTAGTCTTTTACAACCGCAAGGAAGGCACCGGCGTCAAATGGCTGCCGGAAGTGATCGATACGGATTCGGGGGTCGGATGCCAGGTGCTGGCCGTCGATCTGGACGGGGACGGGAAGCTGGAATTTGCCGCGGGCAGCAAGAAAGGTGTGCACGTGATCCGGCGCTGAGATTCCAGAGCTGGAGCTTTTCGGCAGGAGGGGCCAGGGCCGTTGGCGGCAACCCGTTCATTTCCAGATGCCGGGGATGGTTGGAAAATTCCCTGCCAATTTCTGCGCGCGCCATCGCCCGGTTTGTGACAAGGTGTCAGGTGAGTATCCGGCCAACCGGGTGTCCGGAACTCGTCCGCGAATGCCATTGTCACAATCATGAAATCACTGATCGTCATTGCAAATCTAGGTCAAGTCCGAGTCCTGAAACTTCGTCCCGCCGGGGACGATCCGGTGCAGCAGGAACACCTCACCGAAGTTCCTTCCGGCCATGAAAAGGACCCTCCGAAAGCGATCCACGAGATCGTAACCGATCAGTCGGGAAGATTTGCAAAGGGCAATCCACCGGGCGTGCTCACCGGGATGTCCGCGGGAGAACACCATCAACTCGAGGCGGAGATCCAGCGCGGGGCGCTGCTCCGGATCGCTGCCAAGATCGGGGAGGCGGTGAACGACGAGGGAACGCCGTCATGGATGCTGGTCGCACCCCCGCAAATCCTCCCCGCACTGAAAGATGCCCTGCCAGCCCATGCCAAGAAGGCACTGGGAGAAACCCTGGCGGCAGATCTAACCCGCACTCCCCTTCGGGAGTTGGAAGGACGTTTCCTGGCGCGGCGATAGGAACGGGCGCACCGAGAGTTCATGTGAAACTTTTGTTTGATGAGCCGAAAAGTTGAGAAATCATAACTTCCGTGGCAGACTGCACGGCTAAATTGCGATTGGGTGGGTGCGGCCGAGGCGGCTGCCTCCCGCACCCGTAATTCATGAGCCCTTGGTTTCAGCAACTGATCTTCATCGTCACACCCGCGCTGGCGGCTGCACTTTTGCTGCGGCCCGTGATTGAGGGCTTCTTGTTGCGGACTTTCACCGCCGCCGTCATCGCGGCGGCGATCTTCACCGCCTCGGCACTGGTTTCCGGACACGGTGAACCTTTGCTAGCCCACAGCCTGCCCCTCTCGCTGGGGATCGGCTTCGTCATCGCCTTGGTCGCCGGTTGGCTCGCGAGCTTGAAGAACGGCTGATTCTGCTTTGGCACTCGGGCCGGGCGCTACTCTCCCCGGTCGATGATCTTCCCGCCGCGTTTCCGCACCGCTTCCATCAGCGGGACGTTGGGATCCGTCCAAGCGGCCTCGTGGTTCTTGGCATAGCTGAAGAGGTGCTTGTGCAAGTATTCGAAGTAGCTCTCCCGCTCTTCCTTGGTCAGCCGGTACCAAATCGCGATGTTCAGGGCGCGGGTAGCCTTCTGCATCATATGAAGCGTGAGCGTGCGACCGGTGCGGGCGCGCTGGACTTGCTTATGGGTGAGTTGCTCCGTCGAGGCGTCCACCAGCTCGTGATTTCCCAAGCCCCATGCGGTCATCAGGGCATCCAGCGGCTGCGCGCCGTGCTCGCGTTCGTCGTTCACGCGCAGGGTTTTGCAACGGAAGGCAACGAAGGTCCAATCTCGAACGCCGCCAGATGAATTTTCGTGAGGAAAGCCAGATTTCCCGGCCAGAGACGACCCTGCTCCGTTCCGGACTAATCTTTTGATTCTAAGTCCGCTATGGGCTACTTCGCGCGCCCGATGAGGCCTGTTCATGTGGCGGATGATTTCTCCGCCGCGGCATCCGTCGCCGGGAAGGAGAAGCGCGCACGAGCCCTGCTTTTCCGGAAGCAGTGTCACGCTTCCCTTCCCTGCTCACCAAGCTCCTGAAACAGCATGCAGGTCCCTTGACCGCGGATCTGGTATTGGAGCCGGGGCAATTCGGCCTCGGGAAGGTCCCGAAACGCCTGAAACCGGTTCATACGACCACCTCGATCTGCGGCTACTGCGCCACCGGCTGCCAGCTCAAGCTGCATCTGGATGCGGAGGGGCACGCGATCAATCTGAGTCCCCAGGCGGGCTATCCGGTCAATCTGGGCATGGCCTGCCCGAAAGGCTGGCAGGCTCTCGATCCGCTCGATTCCCCGGAGCGGGCCAGCGTCCCCCTGCTGCGGGATGCGGGGGGCAACCTGAAGCCCGTGGGCTGGGCGGAAGCCTTGGAAGCCTTCACGAGCCGCATGAAAGGCCTCCGGGAAAAGCACGGCCGCGAATCCGTCGCCTTTCTTTCCACCGGCCAGATCCCCTTCGAGGAAATGGCACTGCTCGGGTGCCTTTTCAAATTCGGCATGGGCTTCCTCCACTGCGATGCGAATACCCGCCAGTGCATGGCCACGGCCGTGACCGCCTACAAGCAGTCCTTCGGTTTCGATGCGCCGCCCTACAGCTATGCGGATTTCGAGGAAAGCGACGTGATCGTCCTGATGGGATCGAACCTTTGCATCGCCCACCCGATCCTGTGGCAGCGGGTGATGCGGAACAAACGGAACCCCTGGATCATCGTGATCGATCCGCGCGCGACGGAAACGGCGCAAGCGGCGACCCAGCACGTGGCCCTGAAGCCGAAAGGCGATCTGGCGCTGCTCCATGCGCTCGCCCACTGCATCCTGCGGGACGGACGCATCGATCCCGCCTCGATCGAGCGGACGGAAGGGATCGAGGACTACACGGTCTTCCTCCGCGATTATGCGCCGGCCGCGGTGGCGGAAAAAACCGGGCTTTCCGTGGAGGAGATCGAGTCGCTGGCTCGCACCGTCTCAGAGCCCGGAAAACGGGTCTCCTGGTGGTGGACAATGGGGGTGAACCAGTCCCACGAGGGCGTGCGCACGGCGCAGGCGATGATCAACTTGGCGCTCATCACCGGAAACATCGGGAAGCCGGGCACCGGCGCGAATTCAATCACCGGCCAATGCAATGCCATGGGCTCCCGCCTTTTCTCAAATACGACTTCTCTCGTAGGCGGACACGATTTCGCCTATGAGGAGCATCGGGAAAAGGTGGCGGCGGGCCTGGGAATCCCGGTGGAGACTATTCCTTCCGAAAGTTCCCTCGCCTACGACCAGATCCTCGCCGCGGCGGAGGAAGGCAAGATCAAGGGGCTATGGATCATTGCCACGAATCCCTTCCACTCCTGGATCGATGGTGGACGTCTCGCGGCACTGCGGGAGAAGCTGGAGTTCTTGGTGGTGCAGGACATGTACCACACCACGGAGAGCGCGCTGGCCGCGGATCTGGTGCTGCCTGCCGCCGCGTGGGGCGAGAAGGAGGGCTGCTTCATCAACTCCGAACGGCGCATCGGTACCCTGAAGGCGGTGCGGCAGGCACCGGGGATCGCCCTCTCCGATTTCCGCATCTTCCGTCTCATCGCAAACGCCTGGGGCTGCGGGGAAATGTTCTCGAAATGGACGGACCCGGAGGCAGCCTTCCGCATCCTGCGTGACCTGACCAAAGGCCGCCCCTGCGACATCACGGGGATCGAAGGCTATGAAATGATCGACCGGATGGGCGGCATCCAGTGGCCTTACCCGGCCGAGGGTCCGCGTTCCGCCTGCAAGGAACGCCGCCTTTTTGAGGACGGCATTTTTTATACGCCGAGCGGCAAGGCAAAGATCTTCTTCTCCCCGCCCGCACCCCTGCCGGAAGACACGGATGCGGCCTACCCCTACCTGCTCCTCACCGGGCGCGGCACCAGCAGCCAGTGGCACACCCAGAGCCGCACGGGCAAATCCGACATCCTGCGGAAGCTCTACCCCCGCGAGGCCTACATCGAGATCAATCCGGCCGATGCCGCGAAGCTTGCGCTCAAGGAGCATGATGCGGTGATCGTGCGCTCCCGGCGCGGAGAGATGCAGGCGTCCGTCTATCTCGCTCCCACGGTGCAGCCCGGGCAACTCTTCCTGCCGATGCATTACCCGGAGGTGAACCGCCTCACGCACTCCTCCTTCGATCCCCACTCCCGCCAGCCGAACTACAAGGCCTGCGCCGTGACGCTGGGGAAAATCGGCAGGCCGGGTTTCCCCGGTTGAATTTGGCCGCCACCACCCCGACACTTCCCTCATGTCGCGCGTCGTCATCCACGGCATCTACACTTCGTCCGGCCACAATTTCTTCGGCCACCACGGACAGGAGCCGGGGACGCACGGGATCGAGGAGCACGAATCCGCGGAACTGGTCGCGGGCAAAGGGATTCCCGGCGACCGCTTCTTCGGCTGGAAAGACGGCTACAAGGGCCAGGTGACCTTTATCGACCGCGGAACGATCGACATCGTCCGGCAACATGCGGAGAACCCGGATCTGGAATCCTCCGCCTTCCGGCGAAACGTGGTGATCTCCGGGGTGAATCTCAACGAACTGGTGGGCAAGGTTTTCCGGATCGGCGGCGCCCTCCTCGAGGGCACCCAGAAATGCGCGCCCTGCCACTGGATGGATGATGCCTGTGGCAAGCCGGGGACGGAGAAGCTGATGTTCAATCGCGGTGGGCTGCGGTGCAAGATTCTGGAAAGCGGAACGATCCGCCTCGGCGAGATGGAGCTGGAAACGCTCCAGGAGTCGGGCGTCTGAGCGATCCGCCGCGGCTCGGGCGCTACAGCTCGTCCCTCAGATCCTGCCTCACCCGCCTGCGGTCCGCACGGTGCTCGATCTGGCGCTTTTGCTTCGGAGTCAGTTCCTCCTCCTTGTCCCGCCAGGATCTTCCGGAATCTCCCGCCATGATGCAGCCGAGCGGGCGGATCTCCGCGACGATCTCGGCCAGGCCGAAGTCGCGGATCTGCTCCTTCACCTGCGCCGCGTTCTTATAGGCGACCGGAGTTTCGCTGAGGTCCGGCTTTCCGCAGAACCACCGGACATCCAGTCCCTCGGTCCCCCGCTCGATGGCGGCACGGCGCGAGGCTTCGTCCGGGAATTTCCGCCGCAGCGCCGTGCGGGAGATATTCCGGCCCGCTCCGTGGGGCGCGAAGGAAAGGAACTCCTCCTGGTCCGCACCCAGCACCAGCAGTACCGGCTCCGCCATATTCAACGGGATGAGGCCGAGCTGCGGACGTCCGGCGTCGTCCTTCCACGCCGGGGTAGCCCCCTTTCCGTGGAAAAAGGTGTCCCCGCGCTGCCAGACGAAATTGTGCTCGTTCGCCACTTCCGCGACGGACTTAGCGCCGATTCTTTCGAGGAAACGGCGGTGGACGGCGCGGTGATTCGCCTTCGTCCAGCGCGCGACGTACTGCAACGCATGCCAGTAATCGCGGCCGGTATCCGAGGACGCGTCGATCCAAGCGGCCGCCGCGGGGATCTGCCGGCCGATGCGGGCAACGTGCTTTTCCGCCGCGATCTGGCCGCGCTTGTACAGATGCGCCCCGAGGCTGCGCGACCCGTGGTGGGTGACCAGCACGCGGTAGCGGCGCGACTCGCCTTCCGGCAGATGAAAGCGGTCCGCCAGATCGCCATGTCCGGTCAGGCGGAGCACGGCGAGCATGGTTTCGTCCACGTCCACCTCGCCGATGAATGCGAAATGGTTGCCGTCTCCCTGGTCCGCCAGTTGCGCGCCCGCGCGTTCCCGCAGACCGGTGAGGAAACGGTTTTCCCAGACCTCCTCGTTCAGCACCTCGTCGTGCACCAGATCGTCCGGAAGCCGGTAGCCGGGACCGAAGCGGGTGGAGAGCACCAGCGCATCCAGCTCTTTCGACACGCTGTCGCTTTCTTCGTAGAAGGTGGCAAACATGGAGCAACAGACATCCGCGGAGTGCGCGGAGGGAATGATGGCATTCTCCACCGCGATCGCGCCGCCCACGGGAATCACCGCCTGCCCCTGCCCCGCCGGACACGCATCCGGCATGAGCGCGCCACGGGCGATCACCGGCGTCTTCAGCAATTCGCCCATCTGTTTGCGAGCGGCCTGGACATTCTCCTGCTCTTCCTTTGTCACGGGCAGGATGGCCTCCGCCAAGGGCGAGGACTTCTCCCGCATGACGGACTTCACCGGAGGCGGGACGACGTCGCGCTTCAGCAGCTTCAGGGCATATTTCGGATCGGAGATCCCGCGCGCTTCATACTCGGCGAGTTTCGCCAGGAGCTCTTGGAAAACCGGGCCCGGCTCGTAGCCCGCGTCGATCAGATCTTGGGATGTGAGAAGTTTCATAAGGTAGCAAGGTTGGCCCGCCAGTCCGCGGCGGTGACGGAATAGCAGACGCTATCGAAGGCCACGCCCTCGCGGCTGCTGCCGCCCGCGATCACGCCCTCGAAATGGAGGCCTGCTTTCAGCATCACGCGACCGGAAGCGGGATTGTGAGGGAAGTGGCGAGCCTGAAGCCGGGGCAGACGGAGGTGGTTGAACGCATAGCGCAGCACGCGGTGCAGGGCCTCCGTGGCGTAGCCCTTGTTCCAATGGGGCACACCGATCCAGTAACCGGCCTTCAGGTCGTCGCGGCTTTCGCCACAGAGGCTAATGACGCCCACGATCCGGCCGCTCTCGCGGAGGCAGATGGTGAAATTCGCGCCTGCTCCGGTGGTCCACTGTTGCTCCACCCGGCGGATCCAATCCATCGCCCCGCCGCGCGGATAGGGATGCGGAATCGCGGCGGTGGTCTCCGCGATCCGGCGGTCGCTAAGATAGCACTCCAGAGGTGCCGCGTCGGCGGGAACCGGCGGCCGGAGGAGGAGCCGCGGCGTTTTCAGGGCAATGGGCGCAATCTGCTTCATGGCGGATGGGGCGTGCCGGAACGGTTGCACCGTTCCGGCAAGGTGAGAGCGGAAATTTTCACGCATGGTTTCAAGTTAGCGCAGGTCAAAGCGCCATTCATCGGCGAAGAGCCCGTAGTTCACGCGGTCGTGGAAAAGCCCGCCGCGCCGGATCCCGCCGCTCACGATGTTCTCGAAGGTCATCCGGCCCTTTTGCATCACTCTTCCCGAGCCGGGATTGCCCGCCATATGGCAGCCGGTGACGTAGAGCAGGCCGCGATCATCGAAGGCATGGCGCAGCACCTCGCGCAGGGCTTCGGTGGCATAGCCGCAGCGCCAGAAAGGGACGCCCAGCCAGTAGCCGATCTCCGCGCTGCAGCGGTCCTGGCGCAGCGTGAGGCTGATCACCCCGATAAGGCCGGGCACCGCCTTGCGCTCGATGGCGAAGGTTTCCACCGCCCCGGTGACATGGTCTGTCCCGATGGCATCGAGCCAGTCCAAAGCGTGGCCGAGGTGGTAGGGATGCGGGATGGCGGTGGTCTTCAGCGCCACGCGCGGGTCCCCCGCGTAGCGGACGATGGCCTCCAAGTCCCCGCGCTCCGGAGTGCGGAGCAGCAAGCGGGTGCTTTCGAGGACGGCGGCGGTGTTGGGAATGGTTTCAGCGGTCATAAAGGGAAATCAAGTAGGAGGTGTGGGTGTCAGTTCCCGCGCAATTCGAGCCAGGCGAACCGGATCGCGAAGGCGAAGGTCAGCAGGGCGAAGATGAAATGTGCTTCGTTCATGGCTTGGGAAAGGGGGAGGGAGCGCGGCCCCCTCCCCCGGGCTTATCTCTTCAGGAAATCCAACCACTGCCCGGCGGTGCCGAGGGCGAGCGGCTGGGCGATTCCCCCTTCGGCCTTTTCAAGCACCTGGAGGAACTTCAACTGCAGCAAGGCGGGATGCGTCTCGAAGACACGGGCCGCGTTTGCCATGGTGCGGATGGCCGCTGCTTCCGCGCGGGCCTTTTCCAAGGTGATCAGCGACTGCTGCCGGGCGGAGAGGGCTTCGGTGAAGACTTTCCGCAGATCACCCGCGATCATCAGGTCCTTTGCCGCCACCCGGTCGAGGCCGATCCCGAGCAGTGCGGCACGCGGCCGGACTTCTTCCAGCAAGCCAGCCGAGAGATCGGCCTTCCTTTCGATCAGCGCCTCCAGGGTCTGCCCGCCGATCAGCTGCCGGAGGGCGATCTGGACCGAGTGATAGAGCGAGCCGAGCGGATTCGCGGCCGCCTGGAAGAACAGGAGCGGATCGATGATGTGGTACTCCACCAAGGCGCTGACCTTCAATCCGGCCATGTCCGCGGTGAGGAATTCCTGCCCGACGATCGCGAAGTCGGAGCGGCGGGTATCGAAGTTCTTCGCTTCGTACCCTCTTCCGATGAGACGATGACGCCCCGCCGCGAGACGTCGCACGAACTTCCCGTGACGGAAAAGCAGCGCCGCCTGATGCTCGTGAACGATGACGGTCGAAACCCACACCTGCCAGGAAACGAGAGCGACCGGCAAGAGCACGAGGAGGATGGAAAGGAGGATCATGATAAAGATGCAGTGAGTGATAATGAAAGAGGCTTGGAAAACTCCCGATCCGCCGGGGAACGGGCGGGAGGATCCGCTTTCATCCGCCGCCGTGGCGGTGGCTGAAGAGGCGGTCCCCGCAGGGCCCTTTCCGGCTGCTTCCGAAGAAGCCGGAGCGAGAGTTTTCCTTGTGTCAGGCGGGATTCGAACCCGCTACCAATCGTGTTCAACGACCGCTCTACCGATTGAGCTACTGAGCCGGCAGCCCGATGCGGGGAACCTCTCGGGGAAAACCCTTCGAAGCCCCTTGGCCGTCATGCCGGAAAGTTGAGGAAGTGGTTCCAGTCGGGGATATTCCAGAGGTTGCGGACCCGTAGCGTCGCCGGGACGGAGCGGGGTTTCCGTGGCTGGCAGAGCAAGCGCAGGCCGGCCTCGGCCGGGGTCCGCGCTCCCTTCCGGGCATTGATCGCCCGGTCGGCCAGCACGCAGTTCTCCCACTCGTCCCGCCCGCCGCGGGAGCGGGGCAGGATGTGATCGATATTCGCTTCCGCAGGGGTGAGCTTCCGGCCGCTGTACTGGCAGCGCCCGCCATCCCGCTCCCACAGCGCCCGGAAGCCGAGCCGCGGGACGTGGATCGGCACGCGGCCGTAGCGGGAGAGCACGATCACGGTCGGTATCCGGACCGGGCCGCGGGTGGTGCCCACGACAGAAGATCCCTCTTCCGCCGGCAGACCCCGCCAGTCCTCCCAATCGAAGGCCTGCATCGTGTCCCCCTCGATCCGGAGCGCGCGCGCCGTTCCCGTGGCCAGGTGGCCGAAGGCTTCGGCGGGCGTGATGGCATCGATGGCTAGCCAGTGCCGGTTGAGCACCAGGACGGTCGTGCGATGGAGGGAGTGCGTGGTCATCATCGTATCGGGAAAGGAGGCTTGGGGTGACCTACGGGATTCGAACCCGTGCTGCCGCGATCACAACGCGGGGTGCTGCCGCTACACCAAGGTCGCCGTTTCGGTGCCGCCACATGACAACAGTTCTCCCGCGCTCCTAGATATGCCTTATCGATCCACCGCTATCTGTGCGGGATCGATCGGGCTTCCGGATCGGAAAGGGATGTCGTCCGCGGGCGGGACGGAGGGGTCAGGAAATTGCTAGAAGGGACACGGGGTCACGGTCGGGAGAAATCGGGAAAGGGGTTCGGGATTCGAGCATGCGGGAAAACAAAAAGCCCCGCTTCCGGTGGAAGCAGGGCTGCGGGAAAATCCTAGGATCTACGCGGCTTGTCAGGCGGGATGTTGCCTGAACCTGCTTCCGTTGGGCGCCGGATTACCGGCAAAGGTCATTTCTTTATACGATGGCGGACAAATGCCCCCGACCACGGTACCGATGACCCGGCGCCAAGCCCCTGCGACCTCGCGGACGAGGACATCGGAGCTTTGCAGTTGGGATCGGTGTAGGCGCATCGTTTCGGAATGAAGTTAGGCGTAGATATGCGTATGGCTTTCCCGCGTCAACGGAAAAAACCAGATTCTTATATGAAGAGCCGGAGAGCTACCGTTCTACCGTGCCGCCACCAGATCGTAGCCGCGCCAGTCGGCGATGGTCACCTCCGCGAATTCCCCCACCGGGATGCTTTCATCCACGTGCACGGAGCCGTCGATCTCGGGGGCATCCCACGCGGTGCGGCCGACGCCCTTTTCCTCCACCAGCACGCGGACCTTCTTGCCGATCTGCTGCTGGTTCACCTCTGCGGCCACCTTCTGCAGCTCAGCCATCGCGCGGCTCCAGCGGCCCTTGCGGGTCATGTGGTGGAGATGCCCGTCCATCTTGTGCGCGCGCGTCCCCTCTTCCTTGGAATATTGGAACACCCCAGCCCGCTCGAAGCGGAACTCGCGGATGAATTCCAACAGTTCCTCGAAGTCCTCCTCGGTCTCCCCGGGAAAACCTACGATGAATGTCGTACGGATACCGAGGCCCGGAATGCCGGCCCGCATGCGGCGCAGGAGATCGCGGATATAGTCGCCGCTGGTCACCCGCTTCATCGCGGTGAGCATGCGGTCGGAAATGTGCTGCAGCGGGATATCGACGTACTTCGCCACCTTGTCGCACGCGGCGATGGTCTGGATCAGCTCGTCCGACCAATGCGCCGGATGGGTGTAGAGCAGCCTCACCCAGAAATCCCCCTCGATCGTGTTGATCTCGCGCAGCAAGGTGGAGAGCGATTCGCCCTTCGTCGAATCCACCGGGGAGCTCGGCTTGGGCCGCTCGTCCGTCCACTGGTCCATGCCGAAGTAGGGGGTGTCCTGGGAACTGAGCTTGATCTCCTTGACGCCGGATTTCACCGGCGCCTCCACCTCCCGTACCACCGACTCCTGCGTGCGGGAGCGGTGGCGGCCGCGGATCTGCGGGATGATGCAGAAGGTGCAGGTGTGGTTGCACCCCTCCGCGATCTTCACGTAGGCGAAATGCTCCGGCGTCAGGCGGAAGCGCGGCGTGGTGTAATCGGGAACGTACTTCGGCTTCAGCGTCACGAAATCGCGCGGATCATCCGTCGCTGCCGGGCCTTCGGTCTTCGCCACCTCCACGGCGTTTTTCTTTCCGAGCAGGTTCTCGATGATCGGCGCCACCTTGGTGATCTGGTCCAGCCCGATGAAGGCATCCACCTCGGGCATGATCCCCGGCAGGTCCTTCGCGAAGCGCTGCGAAAGACAACCCGCCACGATGATCTTCTGGCGCGCGCGATCCGGATCCTCGGTCCGGGCGTTGACCGCGCCGAAGACCGCGTCGATCGACTCCTGCTTCGCCATATCGATGAAGGAGCAGGTGTTCACGATCAGGACATCGGCGAGTTCCGCCTCGGAGGTCAGCGACATGCCGGCCTCGGCGAGGTGACCCATCATCACCTCGGAATCGATGAGGTTTTTCGCGCAACCCAGGGAAATGAGACCAACAGTGGTGGACATGGTGAAAGGAGAGACGTGCAGGCGAAAGACAGAAGACTGGAGCGACGCGCGCTGCCAGTCTTGTTAGCGGAGCAGAAAGACTACCGGTTTCTCAGAAAGGAGGCTCCATGATCAGTTCGTCGCCCGGCTCCGGGCGCACGTCCGTGAAACTGCTCACCGGCGTGGCGATGGCACCCTCCACGGTCACCTCGCCCACCTTCAGGCGGCCTAGGATGCCGGTGTTCCGGCGGATGCAGAGGACCGTATCGGGAGTGACGTTCTCGGGCATCACGATTTCAATTGTCGCGAAGCCGCCCAGCTTGTCGTCCTCCACCCATTCCTTCACGCGGGCCATCACCAGGGCGTCCTTGATGATGCGGGCGCGGCGGGCTTCCTTGTCGCGGCTCTCCGTCACCTTGCCGGTCACGAAGGCGGCTTCCTTGTCAGACGTCTCGGCGTCGCGGGTGGCCTTCTCCTTTTCCTCCTGCAGCCTGGCGATTTCGGCCTTCATGGCCTCCATCTGGCTTGGGTCGGGAGCCGCTTCCTCGGCAGGAGCAGCTCTCGCCGAAAGTTCCGCCAGGGCCCGGCGCTCGCGCTCGGTTGCGATGCGGTCCTGCTCCGCCTGGATCTCGGCGAGTTGGCGCTTCATCTCGGCGAGCTCGTTCTTTTCAGCGGAGCTTTCCCCCGGTGCGGCGTTATTCTTATACGAGACGGCCAGAGCCCCGAGCAGCAATGCGATCGTGGCACCCAGCAGAATCTTCAATGTGTCCATGGACCCGGAGGTTGCGCACGCTCCCGCGGCTTGTCAACGCGCAGCGGTGGAAGAGATCGCCGCCAAATTTGCGGAGGGCTGAAGCTGGATTACCGCCGCTTTCGAAGGAACAGGAGGCTCAAAAGCCGCCCGGATATCCACGCGCGGCGGGCCGCGAATTCGTCGCGGCGCGGAAGACTTATCAACCGGGAACAGCGGCCATCCTGCCCGGGGCCGGCATTCCACGTGGAGCTCGGATTGACCCTTTGCCCGGGAAATGCAGAGGGCGGGAATTCAAAAGCAAGAAGCGGAGTTTCCGGGAGGCGGACCTGCATTAGGGTGTTCCCGAAACCGGAAGGATCACCCATGATGACCGCTACGAAGACGAAGGACAAATACGGGAGCGAAGCAGCACGCTGGAAGGCGGTGCTGGAGAGGGACCAACAGGCGGAAGGGACGTTTTACTATTCCGTGCGGACC
This sequence comes from uncultured Luteolibacter sp., assembly GCA_966211015.1. Taxonomy (GTDB): domain Bacteria; phylum Verrucomicrobiota; class Verrucomicrobiia; order Verrucomicrobiales; family Akkermansiaceae; genus Haloferula. The sequence goes on along the minus strand of CBIHMP010000004.1, from coordinate 3,844 downwards.
ACCGGGGTCTATTGCAAGCCCTCCTGCCCCTCCCGCACGGCCAAGCGGGAAAATGTGGGATTTCACGACTCCCGCGCGGATGCGGAGAAGGCGGGCTTCCGGCCATGCAAGCGCTGCCGGCCCGACGGAGGATCCGTGAAGGACGAGCACATCGCCTCCGTGGCCAACGCGTGCCGCCTCGTCGCCAGTTCCGAGGAAACGCCGGATCTTGAAACGCTGGCAAGGAAAGCGGGGATGAGCCGCTTCCACTTCCAGCGGGTCTTCAAGCAAATCACGGGACTGACCCCGAAGGCCTACGTGTCCGCGATCCAGGCGCGGCGGATGCGGGAGGAATTGCCGAAGCGGCGCAGCGTGACCGAAGCCATCTACGAGGCGGGCTTCAACTCGAACGGCCGATTTTACGCGAGGTCGGAGGCCATGCTGGGGATGGATCCCAAGAAATTCCGCGGCGGTGGCCCGGGGGAAACGATTCGCTTCGCCATCGGTGAATGTTCGCTGGGGACCATCCTCGTCGCGTCTTCGGACAAGGGAGTGTGCGCGATCCATCTGGGGGACGATCCGGAATTACTTCTTGCCGAACTCGAAGGCCGCTTCCCGAAAGCCGAGTTGATCGGGGGCGACAAGGATTACGAGAAGCTCGTCGCGAAGGTGGTTGGCTTCGTGGAGGCACCGGGAATCGGCTTGGACCTGCCTTTGGACGTGCGGGGCACCGCGTTCCAGCAGCGGGTGTGGCAGGCCCTGCGGGAGATCCCGCCGGGAACCACGGTCAGCTACGCCGCGCTGGCGGAAAAGCTCGGCAGCCCGCGCGCCGTCCGTGCGGTGGCCGGAGCTTGCGCGGCAAACGCCATCGGGATCGCGATCCCGTGTCACCGGGTGGTGAGGACGGATGGCGGTCTCGCGGGTTATCGCTGGGGAGTGGCGAGGAAGCGCGAGCTATTGGATCGTGAAACGAAATCCGGATCCTGAGTGCCATGGAACTTTTTCCCTCGGACGGAACGCTCAACCTTCTGCCTTGCGACGGCACGGTCAATTATCACGGCCGTATCTTCCGCGATCCCGATGCATCGAAATATTACGAAGCCCTGCTTTCCACAGTGCCGTGGAAAAACGACGAGGCGGTGATTTTCGGGAAACACATCATGACCGCGCGGAAGGTGGCATGGTACGGTGATTCCGATTTTTCCTACACCTACTCCGGCACGACGAAACAAGCGCTGCCGTGGACGGCGGAATTGCTGGAATTGAAGGCGCGGGTCGAAGAGATCACCAGCTCCGCCTTCAACTCCTGCCTGCTCAATCTCTATCACAACGGCAGCGAAGGGATGGCCTGGCATAGCGATGACGAGAAGGCGCTGGCGAGGAACTCCAGCATCGCCTCCGTCACCTTCGGCGCCGAGCGGAAGTTCGCCTTCCGGCACAAGCGGACGAAGGAGAGCGTTTCCCTGATTTTGGAACACGGCAGCTTGCTCGTGATGAAGGATGAAACGCAGACGCACTGGCATCACCGGCTGCCACCGACGAAGAAAACGAGCACGCCGCGGATCAACCTCACCTTCCGGACGATGGAGCGGCGGTAGCGCCGATCTACTTCACCGGCACCAGCACCACCTGGCGCAGATCCATCACGGCCGCGCCGGGCTTGGAAAGGGCGCGAACTTCGAGGACCTGCGGCCCCGCCTCGCGGAAGGCGACCTTGCCAACCCGGCGTTCCTTGAAATTCTGGAAATGCCCGGTCTCCTCCACCTTGAAACGCGAGTTTTGTCCGGCGCAGCGGATCTCCACCTCACTGTCGCCGCTCCCCTTTCCGCAGCCTTGCCAGACGTGGATTGCATAGGTTCCGGGGCGCTGTAGCTGGAAGTTCCAAGAGGCCCAGTCGGCGGGATTCACCCAGAAGCCGAGGGTGTTCTTATTCTCCTGCTCCTCGTAGTGCAGCTTTTCGCCGTGCGCCTTCGCAGCGCTGGAATGCAGCACGATGCGTCCGCCGCTCAACTGACCCGGCGCGGCGTAATTTTTACTGACGTGGTCACCCTTGACGTAGTCTTCATGGCAGGCCGCGCATCGTTGCAGCTTGCCGCGCTCCGCCACCTTCGCGGCCGCGGCGTCCACGGTGAAGAATTCCCAGTCGCCGGCCTGTGGAAAGAAGCTCTTTTCGCGTTTCAGCATGCCGGTGAAAAGCTCGGTCTTTCCGCCGGGTTCCCCGAACTTTTCCTTCAGCAGGACACTGCCTTCAGGGAATTTTCCCCAAGGATCGAAAACCGGCAGCACGGCCCTGTCATTGGCATAGACGTGAAAGGTGGCGGCGTGGGGATTCACGACTGGCAGGGCATCGATATTGCACCGCTCGGAGACCGCTGCTGCCATTTCCACACGCTCCGGGGTGACCCGCTCCAGCGTGGCGCGCTCTTTCACGTAGCGCAGCAGTTCCCCGTCCGTGGGTGCCGCCAAGAGGGGCGAGGCAAGCGCGACGAAGAGGACCGGGCGGATGGGTTTCATGCGATCCTTTGCTCTCAGCCGCCCGCCCCGCGGTCAAGCCACGGCGCAAATGTGATTTGAAATACTTCGGGACAGAGCGAGGGGTAAGCATCTCATTCCCCAGTACCCATGAAAACGATCTCTTATCTTCCTGCTGCCATTCTGGCCGCGTCTCTCGTTGTTTCCGCGCAGGCCCAGGAATTCCGGGAAATCCCCGTGGAACCCGATCCGCCCGAGCAGCCGCTTTCGATGGAGCGGCTTTTCGAGGAGGAGCGGGCGAAAGGCAACCAAGAGCCGGCGACCCCGGACCCGGGGGATGTCCTTGCTCCCGAGACTGAATCGGAACGAATCCAACGGACGATGATGAACCGGATGCGGCGGGAAATGATGGTTCAGGACGAAGAGCAACGGGAGGAGACGGGGGCGGATCGACCGCGATGGATGATCGGGATCTCGGTGGAGCCGGTGGAACCCTTCCTGAGAGAGCATTTGGGAATCGAGGAAGGCTCCGGAGCAAGAGTCAGCCTCGTCGCGAAAGATTCCCCGGCAGAGCGTGCGGGTATCGCGGCAAATGACATCATTCTCGCGGCCAACGGGGACAAGATCGCGACGATCGAGCAACTAAAGGCGAAGGTGGAAAAAAGCGGCAAGGAGGGAAAACCGCTGGCGCTGGAGATCCTCCACCGGGGCCAGCGTAAGTCGATTTCCCTGCAGCCGAGAGGTCCGAAGCCGGAAGACAACCCGGAGGAAGGCGGTCCCCCGCGGCGTCCGGATGCGGATCAGCGGTTCGCCAACTTTGCCCGCCGTTTGGCGCGTCAGGAACGGCAGATCGCGGAGCTGCGGGAAGAAGTCGCGAAACTGAAGGCCCGCATCGAGGAGGCGGACGACGACCGGTAAGCACCCGCAGCCGATTCACGCCATCCATCAGCGGCTCACGGCCTCCAGCAGGCTCTCCCGGAGCGGCCAGTAGTCGAGCGCGGGATCCAACCCATTCGCCATGAGGGCGTAGGTCAGCACCTTACCATTCGGGAGCGTTAGGAAGCCAACCTCCGTTTTCACGCCGGACATCGCGCCTAGCTTTGCGCGCACCTTTCCGTCGAGATAGGTGGAGAGGCTATCGCGAAAGCGGGCGCCGTGCGGGCCCAGGCGGGCGATGTGATTGATCCGTGCGAGATCGATGGGCCGGATCATCGTCGCGCGGGCGAGACCGCTACCATCGATCAGACGAAGCCCTTTGAAGAACACCCCCTGCTTTTCCCAATACCGCCGCAGGGCCTCCGCTGCCTGTTTCTTTTCCTGACGACCGATCGTGAGGAAAAGGCACTGGGCTTCCAGATTGTCGCTCGTCCGGTGGAGATGGCCGATGACCTCC
>CBIHMP010000003.1:0-38794 GCA_966211015.1 uncultured Luteolibacter sp. | reverse complement strand
TTCTTCGGGAGATCGCCGAGATCCGTCTTGCTGGCGATCCGGGAGGCAGTGCCAAGGGCCCGGCCGCCCAGCGCGGTGACACGCTCCGCAAGTTCGTCCACGGTCTCTTCCAGCTCGCCGGCGAGCCGGTCGAAAAGTTCGTGCAGGCTGATGAAGTTAGGCCCGCGGACATTCCAGTGGGCTTGCTTCACCTGCAGGCGGAGGTCGATGGCGAGTACAAGGAAGTCGTTCAGCAGGGCGACGGACTTTTCGCGGCTCTGCTTGTCGAGGGGATGACGTGTCTTGCGCAGTTTCATGGCGATGCCTGCCGTAGCAGGGATCAGGCCGGGGCCAATGCTACTTCCTTGAGGAAATCGTAACCATGCTGCTCCAGCTCCAGGGCGAGCTCGGGGCCGCCGGACCGGACGATTTTTCCAGCCGCCATCACATGGACATGGTCCGGTGCAATGTAGTCCAGAAGCCGCTGGTAGTGCGTGATGAGCAGCATGCCGCGCGCGGGGGAACGCATCGCGTTCACACCCTTGGCGACGATCTTCAGCGCGTCGATATCAAGGCCGGAATCGGTCTCGTCCAGAATGCAGTACTTCGGCTCCAGCATCATCATCTGGAGGATCTCGTTGCGCTTCTTCTCGCCGCCGGAAAAGCCCTCGTTCACCGAGCGGGCGGTGAATTTCCGGTCCATCTCCAGCAGATCCATCTTCGAGTAGAGGTTCTTGTAGTAGCCTACCGCGTCGATCTCCTCGCCCTGCGGCAGGCGGGACTGCAGTGCGGCGCGGATGAAGTTCGCATTCGACACGCCGGGAACTTCCGCCGGGTACTGGAAGGCCAGAAAGATGCCGGCGCGGGAGCGTTCGTCCACGGACATCCCGAAAATATCCTCGCCGTCCAAGGTGACGGAGCCGCCGGTGACGATGTAGCCTTCATGGCCGGCGATCACCTTTGAAAGGGTGGATTTGCCGGAGCCGTTCGGGCCCATGATGGCGTGGATTTCCCCGGCAGGAACTTCCAGGGAAACTCCCCGGAGGATTTCGGTGCCGTCTTCGAGCGTGGCGTGCAGATCGGTGATGACGAGGGACATGTGAGGAAAATGGCTGGGTGTTGAATCGAGGGGTCAGGCCGCCGGAAGCTCGCCGCGGAGGGTGATTTCCACGTCGGTAATGACGGTGCCCGGAGGAAGCTCGAGGACATCGGCGAGATTGACTCCCGCCTTGAAGGTCACGTCGTGAATCGCGCCGCTGCGCTTGTCGTGGAAGTGGCCGTGTTCCTCGAGATTCGGGCAAAAACGCGAGGATTCGCGCTCGAAATTCACCTGACGGATGACGCCGTGCTGCACGAGCGCCTCCAGACAGTTGTAAACGGTTGCCAGCGAAATGTTCGGCAGCCGGTCCTTGATCCGCATGAAAACGTCGTTCGCCGTAGGATGGTCCCGCTGGTCCATCAACAAGCGATAAACCTCCCACCGCTGGCGGGTCATGCGCAGGCCCGAAATCTCCGCGGGCATGTCTGCCGCAGAGTCGCGAGAGCTGTCTGACGATCCGGTAACCATCTCGGGTGGCGGAAGCTACGGCCAGACCTCACGATAGCAAGAATAATTCTAATTTCAAAATCGGACCAATCCGCCCATTTTCGCCAAAGCCTCGAATCGAGCCGCAACGTCTTCATTATCAACAAAAATTTAGGCTCCCCGATCTCTCGTTCTGGAAAGGCGAAACCTGAGAGATCGGGTCGGCGGCACCCCTTTCAGGCCAAGCCTATTCCGCGGGCACCAGCCGGACAATCCGGTCCGGGCCGTTGAGGATCACGTAGATGAAGCCGTCCGGCGCGTCGGTGACGTCACGCACGCGGCCGATCCCCTTCAGCACCACTTCCTGCTCGGTCACCTTGTGGTCCACCAGCCGCAGGCGCCGGATTTCCTGCTGCGCCAGCGCCCCGGCGAAAAGGTCGTTCTTCCACTTCGGAAACTTGTCGCCGCGGTAGAACGAGAGCCCGCAGGCCGCGATGCTGGGCTGCCAGTAGATCACCGGCTGATCCATCCCCTCCTCCGCCGTCTTGCCGGTGATGGGCGTGCCGTCGTAGTTCATTCCGTAGGTGATCACCGGCCAGCCGTAGTTGTGGCCCGGCTGGATCCAATTCAGCTCGTCGCCGCCGCGCGGACCGTGCTCGGTATCGTAGATCGAGCCATCGCGGGGGTCGATGTCGAGACCCTGCGGGTTGCGGTGGCCATAGCTCCACAGACCGGAAACGGGGGTCTTTCCCCCGAATTTCGGATTGTCCTCCGGCACCCGGCCGTCCTCGTGCAGCCGGTAGATCTTGCCCTTCGCATTCGCCACGTCCTGGGCTTCCTGCCAGCCGCCGCGCTCGCCCACCGGGAAATAGATGTAGCCCTTGTCGTCAAAGACAAGGCGCGTGCCGAAATGCACGCCCGCCCCCGTGTAGAACTTCTCATCCGCCTTCCAGATCTGCTCCTGCCCGGTCCAGTGGCCATCCTTCAGCTTCCCGCGCACGTAGGCGGTGATCGTCTTCACTTCCCGGCCCTTCCGCGTGCCATCGGCGAAGCCGAGGTAAATCCAGCCGTTCTTTTCGTATTCCGGGTGGACGGCGACTTCCATGAGGCCTCCCTGCCCGTGGTCGATGATCGCCGGGATGCCCTTCACGGGCTCGGGGTTCAGCTTTCCGTCCGCTTCGATGATCCGCAGCCGCCCGGCTTTTTCAGTCACCAGCTTCCGCCCATCCGGGAGGAAAGCGATCGCCCAGGGATTCTTCAGCCCTTCCTCGACCACCATCTCGATCTTGTAATCCTCATGCAGGGTTTGGGTCACCTTGCCCGGCTCGGGCTTCGGGAATTCCATGCCCCTCTCCTTGGCCTGCTTTTCCTTCTCGCGGATGTAGATCACCAGCGAGCGGATCTGCCGGTCGTCCAGGATGCTGCCGAAGGGGGTCATGCCGAGCTGCACGTTCCCTTCCTTGATCGACTTCATCACCTCGGTGTCGGCGCTGCCGTGCTTCCACTCGCCGTCCACGAGGGAACCGCCCTGGCCACCGCTGAGGTCCTTTCCGTGACAGCCCGAGCAGAGCTGCTCGAAAACCTGATCGGTCTTCATCTTCGCGTAGTCCGGCTGATCTTGGGCGAGAACCGGCGCGGCGAGGGCGGAGGCAAGGAGGAGGCGTTTCATGAGAATGGTGACGTTTACGAGAATGATCCGGGATTCCAAATTCCCGCCGTGTCCTTCGGCGAACTAAAATTGGCGGAGCTACGGGCGTTCAAAATTCCCACTCCGCGCCCACCCACAGCGCTCGCGGCCCGGCGATGGTGCGGATGCCATCGGTGCTCAATCCCGTCGCGATTTCGGTGTCGAAAAGGTTATCCACCCGCGCATGGAGCATCAGGTTTTCCGTCGCCTGCCATCTGGCTCCGAGGGTCGCGCTGGTGTAGCTGGGGATGCGCCGGGCGGCCAGCGCGTCGTCGAATTGATGCGAGCCGTATTCGTAGCCCGCGAAAAAGACCAGGCACTCCAGGACTCGCCAATCCGCCGAGGCAACGAGGCGAAGATCGGGTGCCTGCGGGAACGGCTTCCCCTCGAGCAAGGGCTGGCGCGGGGAGCCGGTAAATTCCGTTTCGCTCCAGATGCCATCCACGCCAAAAGTCCACTCCGCGCGCGGCTCCCATTCCACCCCCGCCTCCACGCCTGATACGCGGGCTTCATCGACGTTCTGCCGTTGCGAGCCTGAACCTCCCGCAGGGAGCGTACCGAAGACGGCCGCGATCTGCGCGGGATCGGTCACCGGCACGTTCGCGATCGCGTCGCGGATCCAGTGATGGAATACGGCCGCATCAAACTTCAGGCGATCCGCCGCGTGCCAGTCCAGCGTGCCCTCCACGCTGTAGAAGCGCTCCGGATCCAGTGCCGCGTTCGCCTCCACGATGTCGTTCCGCACGCGGAAGGGCCGGTGCAGTTCGTTGAGAGTCGGCAAACGGAAGCTCGTGCCAGCGGAAAGCCCCGCCTGGAGGTCAGCGGTCAGCGGATGCGAAATGGCGAGGGCGAAGGACGGCTCGATCCCGTCCCGGTCCGGCTGGAGATCCGTGCGCAATGGCAGCCCGGTGACCAGCGAGGTTTCCATGCGCCGCCCGTCTTCCAAGCGCCAAGCGTCGCCACGCAGGCTGACGTCGATCCTCGTCTTCGCGTCCGTCTCGTGGTAACGCGCCCGCGGAAAATAGAAATCCTCACCGGCAAATTAGAAAAGTGAGGGATTCCGAGGCACTTTAGGCCGCGGATCGCGGATGGCCCGCAGGCGTCTTGCGGAGCGGCCGCGGGCCGCAGATCTGGCCGGACGGCCACCAGCCCTCACACCACGGCCGCATTCCAGACCGCCCCGGCGTTGTAATTGTCCATGCCGTAGATCGTCGCGTAGTAGTCCCCGGCGGCCGTCGCGTAATCCGAGCCGCCGCGCTGGAGAACCCCCTCGCCCGAACTCTCCTCGATGATGTCCGCGAGCCCCAAATACACGTCATGGATCAGGAGCAAATCCGGGTCCGTCGCGCCACGGTAGGTGCGGATGTTCCCGGTGTGATCCTCGAAATTGAAGGTCTGCGCGACCATGGTGCCGCCGTCAGGCGTCACGACGTAGCTGGTGGGCCACGACGCCGCGGAATCGAGCTGAATATCGAGTCCCTCGCCGGTCACGATGGGCATGCCGCGGCTGAACTGGATCCGCCCCACTTCCGCCCGGCCGCCTAGGCCGTCATCCGTGGTGAAAACGATAGGCTGGGTGCCCCACGGCCCGGGTGCGCCGGAGTTGTCCCAGGTCGCCGGGCCAATGAGGCTTTGCGTGTAGTCCCCGGCCGTCGTGGAGGCGATGACTGCCACCTCGAAATAGATCTCCGTCGCCGTGTCGGCCGGGAGTGCCCCGGCCACCGTGGGACCGGTTACACCCGTCGAGATCCCGGCCGTCAGATCCACGCGGAAATAGAGCACGCCCGTGGCCGTGCCGACGCGGTAGGCTCCGCCCGATCCGTCATCGAGAGCATAGTCGGCCGTGGTCCCGTCGCTATCGCGGACATGCACGCTTCCCGGGGCCATCCAGCGGTCGAGGTCGCCATCCTCGATCAGCGCGAACATGCTGGCGGGAACGTCATCGGGATCAATCGTGAGCGCCATGTCAGGGAGCGGGCGTGAGCCCCTTGTTGGAGATGAAATCGAATGAGTCGTAGCCGGTGCGCCGGAAGCGTCGCACCAGATCCTCGTAGGAGAGCCGCGGGCTCGCGCCGAGCGTCAGTTTTTCCCGGCCTTTGCCGATGTCCATCTCCGCGGCTTGCACCATCGCCCGCACGCCCGCCAGCTCCGCGGGACCGTTGGCAATATTGACGCAGGTGCCCACCGGATTCCCCGCCGGGATGTCCTCATGGATCACCGTCACTTCGCCCTCGTAGGGCACGAAATTCTGAGCGGCTAGCAGGTTCGCGGCGAGCCCCGCGGGCGGGTTCGCAAAGGCATAGTCTTCCGCGCGGTAGATCGTCGTCGGGGACGTCCACGCGGTGTCCACGGCGGGGAAGAGGACGGCGACCGAAATATAAAAAATGTCCACCTGTTGGATTTGGCCGGAGACCGAGCGAAAGAGCGAGACGTGTTGCATACCCAGCGTCTCCACGTAGTCAGGCGCATTCGGCGAATATTGGTTCGGCACCGGCACCGGGCTCAGGACCGTCGTATGCATCGTGGCGCTCGCCCGCGCCATCTCCCAGCCGATCCCGTCACGCGTCCACCAGTCTTTCGGCTCCCCCAGCGTCAGGAAGCGGGTGCGCGCCAGCGGCAGCGCGCCTCCGTCCTTTTTTTCCACGGTCGAAGGCACGATAGGCAATGTGTAGCTGCCGCCTCCGCCGAGGTTGTTGATCGTCAGGGGACCGAGGCCTAGGCCGGTCGCCCCGGCCGCGCGGATGCGGGAGTCGTAGATCTCGAAAATCTCACTGGTCAGGGAGCCGCTCGGCTTGATCGGTTTGGAGCGCACCGTGACGCTGTCGAAGGTGTCTTGCGGGAGGTTGGTGTCGATGGTCTCCGGCCCGCTGATAATGACGATCTGGTTTTGCCCCGTGGTAGGCGCGCCATCCAGCGCCGTGACCCAGATCCCGCGCCCCTGGCTGTCCCGATCCGCGCTGTCCGTCCGCACGCTGGCCACCTCCAGCTCGATCATCGGTTGCAGGTCCAGATCATCCACGTTGTCCGTGCCCAGCGTGATCGTGCGCGTGGCCGCGCTACCCACCGCGAGGCCGGTCTTGCGCCGCGTCACTTTCAGCGCGGGCAGGCCCACGCCGGAGTAGTCCCACGGCATCATCGCATCCGGCACCCAGCGTTGCAGATCCAGATAGCCGGAGCCCACGGAGCTACCGGTGATCGTCAGCCGGGGGATGCTATACATTGTCGCCACGGCTCCGACCGTCATCGGCGCGCCGAGCGCGATGGCACGCGCGCCGAGCGCGAGGAAGGAGGCCCGGAGATCACCCGTGCCGAAGGCGATGGCCGCGCGGGTCGCGTTGTTCCCGGCTTGATCTTCCTGCGTGCTGGTCAGCGTGATCTGTTCCAGCCACCACCACGGCCCGGCGATCTCGATTTGCATCGACCACGTCACGCCGTTGTAGAGCGGGCGGCGGCGGATGCAGTGGCCGGTGAAATATCGGGCCCCATCACGGTAGAGCGTCACGCTCTGCCGCAGCTCCGGCGCGAGGATGCCGGTGCCGTCCGCATTCGGTAGCGGGATCTGCCAGCGCAGCCAATCTCCCTTGCCGCTGGTGAAGCGCACCTTCGTGCCTTCCGCGTTCATCGCTTCCAGTGTCCGGCTGGTAGCATCGAGAGCCTTCCCGGCCTCCCCGGCGATTGTCCAAATCACGCTCATTTCTTTTCCTTGGCGTCCGCCTTGATGGCTTCCTTGAGGGCCGCCACTTCCGCCTTGATCTTGGAAAGTTCGGCGGCCTGCGTTTCGACCGTGGAGAGCAGGGAGCCGAAGGCCGCGCGGCTTTCGACTGTCACCTTATTGACGGCGGCCGCGATCTGCTGCGCCAAGAGCGGGATAGCGGCCGCTTCGCTGCTGCTGACTCCACCCTCAAACATGGTCCGCACGCGCTCGATCAATGCGGCGGGCTCTTCCTTCTCCGCGGCCGCTCCGAGCGACTCCACCCATTTCTCGAATAGCTCCGCGATCTTTTGCCCGCCCGCTTCCGCCTTGTCCTCCAGCGCGGCATTGGTCGCCTCTATCCCGGCCGTCTGCTGTTGAGTGTCGCGCACTTGCTTTTCGCCGCTCTCGGATTCGGTGGCCACCTCCAGATTCTGCTGTGCCTCGCGGAGCTTCTGCTTCGCGGCATCTACCTTTTCATCCAGGCCGCCCAGATCATCGGGCAGGGAATCCAAGGCGAGCTTCACCTTTTCGAGTTCCTTCACCACGCGCTCCAGCGTCCCGGGGTTCGCCCCGAATTTCGCATCAAAGCCGACCGCTTCCACGGCCGGGCCAAGCGCATCCATCTTGCGGCGGCGCTCCGCGATGTCTTGAAAGGGTTCTAGCGGGTAGTCGGCATCCCGGCCGCCTGCGGCTTGTAGATCCTGAAGCTGCTTCATCGCCTCCGCGGCCGCCTTCAGCTCCTTGAACCTCATCTCAAGCGCGGCCTGCTGCTCAAGCTGCCCGGCGGCCGCCTGCTGCGCACGCATCGCCGCCGCCAGTTCATCCCGCGCCGCGATGGTCTTTGCCTCGAAAACTTGGAGGTTGAGCTTCCCGACCGTATCGAGCTGGTGAAGCTCTTCATTCGCCATCCGCACCTCGATCTCCGCGCGCTTCTTGGCGGCATCTTCCGGGGTGACTTCCCCGCGTTGCTCCTGCCCGGCCAGCGTCGCCAAATCCCGCCGCCCTTCGGCGGAGCGGATTTTGCCCGCGATGATCTCGCGCTGCTTGAGTTGCTCGATGTTCGCGATGATCGCGGCCGTCTCGCGCTCAAGCTGCGCCGCTTCGGCTTCAAAGGCGGAGGCGAGGCCCTTCTGCGCCGCGCTCTTCCGTCCTTCCTCCAGATCCTTGAAGCTCTTCGTCAGGTCGCGCAATAGCTCATCGAGCTTTTCGAGGTTCTCCTTTTTCCCCGCCTCTTCCTCCGCCTTGCCGAGATTCTTGGCCAGCATGTTCGCGGCCACCGCGAGGAGCGAAACAACCGCCGCCGCCCCGGCCGTGCCGCCCGCCATGGCGACGAGGCCGGGCAGGTTGTTGATGACCCCGCCGATGCCATACTGCGCATCCTCGAAGGCCCGGGACAGTTCCAGCGCCGCCCCGCCGAGATTGCGCGTCGGAGCCACCGCCCCGCCGCTCTTGCGGGCGAAGTCGTCGGCCCTGTCGGCCGTCTGCTGAAGCTCAAGGCGAACCTTGCCCAGCTTCTCCGCGGTGTGTTGGAACTCATCCGTGGCGGGATCGAGAGCTTTGAGCGCCGTCTCCAGCGTCCTTACCTCATCTTCCATCGTGCTCATCGAGCGCGCCGCGCCCTTCGCGGCATCATCGACGGCGTCGAGCTGCTTCTCCCCTTCTTTCAGCCCGGAGCCCGTGAGCTTCGTGCTGAGCGTGACATCTACCGTTGGACCTTTGTTAGCCATGTCGGTTTAGGGGGGCGTGACCTTGCTCCAGATGGTGCCGCCGATGCTCCACGGGGTGTGTGTCCGGGCGTTGCCTGCGATCCGCATGGCGGGCTCCGCGGAATTGATCGTCGCGGATGCCAGCTCATAGTAATCCGTATCCCCCTTGGCCTCCAGCTTGAGCACTTTGCCATTGGCATTGGCGACGGCCGCGAGGGCAATGGCGAGATCCAGACACCACTTGCGGGCCGTCTTATCGTCGGCATGATCCTTGATTGCCGTAAGCGCCAGCCCGCCCCGCACCGCACCGCGGGCGTAGTTGTAGGAGGCTAGCGACTTCGTAGGGCTCCCGCCTTGGATCTGCTGCGCCCACGGAAACGAGATCTCGCCTTCCAGCGCTTCGCCGAAATCGACGATTACGAGGTTCGCTCCGCTTGGATCGTAGGTGATCCGCCAGTTGGAAATGATTGGCATCTATCGAAAATTTATGTTGTCCATGCCCCGGATGTCAGACGCGCAGAAACCGGGGAAAACCCTCCAATCGCTTGACCTCGCCCGCGGCGCGATGGCGTTGCTCGTGCTCATTAGTCACGTTTCGATCCTCAGCGGGTGCCGGGCGGACTTCCCTCTGCTCTTCGGCCTCGGAATGACTGCGGTGGACGTGTTTATGTTCGTCTCCGGGTTTCTGATGTACTGGCACTATGAGGAGCGGGAGGCTCGCGAGCCGTGGGACCAAGCAGGGACGTGGCGCACGTTTTGGACCCGGCGGCTGTTCCGGATTGCGCCGCTCTACTGGCTCGCGCTCACGGCGGTTTACCTCATGCACGGAGCATTGGAGGGGCACGCGGAAACGATTCACGCCACCTTCTACGGCGCGGCCGGGCCGGATAGAGTGGACCGCGAGCTTGGCCTCGGGAACGTCGTCGCCCATTACTCGTTTGCCTTCGGCCTCATCCCGGCATGGGCGAGCAACAATGCGCTTCCCGATTGGAGTATCGGATTGGAGATGCAATTCTACGCCGCGTTTCCCTTCGTTGCGTTGGCCATCCGCCGTTTCGGTTGGGTTGTTGTCGGCATCTCTTGCCTCGCGATTTGGCAATGGTCCGTTGCGCAGATCAGCGTTGGCATCGGGCGTCCTCCGGGAAATTGGGGATGGTTCCCCATGGCTACCTTTCTGCCGCTCCGGATCGGGATCTTTTTCGCCGGCATCGTGGCGGCGGCCGGGTTGAGACGGATGGGGCGAGGCTTCCTCATCTCGGCTGTCGTGGCATGCGGGTTCGCGGCCTTTCAGAGCACTGCGTTGACCATCTTCGTCGTGAGCTTCGTGGCTTGGGAGTATCTGCTCAGGTCCGGGCGCCCGCAGGTCTTGCGGCGTCTGCGCGTCCCGGCCATCGTTGCCCTGCTGGAATCCCGGCCGGTGAAGCTCGCGGCCGATTGCTCCTACGGAATCTACCTCCTCCATTTCCCTATCCTCCTTATCGCGGCCGCGGCCTTGCTCGATTCGGGATGGACCTCGATGCCTCCGGTTCACCGCGCGGCAATCCTCGGTGCGATCTGCCTGCCCGTGACGCTGCTGTGCGCGTGGGCGGCGCACCGTTGGGTCGAAGTGCCTGCCATCGCGTTTGGCAAGGCCTTCGCACTGCGCCGCGGCATCAGCGGGCGCACGGCTCACGCGGAGCTGCCGTGAATCGGACTTATAGCTTCTCGACATAGAAGGCATCGAACGCGGTGATTGCCGATGAGCATTGAAAACCGTAGCGGGTGCCGGTCTGCGATACCGCGGACGTGGTGCGGAAGATCTCGGCTCCGTTGAGGAACACCACGATCAGGTCATTGAGCAGCTCCACTTCGATCCAGTCGCCCGCTACCACCTGATGCCGGTATTGGAGAATGGGGGTAATGCTCCCCGCAAAGGATTGCAGTGCGAGTAGTCCCGTGCCGCTCTGCCCGAGCCGCAACCATGAGGTATTACCGGCGTTGACGCGGAGCCGAATCCAGCTCTCCCGGGTGCTCGTCTGCCATGCGGCTACCCGCACCCCAACGCGGACGTTGGCAAGCCCGGCCTCCATGAGCAGGATATTGTTATCGTTGTCATTGGATGCCTTCAGGGTCTTATTCGTGATCGCCCAGGCACCGCCCGCCACGGTCCATACGTGCCCGCTGGTCAGATTGCCTACGGCACCATCCGCCCGGTTGAATGTGTCGCCTGCGACGTAGTCTCCGAACATCGAGGCCGCCAGCGGCATCACTCGGTTCCGCTTGGTCTTGGAGCTTTCGTTGTCCCAATCCGCCCACCCGTAATTGAAATCGCTCGTGGTCGCTAGCCACAAGAGGCATCGGACTTTGCCGTCACGGAGAATGGGGAAGAAATCACACTTGTAGGTGTTCCCGGCAATTGTCCCGGCGCGCGTGCATGTGGCGGCAGGCGCAGTGCCGAATACGAAGGTCAATCCGTCCGTGGATTCGCCGAAGTAATTGCTCCCGCCATTCTGCGCGCCATCGCTGCAAAGGAGGATGAATTTCGGTCCCACCTTGCGGAGCGAGAAATGCCACGGATTCACACCCGGGAAGCCCTGCAATGTCACGGTGCCGGGCTGCTTCGTCCATGGTCCTGTCAGCGCCGGAGCGGTGTAACGCTCCATCGTGTAGGGGCCATTCTCCCGGATGCCGTATAGCCACCACTCCGTATTGTCTAGCGAGCGCACAATCGCGGGTGACGCGATCATGTTATTCGGGAGCGAAAACACCCCGCAGTTGACCTTCGGCTCCCACGTCACGCCATCGTAGGATCGCCGATACCAGAGGGTATTGGCACTCCCGCCCTGCTGGTGCCGCCAGAATGCATAGAGCCACCCCTCGTGTTCCATGAGGAATGTGTCGGAATTCCAACTCCCATCACTAGGGCCGGGCTCCAGCGGATTGGTGACACCCGGCGGCGGAGTCCAATTGATGCCGTCGTTCGATACTGCGAGGCAGGGGTTTTCAATCGTGATGTCCTGCGAAGCCTTGAGCGGCGTGTAGCACATCCAATAGTGATACCGATTCCACGGCTCCGGGAAGTAAACAACCGAAGGATGAATAGGCCGCGCACCGATGGCGGCCGCCAAGGGCTCGACCTCGAAAGCTGGACCCGTGGTATTGAGGTATGACAGGCGCAGATTGCGGAAATCCAGATCATACGGCATCGCGATCAGCGCGCCGCCGAACGGCGCATACGCGCTCACCGCTTTCCTACCGGCCGACGAATTGCCCTTGAGGAGCGTCTTCCCCGGTGTGCTGGCATCCGTCAGGCCGTCAACCGTGGTAGGGCCAGCAGGCCCGGTAGGCCCAATAGGTCCCTCTGGCCCATCCGGACCCTGTCCTCCGGTCTCGCCAATCGGACCTTGCGGTCCCACCGGCCCTACCGGCCCGGCCGCCCCTTGCGGCCCGAATTTGATGACTGCGATTTGAAGCATGGCTTTAGAGAGTGTCGTCGATCATCACATTCACCGGCCCTTTGAGCATCGGATTGCGGTCGCCGAGGGTGTCGATGATAACCGCCGTCCATTGGTAAAAGCTGCCCGTGAGAAGCGCGGCGTTGGCGTCGGTGATGCTCACCTTGAACCATCCGGCCGCGGCCGGATGATCCTCGTCATCGGGGATCTCCAGCGTGAGCGGGATCTGGGGCGAGCCGCCGCCCGGCGGACGGATGGCGGCCTCCCCGGTGCATCCGGTTAAGTTCGTCGGTTGGGTGGCCGCGGCATCCTGATAGGCGATGCCATACCAGGTGTCCGCATTGCCGCGCCAAACTTCGAGGGTGTAGTCTCCTGCGATCATGTCGTGATGACGGGCGGGGCTGATGGCGTGGGCGGCACGTAGCTCGCGCCGATGGCGGACGGAGCCGATGGCGGCGGGGCTGTGAAGCTACCGGCCACCGCCCCCGGGGCGGACGGGGGGCCGGGTGCGTAGGACACCGAGGCAGCGACAGGAGCCGAGGGAGTGCCCGGCGCGTAGGACGCGGAGGCAGCGATAGGAGCCGAGGGAGTGCCCGCCGCGAAATCGCCGGAGATCACCCCCGGAGCGGGGAGCGGCACGAAAGCGAAGACAGGAAAGCCCGTCGTGCCATTGATCGACCATTCCCCATCCACCTCAACCGGCGTGGGGGCTTGGTCGTAATTCCACCACTGCGCCGTTGGGACCGGAACCCCGTCAGTGTAGCGAGTAACATACCATGCATCCGTGTTGCGAAATTCGATCAGCCACCAGACACCGCTAACCGGCGGTGTCATGCTGCCATCGCTGCTCCATGCCGTCCGGCCGCCGGAGATCCCCGCGGGGGGGAAGATCATCCCCGCGATGTCCGGAGCCATCGTGCCGCTCGCCACGAGCGACCGCGTATCAACCGCGAGGGATGGCGGAGCGGATGGCTCGGAGGGCGCATAGTCCCCCGCCACCGCACCCGGAGCTGCCGGAGCGCCCGCCGCGTAGCTGCCGGAGATCGCACCCGGAGCCGAGGGAGATCCGGGCGTGTAGCTCCCGGACACCGCCCCCGGCGCGGAGGGCGTGGGCGGTGTCCAATTCGTGGCGATGGCGGCGGGTGCGTCCGGCATGGGTGCGTGGTGTTAGGCGGCGAGCGCGACGTAGGTATTGTTCCCGCTTTGCAGCTTGGAGAAACGGAGCTGCACGCGGCTGGTCTGCGGCGCGGCCGCGGGACCGGGATCGACCAGCGTCATGCGCGCCCAGATCTGCCAACGCTCGATGATCGCGCCGTCATTGCCGCGGATCTCGATCAGGAGCACGCCGTCCAGCGAGAGCTGCCCTTTCACGCCGGGAGCCTGTGCCGTGGCGGCCACGGCCGCGGCAGCGAGCGCGAACTGGAGCTGCTTCACGAAGCTGCTGGTTTTCGCCGTGGTCAGCGTCCACGCGAGCATGCGCAGCTGCTTCTCGGGCTCGTTCTGATAGCCGCCGGAATCCTGCGGCATCAGGAAGTCCTCATCCTCGGAAAGGATCTCCTGAATGAGCCCTTCGATGTCGGGGATCTCGTAGGCGGTGTAGTTCGTGGTCGGATCATTGTCCGGCCACGTGGTGCGAGAGGTGGTGACAGCATCGACCAGCTCTCCAGCCGGGATGTAGTAGGCTTTCGCGTTTTTGAGTTCGCGGCGGATCAGTGTAGGAGCGGCCATGGGAAATGTGTGTTAGGCGTGAATGCTGCGGGTTGGATCAGGCGAAGAGCCCTTCGATCTTCACGAGGCCCATTGCCTTGAGCGCCTTCGCTTCGGACAGGGTGACGGGGAAATCCACGCGACCGGCGGCCACGATGGCCTTGCCGATCTTCGTGCGATCTGCGAGCGCGCGAATCGCCACATTGCGCGGCTCATCGGCGGGAGTGGTTTCAGCCGGTGCCGTGACGGCGGCCGGAGCGGTGGATGGTGTTCTACGTGGCATGGTCTTGAGGTTGAGCTTAGGCGTCCGGATCAAGGGAGAAGCGGACTTTGAAAACGGTCTGTCGGGCGAGCTGAACGGCTTCTAGCGCACTGTCCGGAATCATGTCGGGGGCGCTCTTCCAGCCTTGGAAGCGGAGGCGGCGCGACCAATCATCCGTGACGCCCTCGCAGATCGGCCGCGCATTGTGGAGGCGGCGCACGGTCTTTTCCCATAGCAGCTCTTCCGGCTCCGCGCCGGGCGTGAGGTTCACGGGACCGAGGATCGTGACGGCAATGGTGAGATCCATTTCAAGCCCATCTTCCTCACTGCCGTCGCCCTCCTTATCTTCGATCACGCACACGCACCCGTGAGTGGCGGCGGAGACGGCTACGGCCACCTCGCGCCAAATGTCCGTTTGCCGCTCCGTGATGACCGCGCTCTCTTCCCATACCGGCGCGATGGTGGTTCCGTCCAATTGCACCGATTCATCCGTCAGGAGCCTCGCACTCGCATTGCGGAGCCGCTGGAGTTTCGTGGGCGCGGTGGAAAATTGACTACTCATCGTTTGGAGGGTTTCGTCAGCTCGCGGGCGAGGAAATCGGCGGCCTCTTCATTGAGGGCTTGCAGGAGCTTCGCTTGATCCGGAAAGGCGGTGGGATCGGCCTTGATGGTTGCCTGCGTGGCGAGGGCATAGACGGCCCGGAGCTGCTGGCGGGCGGCGAGCGGTAGCTCCGTAGCGGTGCCCTTCCGGTATCGCCGTCCCGTGGCCGCCGCGGTCAAGCTGCTGTCCCCGCCACGGGACCGCTTTTCAAAGAGCACTTTGGCGTGCCCGATGCGGAAGAGTTCCCGGCCGGTCTTGCGCTCGTAGCTCGCCACGCTCAGACCGTTCGCCGCTTCCACCAGGGGGATCGTGAGAAATTTCCGGCCGCCCGTTGGCTTGATCGTGCCGCCGTAGAGCTGGATGCGGTAACGGACATCCGCCACGCTCACGACCGCGGCATCATCCGTGATGCTGCTAACGGCCGTAGCTCCGGCCAGATCCGCCCAAAAGCCGGTCTTTTTCCACCCGCGCTTGTTCGGCTCCCGGTTCTTGCCGCGGAAGTGATCCGTCAGCTCATCGGCGAGGCGCTGCCCGAGCACCGCATTCAGCCCGCGGCGGTTTTGCAATGGCCCCGCGATCTGTACCATGATGCGGCGCGGATCGTGATGATCGAGAAAGACACCGAGCGAGATCATGCGGCCTCCTTTCCACCGAAGAGCCATTCGATGATACCCTCCGCTTCGTCGATGAGCACGCGCTCCCCGAACTCGCTGCGAAGGCGCTCAAGGCTCGCTTGCGGCATCCCCTTGATGCTCGCCTTGAGGCCGTGATTGAAGGGCGTGGTGAGCGGCTTGAACGTCTCATCGCCGCGGATCAAGCCAAGCTCGACGGCCTCTTTCCGGCGGACATTGCGGAGCACCATCCCGGAGCCCCAGCGGAAGGGCGGCCACGGCGTGCCGAATTGGCTGATAGCCGTCCAGATCGGATCGGTCTTGAGCGCGATCATGCGGCCTTCCGCGGCGGGATAGTCCGCGCTTGGCTCGCCGAAGAAATGCCCGCCGTTGGCTTCCCAAATCTCCGGCCAGTCCCGCTCTTCCTCGCGCTGCATACCGCGGATGAGTTCCTGCGCGGGCACCGCATCGAGAATGTCCGGGTCCATCCCGGCTTTCCAGCTCGCGTGACCGTGCGCTTGGTCGAGCTGCATCTTCCAGATCAGCCCGAGGCGTCCGGCGGAGGAGAGATCCTGTGTCGTGCCGACCTTGTCCGGGTCCGGGACGTATCCCATCTCCTCAAGCAAGTCCTGCATCTCTTCGATGAAGCGGCCGCGCTCCATGACGCGCCCGCCTTGCTCGATGGCATCGCGCTCAAGCCGGACGCGCTGCATGATGCGGCGCTGTGCATCGGCGAGAAATCGCTCGCTCTCCACCCTGGCGGAGAAGAAAGCCCGCTCCCGGATCTCGATGGGCAGGCGCTCCCATTCGGCCGACGACAGCAGCGCACCGATCGGGGAGCGTTTCCCGAGCGATTTAATCGCCTCCTCAAGAGGCTGCGCTGTCGTGAAGTCGATCATGGTTCAGTGTCCGAAGAGGCTGCTCCAGAAGCGGCTTAGGCGGCCGGGGAAATGCTTTTGTCGGCCGATGTCGAAGAGTTCGCTTCGAGCCGGATCGGGCGCACCGAAACGTTCCGCCAGACGCACGGCCCCGGCGGGCAAGTGCGGCTCCGTCTCGATGGGAAAGGGCGGAGCGTAGGCCCAGCGGAGCGAACGCACCTTGTCCGCGATCTGGCGGAGTTCGGCGACGGTCGGAAGACGCCTCGATGCCCGCTCGTGAGGCGTGGGCATGGCTTCCTCGAAAACGGCGAGACTCACCTCCGCGCACAAGCCGGGGCCAAGGTCGATGTAAATCGGATAGGATGCCTTCATAGCCCGTTCATGTTCTTCCGGCCGGTGCGCTTCGGCGGCGCGCACCACTGCGCCCCGGAGGGTTGCTCGCTTGGCACATCCGGCGTCACAGCATCCTCCGGCGCTTCCGGCCGCGGATTGCCCCGGCCGACGCCTTCGAAGAACTTCTCCGCTTTCTCGTACGAGATCTTCCGCGCATCGCCCGGTTGATAGCCGGGTATCGACGTGAGCAATTCCCAGCGAGCCAGTGCGAGAGCCTTCTTTTTGAAGCTCTCTGGGATCAAATCAGGATCCGCGGAGAGCTTGTTTTGCGTCCACGTCGAGATGCGGTTCCGGATCTCTTGCGTGAGATCCGAAAGGATCGGAATCACCCGGTCATCGGGATCGCCATCCGTGACGGACTTGCCGAAGTCGGCAACCTCCTTCGCGGTCATGGCGCTCTTCAGGTGCGCCGGGGTGAGTTTGATCCAAGCCATCGCGGGGAGCGGTTACTTTCCTTTGGCGGCGTCTTCCGCCCGCTGGCGGCCGATGACTTCGCGGGCCTGCGCTTCGGTCAGACCGGCAGCCACCCGCCATCCAATCTCTTCGGCATCGGGATCGGCGGGAGCCGTGAATCGCGCGATCTTCTCTTTGACCGGCGGAAGCTCGGAACCGGTGCCAGTGTCCGGGGTGGAACCGGTGCCGTCGCCTTCCTGCCCTGGCACTTCCACGGAGATCCCGTTGGCGGCAGCCAGTTCGGTAAGTGAGGCCACGGTATGATTGCCTTCGGGCACCGTTACCCCGGCGGCCGTCAGCTTTTCGATCATCTGTGCTTTCGTGAGTAGTTTCATGACGATGTGTCTTGCTTTGGAAGAGAGGCACGCTCTCGATGACGCCCCGCCGGGAAACCCAATCAAACCCGGCGGGGCGCGTATCGAAGGCGCGACCCTTACGAAATCGTCAGCTTGCGGATGCCGGAGGTAATCGGGCTGATGAACACCGAGTAGTGCTCAACCGTGATGTCGGTCCACTTGCGCTTTTGATCGACATAGACCGAAAACCGCTGCCCATCGTCGGTGGGAGACCAGACACGCTTGATGTTCGACGGGTCATCGAGCAATTGCTCGCTTTCCGCACCGTAGAAGTAGGCGAGCGAGCCGAGGATGTCGGACTTCGCCGCGCCCTTCGCGGTCTGATAGAGGCTATCCTCGCGGCGGACATGCTTCAGCCCCAGGTAACGGGCGAGCTCCTCTTCCGTGTAGTCGGCATGGGAAGCCATCGCGTGGTTCGCGCGGGCGGCGGCCTCGTAGGCATCCTGACGGAGCTGCCATCCCACGTCCCCGATCATGCCGTGTGTCAGCCGCAGGCCCTTCCCGACCAGACCGGCGCGGCATGCCGCCCGCATCAGCCCGTCCGGGTTCGTGGTGGCGTCGAACGTAACGGCCGTATTCGTGGACCCGGCATTGAGCAGGGCGATGCCCCGCAGGATCTCGGCGCGGATCAAGCGGCGTTGGAGCCGGGCCGCAACCCGTTGTTCCCATCCCGAGGGCAATTCCCCGTTTGGACCGCGCATCACGGAATCGTGATCCTGCCGGTAGGTGAGGCCTTTGTTGTAAACATTGGCCGCTACTTTCGTGCCGCGGTATTCGATGCGCTTGAAGGCCCCGTTCACCGGCCGGATGTCCGAATCGTCGGTCTCCGTGATGAAGGCTTCATCGTCGTGCTTTTGGAACTGGAAGTAGCGCCCGGCTTCCACCGGGGGAAACATGAGATCCATGTATTCTTCCAGATCCGGGGCGGGTTGCCCGGCGATGTAGCCGGTCAAAGCCACGGAGAGGTTCGCGGCATCGAACTGCGAAGAGTTCGCCACCGTGATCTGCCCGGCGACGGGCTGATTGGAAATGAGCGCGCCGGAGAAGGCGGCCACGGCAAGATTGCGTTTCATGAAGTGTAGTAGGTGCGATTTTGAGGACGCGGGCGAATCAGGCTTGAAGGACCGGGAAGCAGGGTTGCAACTCGAAGGCCACGCCGTCCCCGGAGGCGGCCGTCACGGAGCGGCCGACGAGGTATTTCCCGGCTCCGCCCGTAGAGGTGAGTTCTCCGTCCGCGGCGGTATAGACCGGCACATCGGCCGCAATGGCCGCCGACGCCATGCCGAAGACCGTGCTCCCGTAGCCCATGGCCACGGCGACAGGTTCACCGGCGGCGGCTTCATCGAGCGCGAACCCGAGCGGCACCGCGCCCGTCGCCGCGCATGCGATGACATGCTTGCCCGCCGTGGTCCCTTTCGAGACCAGGAGGTAAGGTTGCGCGAGCGCGGTTTCCGCCACGCGGCCGACACGGGAGCCATCGTGGCAACCCGAGGCGGTATTGCAGGCGTTGACGCCCGGAGGCCCGGCCATCGCTTTCGCGATCAGGGCGACGAAGAGAATGGCCGCGAGGCCGATCAGGATCATGAGTGGATTCATGGTGTCGTTTTGTTCGTTTGGATGCGTGCTGATTGGTCGGTCGGAAGCCGGACGGATCAGGCCTTGGCCTCGTCGCCGAAGATCTCGGGTTTCGCCGCTCGGACTTCGGCGAATGCCTTGTCGTAGTCGGCCTGCTTTTTCAGATCCAAGCCGTGCTCCTTGGCGTAGGCTCCCACGGCGTCATTGATCGCGGTGAAGGAGGCGGCGGCCGTAGCACCCTCACCCTTCCTCAAGCCAAGATCTCCGATCTTGTTCGCCGTGTTGATGGCGGTCGCCTTGCCGACCTTGGCCAGCGCGGCGGCACCGTTCACGGGATCGGCCTTGAGCAAGCCTTCCCAGGTGGGGCGCTCGGCTTCGGTGATCCGGCCTTCGGTAAGCGCGGAATTGATCGCGGTGGCAACCGTCGAGCTACGGAGATTGGTCAGCTCCGTTTCGGCGGTAGTGGCGCGGGTATTGGCGGCGGTGAGCGAGGTTTCCGCGGTGGCCTTGGCGGCTTCCGCAGCGGCTTTCTCCCCCAGCATCTTGACGATGGCGGCGGAGATTTCGTCATTGCTCGGAGTGGCATCGGGCGCGAACCCGAGAGCCTTGAGCGCATCTGCTGTCAGTTTCATATCGTCGTTTTGTGGTGTCTCGGGTTCGTCCGCGGCACCCGCCGCTTCGGATTGAGAGGGTTCGTTGGCTCCGGCCGTGTTCAGGCCGATGGCGCACTCCGGGATATTCGGCTGATTCGTCAGCCCGATGGAGCGGAGCACGAAAGGCCGGTATCGCTTGCTGCCCTCCGAAATGGGCACCATGTCCCAATTCGGGGACTGAGCGGAGAAAGGGGGTGCATCGCCGCCGATGAGGGCGCGGCCGTCGTCATTGAAGACGGTGAGCATATAGACTCCGTCCTCCCGCGCTTCGAGGGCCTTGATCCGTCCCTTGGAGGATGAGTCCGCGCCGGGATTCTGCGCCAGCCAATCGCGGTTGTCGGGATGGCCGATGTAGATCGGCAGGCCGCGGCCTAGGTGGCGGAGCTGATTGATGACCGTAGCTTGGTTCTCCGCCATCAACTCTCCGGCGGAGCGGTCCAATACCTGCATGATCGCGGTCGGCCTTCCGTCGATCTGAATCGTCGCCGGATACTCGCCGTAAGGCACGAGCCGTTGCCATTGCTCCCGCTCATCGCCCTCAAGGCGGAGATCGTTCACGACATTGGCAATCGTGTTGATGGCCGTCGCCGCGGCCGTGTTGATGACGTTGAGGATTCCGAGCTTCATGGATTCTTGGTCTGCTTGTTTTCGCGAAGAGCATCGCGGGCTCCCTGCGCGGTGGCCGTGCCCATCGCGGCCTCCAGCTCCTTCGCGAGCTTGTCGGCCTCCGTGGCGTCGTAGAGTTCCGGGAACGAGGCGGCCGCCTCTTCCGCGAGCCGCAGGAAGTCCGCATCACTTATGCGGGCGTCCCGCGATTGCTCCGCGAGCCGCGCGATGACCGGCCGGAGCGGGGCAAGAATGTCGGCCCGCACTCCGGCGGCCGTCGCAAGCGTGTCCGTGAGCAGCGTCTCCGCATCACCGGTATTGATGCCCGGCACCGCGGCCGGAGCCGGAGCAACCGGCGCGGCCGTCTCTCCGAGCGCGGCCTCGCCGTCGTCGGCTTCCACGATCCCGAATTTGGAGACAAACCACGGCTTGGAGATCCGGATGCCGTGCTTCCTGGCATTATCGACTACCGCCAGATCTTGCGTGACGTTGTCACGGGTGCGGGTCCGCAAGACCAGCTCCGCGAGCTGCGGGACATGATAGCCGAAATGCCAGTCGATGACCGTCCGGGAAAGTTGGCTATCGAGCGTCTCCCCGACCCACACCGCGTTATCCGCATCGAGTTCGTCCGTCTCTTCCTGCTGCGGATTGGAGCCGGTGCCATCCTGACGGGACATCGTCGAGAGATCGCCGCCACGCCAAAGCGAGACCATCGCGCGGTCCATGCGCTCGATGAGCTTCTCATAGGGCAAGTCACCCTTCGTTGTCAGATCGAGCACTTCGATGCTGTCCGAGGTATTCACCACGGCCCCGAACTCCGCGCCGATGTTCGTCACGGCGTCATAGAGCTGGGTCCAGCCCGAGGAACCTTCACTTGCCCCGGTTTTCCCGAGGAAGGCGGGCATGCCGTGCCGGTCGCAGTAGGTAAGCCAATCCTGCAAGGGGATCTGCTTGAACATCCGGGCGATGGCGCATGCGAGCATTACGCCGCGGCCGCGCCAGATGACCCACGCGGATTTCCCGCCCAGCTCTTCGCGGTCGATCCCGCGCGTTGCCCAGGTGGAGGGCAGGAAGCGCATGCGTCCCTCGGTGGTTTCCCAGAACCACGCGGGCACGAAGAGCAGCTTGGCCCGCAAGCCCTGCGGAGTCGGGGTCCAGATCGTGTGATGCGCGGCGTAGCCCTTGCCGTAGCCGTCCATGCCCTGCTGCACGAGCAGGCGGAACTTCCCATGCACGTCGGAGTCGATGGCGTCGCCGACTTCGACAGAGTCGTAAAAGGCTTGGAGCACCCCGCGTTGATCTTCGGCAAGCTGGCGTTGCTCCGGCCGGATCTCGCCCTTGAGCTTCACATCGTAGCCGTGGCGGGAAACCGCCGCCTTGGCCTTCGGCGCGACCGTGGAAATGGTGTCGTCTGTCCGTTCCAGCCAATCCATCAGGTAGGCAAGATCCCGGATCTCGCCGCGGGCGTAGGCCGTGAGCTGGCGGACCAAAACGTCCGGCGTCCAATTGACGGTCGGATTGAACCGGCTCGCCTTTTCCTGCCGCACCCGGGCCGCGCTGAAAACCGGCCGTCCATCGGGACCGAGAATGAGAGGACCGGGCCTCATGCCGCACCTCCTTCCTCGCGCCGGGAGCGACCGGCTTTGCGAACGAATGCAGAAGCCCGCCAAGGCGCGATCTCGGAAATCGCGGCCGATGAAGCGTGATTTTGAGACACCCCCCTAGAATCGCCTCCTAGAGCGTTAGAGCCGGATTTCCGAAAGTTCAGCATTTCCGTGCTTTCAAGGGTGGTTTTCAAAGCCCGCCTCCTTTCCGCCGGAACTGCGGCCGCATCCGGTCCACGGCCTGATAAGCGAAGGGCGCAGTATAGACGCCGTGGCCGCCCTGCATTTCCGCCAAGCGGGAATAGGCGTTGCTCAGGAAAAGGTGATTCTCGCATTGATCAACGAAGTCCTTTGCCTCACCGTCCTCCGTCTTCTCCCGCTTGGACCCCGTGAGGAAATGCGCGTCCATTGTCTCGATGATCGGCGGGCCGCCGGGCTCGCGGATCGGCAGGCGCATCACCGGCTCATTCAAGACCCGGCCATCCACCACTTGGATATGCGCCTCTTCCGAGGTGAGGAACTCGCCCACCACGCGGTTGATGGAGTCGAAGCGGCTGGCTTGGATTACGGGGAAGTACTTCGTGAAGCCGTTCTGCGGATCGACGCCCAGCTTGTGGACGATGCCGGAGCCGGGCTTGAGCGTGAACTCTACCACGAAGCACCGGAGCCCCTCCCATCGCTTGTGTAGGCCGTCCCAGATGAGGCCGCCGGGGAACGTGAGGCGCGGAGGAATGCCCTTATGCGGCCCTACCGACCCGGTTTCCAAGATCCGGTTGTAGCCCGCCCAGACCAGCGGCGAGACATCCGTAAGTTCGTTGAGAAGGTAGCAGAGCTGCCGCGCTTGATCCACGGCCGGGTTGGCGTCGATGGCCAAGCATGCCACGCCCATCCTTCGGCAAAGCTCCTCAGTGCGCGCCACCATCTGGGAAAGCGGGATCTGCTCCGCCCAATGGATGCGCTTCTCCGCTTCGCTCTCCACCTCGCGGGAGACGAACCAGCACCGGTTTCCGGTATCGAGGCCAGCGAAGCGCGGGAGGCCGCTAGGCTTCATGGCGAGATCGAAGGCATCTCCCGTCTCGCGGGCACGCTTGAGGATCTCCGGAGAAAGGGCCTGCTCCGTGTTGGCGGGCATCGCCATCACGTCGCACCGGAAAACCACCATCATTTCCGGGTCTGCCACCGCCACTTGCCAGCGGGAGACAAACTGATTGATGGAAAGCCCGCCGATGGCGAATTGCGAGATGCGGAAGGACCACTTGCGCAGCTCGATGCGCTCCGGCTTGCGGTGTTCAAGAATCGGCCGGCTCCGGTCGATAACCGCTCCGGTGTCCGGATCGGCGAAGTAGTAAGGGGAGCCCGGTTTGTAGGCCCAGCTCCGCCCGGCAGCATCGCGGAAGTCTCCGGCAATCGTGAGCTTCGGGTCCGTGGCCTTCGGCGTGCCGTCCACCGCGAAGCGGCAGCAATCCGGCCATGTCTCTTCCAGATTGATCCGGCGGCCGTCGCCGACATCGAAGAGAAACACCCCTTGCGAGCCGTCCTCCCACTCCTTTTGCTGGCCCGCCGCGTGGAGGCGCTGCGTGCCAATGGAGCTGCGGAGCCGGAGCTTGGAGGCCGTGAGGCGGCCAGTGAGATACTTGGAGCGGGACGCCTTGATGTCATCCTTCTCATCCTCCATCGCGACATCCATCGAGAACGTCGTGGGGATCTTGCCCATGCCCCGGATCATCCCGAAGGCCTTGCGGACGCCATCGCTCACTTGGAATGCACCCTTGCGATTGACGCTCTTGCCGCGCTTGTCCTCCAGCTTGCCGACCTGCATCAGCGGCCCCAGCCATTCGATTTGCTCGATGACATCCGGCCGGAGCTTCGTGTCCACGATCCCTTGCACTAGGTCATCGTCGGGAAGGTAATAGCCCCAGTTCATCCACCGGCACGCCGTCAGGTAGGCCCCGAAGTTGAGGGCTAGAATCGTCTTGCCGAACTGAGCGCCGCCGCAGATCGCGATATTGGCATCCGGGAGCGGCACGCCGGTATGCGAGCCAAGCACGAGATCGAATGTCTCGATGATCGGGATAAGCGCCTCGCGCCCTTCAAGCGAATAGGGCGCGTAGCCGCTATCCGTCTTCACGCGGGCATGCTCCGTGAGAAATTCCATGAAGCTGCCGATGACGGGGATCTCTCCCCGCTCGTTGGCTCCCATCGCTTCCGCGATCTTGTCGAAAGCTCCGCTCATTTCCCGGCAAGTTCCGCTTTCAGTTCCGCGAAGATCTTCGTGGCCTTCTTGTTCCCCTTCAGCTCCGCGGCCAGCGCATCGAGCCCGGCCTCCACCTTGCTCTTGCTCGCCAGCGTGAGCCGGTCTTTCTCCAGCTCGTGCTTTTCCCGCTGGAGTCGGAGCTTCGCGAGCTGGACGTAGCCCTTCACGCTCATCCCCTCCACGGCCTCCGCCATGAAGACGGTCTGCGCCACCCGGTCGATATCCTCCGCCGTGATGCTCGGATCTTTCGCGAGTTCCAGCTTCGCTTGCGTGGCCCGGGCCGCCGCTTGTTCCATCCGCCGCTTGAGCGCATACCAGGAACGCCATTCCGAGACCGTGGAGAGCGAGACGGCAAAGCCATACTCTTCCTCGATATGCACCATCAACGCCTCCAGCGTGTAGGGCGGGACTGTCGCATCCGTGGGAGTGAGTAGAAGCCATAGCGTCTCTTGCTCGCCCTCCGGCAAGGTCTTGAGCTTGGCATCCGCGCGCGGCATCTTCGGCGCGGCGTCCCATGCGGGTTTGTTGCGTTTGGCCATGCACGTTAGAGAGTGGATAGGAGCACGCGGCCGCGCTCGGTGATCGCCCATTGGATGAGCGCGGCATCGAGATCATTGGGGACGCGCACGACGAGTCTCTCCGACTCCAGCCATGCGGTGGTAATCGTCCATTCCTCGCCGGACAGCGGCGGGCGGAGCAGCGCGTCCACATGGCTCCTCAAGGTGGCATCCGGGAGCGCGTAGCCCTTCGCGAAGCCGAGGGCTTCCAGCGTGGTCTTGCGGAGGAGCAGGTTGCGGGTGGGGTTGCTCATGTTATTTGCGCGTGGCGGGCGGACGTTTCCCGAACAGCTCATCGAGCCGCGCATGTTGAGCGCGGGCGGACGCGTCGATCTTCTGCATGATGCGGAGTTCCCGCTCGTGCCCGGCCTCTAGGATCTGCGCGTACTGCTTCCCCACTTCGATGCGGATCTCCTTTACCTCCGCTTCGACCCTCTCCACGCGCTTCGCGAGTGCGTTGTGTTGGTCGAGCGTGACAGGACCGCTGGCGGAAAAGACGGTGATCGGCGGGATGGGGGCTTGAATGGTCACGTCGCCCTTCGGCCGGAAGCGGGCTTCCGCCTTCTTCCATGCCGCCCAAGCGGCCCCGATGAGCACCGCGATCCCGACGAAGATCTTCGCGACAAGCTCAAGCACCCATGCCCCGGAGATCTGAGGATCGGGCGCGGCCGCGGCGGCGAGTGTAAGTAGGTCGAGCATCATTCGGATTCTTCGGAAGGATCGGCAGGCGTGGCGCGAAGGAAGCGGGC
The DNA here is from genome assembly GCA_966211015.1 of uncultured Luteolibacter sp. Taxonomy (GTDB): domain Bacteria; phylum Verrucomicrobiota; class Verrucomicrobiia; order Verrucomicrobiales; family Akkermansiaceae; genus Haloferula. The sequence continues at coordinate 13,510 of CBIHMP010000003.1, read as the reverse complement.
GAGGCCTTCGGAAAGGCAGATAGCGAGGATCTCGGTTTCCGCGGCCGTGATCGGCTCCCGCTCCGCCAGCTCGGCGGCCAAGGTGCGGAAGTCATCATCGGAGAGATCGCGCACCCGTTGGCGGGCAAGGTCGAAGGCCTCCATTGCCTCCGGCACCCCGGCGGAAACGGTGTCGTAGATCGCCGCGCCTCTCATGCCGTGGAGTCTCCTTTCAGCGTGGCGATGTCCTGCTTGAAAGCGTTAGCCCGCTCCGCGGTGACGTCCGCAAAGGCCGTGAGCTTATGAATCAGGTCGCGGGTATCCTTGAGCATTGCTTCAGTCGTCGCTTGCGCGGCAAAGAGGATCTCCGAGGGAGCAGGCATCACGGACATCTCCGAGTGCGGGGGCAGCACGGCCCATCCCGTCGTTTCCAGCGTTCCGACAATGGAGCCCGCTCTCAGATACGAGGCCGTCGCCGCGGCAAGCGCCGTAGCCATCCGGACGTGATTCCTCTTATCCCGGAGGAAGGCCTCGCCCTCCGGGGTATGGATGAACTCCAGCTCGAAGAGCGCGGCGGGCATGCTGGTGAGCCGGAGCACCGCAAGACTAGCCTCCTTGTCGGGATCGCCGTCGCGATCATCCATCCGCTTGCGTTTCTCCGGGAAGCCCTCCGCATAGCCGAGGAATAGCTCCGTGGCGAAGGGATCGGAACCGGTAAAGCCGGGCGTCGTGAAAACCTCGAAACCGGATGCCGGATTGGCGGCGCTATTGCAATGGATCGAAAGGAACAGATCCACGCCCGCCTTGTTCGCGATGGCCGCGCGCTCATGCAGCTCTAGGAAGCGATCATCCTTCCGGGTATAGGTGACATCCCAGCCCGCCGCCTCGAGCCTCGCACCGAGTAGGAGCGCAACCGATAGGGCAACCTCGCTTTCCCGGAGGCCGGTAGGCCCAAGCGCGCCGGGATCGCGGCCGCCGTGTCCGGCATCAATGCAGATAGATGGCTTCTTCATTTCTTCCTTTCTTGCCCGCCCCGGATCGGCCGCCGCGATCCGGGGCAGGACTTGTCACCCCTGTGCATGCGTTGCTGGCGGGCTGGCCTCGTTCATTTAGGAATGCCAGTAAGAGGACGGAAAAGATTCGGGAGCGGGTCCACAGTGCGCCTAGAAGATGTGCGCTAGACCTCGCCGCCCCTCGAAAGGGTTCAAAGGAAGGGCAAGGCCTTCGGCGCGGCGGCGGAGGGACACATGCGGCGCGGATTCACGCGCTCCCCGGCTCGCTCCCACTGGCGGAGCAAGCCCGGCATGCGGTTCGCCGATTTCTCTTCGATAACCTTGGCCTTCGGCGAAATCTCGATGTCCGTATAACCGGTGATTGCCCCCGTGTCGGGATCGCGCAAGGCGAGCCGGGCAAAGCCGCTCATCGGCTTGCCGGGCTGGAACTTGAGCCCGGCCTTGGCTCCGCCTTCACCGAGCAAGACCACTTCGCCCTTGGCGTCGAAGTCACCCGTGAAGGAGTTCCAAGCGGAGCACGACGACAGCAGGCCCCCAGCCATGAGCAAACCTGCTGCCGTCGCCATCGCCAACATCGAGCTGCCCTTGCCGATGCCGGGAAAAAGTGGAAGGAGCCGCGGAGCATACTTTCCGACGAGCCAGAGGATGCCGCGGGCGATCATCACGGCCAGCGCCCCTGCGAGCACCGCGAGATACTTGGCTTGTTCCGCGTCGAGCTGCATTGCGGTGTCGGCATCGAGCCAACCGAGTGCAAGCAGGAAGGTTCCCAGGCCGGGAACGAAGGTGGCGAGGTGCCGGAGCTGCGAAGCGAGTTTTTCGTTCATGGTGCGAAGTGCGTTTGCGCTGAAGACGCACGCACTTTGCACCGCTCGCCGGGCCTTGGTCCGGCACTGTCGCTAGAACCTCTACTACCGCTACTTGGCCGCGAAAAGGGCGGCCTGCTCATCCTCCATGCCTGCCATCAGGCGGCTTGAAGCTGCCTCTGCTTGTGCTCCCAAACGGAGAGCAGATCAACCCTCAAATGGCTGTTACTCTTCCGCGGGTTGAGCTTGTAGCCCTTCAAGTCCCCGGCGTGATACAGGTCATAGATGACCTGACGGTCACAGCCGTCGAGGATCGCGCATGCCTGTTGCACGCTGCCCCATCGCCGCAAGCGATTACCGGATTTCGTCACCAGATGGGAATCATCCGTCCAGGTAACACCGGGGAGCAAGGGCGTCGCGCGATCCTTCACGGCCGCCACTCTAGCAGGCGGAGATGGCCGTGGTCCGGAAATCGCTAACAGATTTACGACCGCTTCTTCTCCAGCGCTCGGGCGATCCGCCAGAGCAGGAGAATGATCGTTCGACTAATCCAAAGCCCAATCACCGCCGAAGCGCACGAGGCCAGCCAGATCCCGGCCTCGGCATCCTCATCGCTCAGGGCGACAAAGAGCGCCGCCAACGCGCCGATGACATTCAGGACGATGAGCACCGTCAGGAAGCCCGCGATCTCCGGCGCTGCTTCGCCGGGATCTTCGTTCGGCCGCGGGGGCCGATCATCCTCCGGCGTCAGTTGTTGGTACCATGCCATGATCTCATCTATCGGTGTTTCGCCTTCTGGCTCTGCTCCCACTCATCGAAAGCCCGCATCGTTCCGCTTCGCTTCCTGGCCTCGATCTCTTCGGCCGGAATGCCGAAGCCAACGGCCTCCGCTTCCTTCCGTTCGAGCTTTTCGAGAGCCGCCTCCAACATGACAGGCCCGCTCGGAGAGGGGCGGGCATCCATTGCCTCTTTCAGCCGGGCTACATCGGCCGTGGCAGCTTCCACGGCCAGCAGGGAGGCGAAGCGTGCCGTCGCCTTGCTGGCCGCATGGTGACGATACGATGCGTAGAGGGCCGCAGGGATAGCCACGGCTACCACGATTGCTAGAGTTCTCTTCATGGCAATTACCCGCTGGACGGGTGGACGGGAACGACTTCCGGCGGGATCAGATCGAAAAGAGCGCGGGCCTTGGCAAAGGCGGTAGCGTCGCCAGCCTCCGCCTCCTTCATCAGTTCGCGCAAGAGGGCAAACTTTTCCTCCCGCGAAAGTTTCTCAACGAGATGACGAAGGAGGGCATCAGTGTCGGGTGTACTGGGGGTCATCGCCCTTGATGGGAAGGGCGCATCGTGAAGACGCGATGAAGATCCGTCGCTAATTTGCCTTCCGGCAGCAGTCCCGGGATTCACCTCATCGCGGCGCATCTCCGCCGCTCGCTTTTCGAGAAGTTCACGGAAGGCAGGCAAATCGAGACCGAAAGCCGGTGCCAGCTTTGCCATAGCGCCATCGCTTACACGCCTAACTCCCCGCTCCAACTCGCTCAAGTAGCTCGCGGAGAATCCTGCCTGCGCGGCAACGTCCTTTGCGAATTTTCCCGCGCTCTCGCGGACCAAACGCAAGGCCGTTCCAAGCTTTTCCGTGTCGCGGTTCATTCGTGCCGGGTGTGACACGTCACATTCGGCAAATCGGGTCAAGGGCTAATCCCACCCAAAAACGGCCGTAAGGCGAATCCGCCTTACCGGTTTGTTAGATCAGGTGAACAATATTGCTAATGCTGATTGACGGTCCTGCCTGTGTTGTGATTCTCTTCACTTGTGCCGCGTCACACTACCCAAACCGTCAAAGAGGGCCTCAAGGCAAAGGGATGGTCTCACCGGGAGGCCGCCGACTTTCTCGGCCGCAGCCGCGAGACCGTTACTCGCGTGCTCAATGGCCAGCGCCAGAGCCGGAGCCTCATTGCGAAGCTCGCCGCCCTTCCTGCCCGCAAGGCCTCCACCCGTTGAACGCCATGCCCGATCCTACCAGCAAGCCGACTCCTCCGCCGTGGGACGATAACGACGCTGCCGAATGGCTCGCGGATCGCCTCATCGAACTGGCGATCCAGAACCCCGGCCCCATCCGCTTCACGGTCCTCCAAATGGCCGGGCTCCTCCCGAACTGCCTGCCCGGCGTCGGCCTGAGCGAGCGCGTCGTGGCGAAGGGCATGGGCATGTCCCGCCGCAAGGTCCGCGCCATCGAAGCCAAGGCCCTTACCCATCTCCGCCGCACCATTCAATCCAACAAGCCCCAGCCATGACACTCGCACTCTGTATCGCGGGCACCCTCGCGTGGATCGCCCTCGCCCTAGCCATCGCCCTCAAACCCACGACCACACCCAAGCCATGATCGACATCCATCAATTCAGCCATGAGACCCTGCTCATCGCGGGATTCGTCGCCGGAGCCATCCCCTTCGGCGTGCCCGCCGGGATCTTCATCGCCAGTCTCGTTAGCTCGCACCGCACCGCGACGCTTAGGAAGGACTACAAGGAGCAGGCGCTCACCGCCGCGGAGAACCTCTATGCGAGCGGCCGCGCCGTGGATCTCCGCGACCAAACCTCAGCCCGTCTATGAGCACGCCCGATGCCTCCCCGCACGGCGATGCACCGGCCACCGATGGCTCCGCCGTCGATCCCATCCGCCACTTCGCGAGCTTCGCGGATGTCCGGCTCGCCTGCCACCGCTGGCTTGAGCGCCGCAATACCAGCTATTGCCCCGAACTCGACCAGTTCGACCCCGAATCCATTCCCGTTCTCCACTGATTTACGCCCATGCCTAAAACCACAAAACCACTCGTCTGCAAGAAATGCGGAGCCACCGATTTCAAGGCCCTGCTCAACCTCGCCGCCCACGAACGGAAGTGCCCCGGCTCCGCGCTGGCAACCGTCGAAGTCACCACCGATAGCCCGGCCCTCGCCGATGAAGATCCGCGTTGGCTCGCCGTCCGGGAAACCGCCGGACGCCTGCGCGAAGCAGGCCGGACCTACCTCGAAATGCAGGCATGGCTCGGCTGGCAGCTTGCCCAGCTCAAAAAGGACCACGGCATCAAGGCCGGGAAGCCGAAAGCTAATTTGGCAGATTCTGCCGAATTAAGGGCCACGTGGCCCGATCTGGTGAAGCATTACACCGGCTATTCCCGCCGCACCGCGGATGTCTTCATCGAACTATTCGATGCCACAAAGGCGAAGCTCAAGCGCGCCAAGCTGCCGGAGCAAAAGGCCGCGCTAGCGATCTTCAATCAGGGCAATCCGCTCGCGCTTCCGGCGGAGCAGCGCGACTTCGTCCGCGATGTCATCGCCAGCCTATGCACGGGCGAGACACAGGGGAGCCTCATGCAAGAGATCGGCATCGTTCCGAAGCCGGTCATGCCCGCCAATCCCGGTGCCAATAAGGCGGCCAAACTCTCCGACGCGGAACTCGCCTTCCACCATTGGGACGGCCCGGCAAGCGCCATCGTCAAGGCCCGCTCGCCCGAGGGCCTGAAGCTCCTCCACGCGCTGCCGCCCGTCACGGACGAACCCGGCAAGCTCTGCCTCGTTTTCCTGCGCGATGAAGCCAAGGCCCTCGCCGAAGCCGCGGAGGAAGCCCTCGCCGTCCATGCCAAGCCCGCCAAGCCGGGCAAACCATAACCTCCGATACCCCTAGTAATTCCCAGCCATGTTTCCCTCCTTATCCGGCCTCCCCTTGGAGCTTTTCGCGGAACACTCCGAAGTGATCCGCGACCGCATCGCCAACGTCCTCTCCGCCCGCCGCTCCTATGAGCGCCAGCTCTCCGGCGAAGCGCGCACGCGCCTCAAGCCCGAAACCCTCCGCGCTAACATCGCCCGCTGTGACGCCCGCCTTGTCCGCCTCAATCAACAACTCACCGCCATTTGACCATGTCCGTTCTTTCACTGGCTCCCGCATCGCTCCTGCGCACCATCACGCCGGAGCAGAAGTCCGACCTGCTGAGAAAGCTCGGCGCGGTCCAAGCGGTCAATAGCGCCGCCTATGGCACGAAGGGCGAGATTGTCGCCATCGCCGCCCGCGATCTGCGGGTGTCCAAGCAAGCCGTCCACACGTGGGTTTCCCAGTTCAACCGGGGCGGGGCCGCCGCCTTGGTCGATGGCCGCCGCAAGCGCGGCCGGGATCGTGGCATCCCGCAGATCACCCGCGATTGGATCCTAGAGGAATACATGCGGATGCAGCGCGAGGATTCCGGCACCGAGATTTACAAGATGATCCGCGAGCGCGCCCGCCTCTGGTGGCGCACCGAGAATCCGAAGTATCGCATCCCCGGTTTCATGGAGCCGATCCCCATCGGCCCGAAGGGCTACCCGGAAGGGCTCAGCCAAGAGACCATCCGCAAGTGCGGGCCGGACGCCTACCAGCGCGCCCTCGCCCATCAGGGCCGCAAGACGGCAAGCACCTTGCTCCCCGCCATCCCCCTGAGCCGTCACGGCGTCGGCTACCTGGAGCGGATCTTTTTCGATGACCAGATGTATGACCACTACATCACGGAGCATGGCTATGACACCCACATGCGCCCCGTGGGATTCAATGCCCTCGATTTCCTCACCGGCGCATTCCTTGAGTTCCACATCCGCCTCCGCTGGTGGGACGAAAGCGGCGAGAAACACCGCTCCCTGACGCAACGGGAGTTCGTTTGGTTCGTGCTCGGGCTCCTGTCCAGCGTCGGCTACCGCACCGATGCACGCGGCACTTGCCTCGTCTTCGAGTGGGGCACGGCCAATAGCTGGTCATCCGAGAATGGCGCACTCAAGACCGCCGAAGGGCACACGAATTTTGCGGATGCCCTCTACGCCTTCACGGACGGGCATGTCACCATCGACCGCTCCGGAAAGTTCAATAAGCCGATGTTCAAGGACATGCTCTTTGCTCCTAGCAGCTCGGGTAATTTCCGCTTCAAGGCTCCTATCGAATCCATGTTCCGCGCCGTCCGGACGCACGGGCTACTTCTCCCCGGTGCCACCGGCCTCAATCCCGAGATGGCCCCGGAGGAGAATAACGGCTTGGAGCGCGAAGAGCGCCGTTGGCTCAAGCTCGCCAACAAGTTCCCGGCGCATCTCGCGGAGGCAGTGAAGTCCAATAACTACTCCTTCCTCGAATACCATCGCGCCTACGGCTGGATCTATGCCGGGATCAATGCCGATCCCGAGCACAACCTCAAGGATTGGGAGCAATGCGGCTTCATCGCGCGGGAGTGGCATTGGGAGGAAGATCCGCCGGACCTATGGCGGCCGCGCGCCCAGCTCGCCGGGCTCGCGGAGCATGTCCGCGAGACTTTCGAGGCTCAGCTTTCGGGGAATCCTCTCCTCATGCGGACACGCCGCATGAGCCGCGCGGAGGCCGTGCGGGCTTCCGAGCAAGACGCCTGCATCAAGACGCTCGACCCGATGCTCTATCACCATCTCCTGCCCTTGGAATGGGCGATCCCGGTAAAGGTCCGGAACAACCGCGAAATCCATGTCCGGGAGCCCCTTATCCGCGGCGCGGCCGGGGATCTCATTTACTCCGCCGTCGTCTTTAATGAGCACGGCCACCGCATCAATCTGAGCCCGGGCGATGAGCTGCTTTGCCATCTCGATCCCTTCCGGCCGGACAGCCTCATCGTACTGGATCAACGCGGCCGCTTCATCTGCCGCGCCGCCCGCAGGCCGGATGACGTTCTCCCGAATAGCGAGATCGCCGAGGATCTGCTCCGCGCCCGTGCGCTCCTCACGGCGGATCTCGATGCCCCCGTGCATGCCGCTTTCCAAAGCGTGGCCGAGCGTCGCCGCCAAGTCCGCCAAGGGAACGAAGCCCTAGAGGAGCGGATGCGCGACATCACCCCGGAAGACACCCCCGCGAAGCCCCCGCGGAAGGCCCGCGCGCCGCAGTCGCACGACGTATCCGCCGATCCGCTCTCCGCGCCCTTGAAGCCCGAGACCACCGACACCGAACAAGATCCCTTCCTGTCCTAACCCCGCACCACGCACCCCAGCCATGGCTAACAACCTCAAATACCCTACCGATCCCGCCCTTCGCGAAGAGCTTCGCAAATTCCGCACCGAGCGGAACCTCATGAACCCGGAGATGGCCCGCATCTTCGGCGTCAATTCGACCTTCATCAGCAAATACATTGGCGACAAGCTCGACCACGATCCGAAGGACTTCGTCGCCCGCGCGTGGGACACCATCAAATCCGTCCGCGCCAAGCTCGACCTCGCCACGACGCTCTTCGAGACCTCCGTGTGCCGGGCGATGGCGGGCCGCATCGACGTGGCCCGCCAAACCGGCGTGAGTGTGCTCTTCGGTGCTCCGGCGGGCGAGGGGAAGACTTCGGGCGGCCTGCTCTATCAGCGGCTCAATCCATCGGCGCTCTACTTCATCATGGCTGGACCGGAGCGCACGGCGGAGGACGTGTCGCACCATCTCTATCATTTGCTCCGGCAGTCCGATTGGTCGCCGAACCTGCAACGCTGGCCCGCGATGGTCGCCGCGGTGAAGGGGAGCCAACGCCCGATCATCTGTGACAACGCGCACCGGCTCGACACCTCCGGCCGGAATGCGCTCTTCGATTTCAGCGAGCAAACCGGATGCCCCGTCATCATGCTCGGCAATCCGGAGATCCTGCCGAAGATCCGCAAGAACGATCAACAGCACAGCCGCATCGGCATGTATTGCGATCTGCGGCTTGCCGATGACGAGTTGCCCGCCGTCGCCCGCAAGGTGGCCGAGTTGTTCAGCAGCCCGGAGGCCGCCGAGGAAATCGAGGATCTTGTCACTCACGTGGCCATGCGCCCCGGCCGACTCCGCGCCGTCCGCATGAATGTGATCCTCGCCGAAGAGCTGCGGAAAAAGAACGCCTCCCTTGGCCCGCGGAAGGCCTTCCGCGCCGCCCACAAGCAGCTCGTGCGCGACTACGACCTTCCCGGCGATTGAACCCCTGCAAACCCATCCCAGCCATGCACCCAATGAATCCTGCTGCCCGTTATATCCGCATCGTGCGCGATCTCCCCTTGGACCCCGCGCACGGCCTCAAGAAACACTCCGTCTGGCGCGTCGGCACTCCGCCGCAAGGCGCTAGCACGATGAAGACATGGGTGATTTCCGACACCGGAAACCCCGTCGCCCTGCTGGCTCACGAGTTCGAGGAAATCGAACTCAAGCTTGCACGCTGCCCCCGCTGCCAGCACGAGGCGAAGCTCGTGCGTTCCGCCAAGCGCGGGCACTGGATCGTCGAATGCGGCGAAGGCATCGACTGCCCGGTTTGGCCGATGACCTCGCCCGCTCCTGGCATCGGCAAGGCCGCCGCCGATTGGAACCTCCGCCGCTTTGCCCGCGGCCTTGAAACTTCCGCGGCTCACGCGGAATGACCGCCATTCGCCCCGTCATCCCTCGATCAACGCCATGAACGAAACTCTTCGCATCATCTTCGACAATCCCTTCTCCTTCTTTGGGACGCTCATCCTTTTGGGGCTCGTCTCGGATGGAATCGTCAACTGCTGCCGTGCCTTCCGCCGCCCGAAGCCATGAGCACTCCACCCCGCAAGCCGCCGGTCTGCCCTTACCACCGGCACGACATGAAGTTTCACGCCACCGACGCCCGCGAAGTGGAGTTCCGCTGCATCGTCAAGGGCTGCAAAATTCAGATCTGGCGGCCGCTCGCCCTCGCGGAACTCGCCGCCCTCGCTGCCGACAAATGAGCGCCGCCCTTCATTCCGCCGATGCGGTCGGACCCGATGTCGCCCGGGCGATGCCGAATGCCATCGGCCCGGAGAAGAGCGTGCTTTCCACCATGCTCAAAGATCCGGCCGTCTGGATCGACCGCGCGCTAGAGGAAGGGCTTACCCGCCAGCACTTCTACTTGCCCGCCCATGGCCAGCTCTTCGCCACGCTTTGCGATCTCCACGCGAGAGGGAAGGAGATCGAGTTGGTTTCGCTCGTGGCCATGCTCCATGACCGCGGCGAGCTGGATGGCGTCGGCGGCCCGGCGGCGATCACGGACATCTACACCTACGCTCCGAATGCCGCGCACTTCGCGCACCATGTGGATTTCGTGAAGGACAAGCATGTCCTCCGCGAGATCATCCGCGTCAGCTCGGAAACCTGCGCGGCCGCGTTCGACAATCCCGAGGAAGTCTCGCAATTGCTGGACGCATCGGAAGCGGCTTTGCTTTCGATCCGCTCCGCCACGGAGACCGCTCAGGAACTCGATACCAAGGCGGGCGTGGGCGAAGTGATCCGGCACCTTGAGCGCCTCTTGAATGGCGATGATGGCGGCCGCGGCGTGCCCACCGGCTACCCGGATCTTGATCGCATGTGCAAGGGCCTCAAGCCCGGTGAGATGTTCGTCGTGGCCGCCCGTCCGTCGATGGGGAAGACCTCGCTCATGATGAACATCGCGGAGCGGATCTGCATCGACCAAGGCGTGCCCTCGCTCGTGTTTTCCTGCGAGATGACGGCCTTCCAGATCCTCCAACGCCTCGTTTATTCCCGCGCCCGCTTCGCCATGTCCGCGCTCGAAAAGGGATTCAAGCCGCGGAAGGATGAACTGCTTCGCATCAAGCGATCCGCGGAGGAAATCGCCCTGGCTCCGCTCTTTATCGACGATGTCGGATCTCCGCGAGTCCGGCACCATCGAGCAAGACGCCGATATGATCGGCCTCCTTTACCGCGCCGCCTACTACGCGGATTCGCAGGAAGAGCGCGATGCCAAGGCCGGGGAAGCCGAGCTGCTACTCGCCAAGAACCGCAACGGCGAGACCGGTCATATCCCGCTCACCTTCCTTTCGGAGCTGATGCGCTTCGAGACCCGCGCCCCGGACAAAGAGGGGAACTAACCACCGCACCACGCAGTACCATGGCAAAGAAGAAAACACCGGCCGAACCGGCCATCAACTCCATCGAAGCCCTCAATAGCACGGTCGATAATGTCGCCAAGCTGGAGGTGGAACTCCGTCGCCTGCAAGCCGAGCGCGACAAGGAAATGCAGGCCCTCCGGGAGAAGCACGACGGCCGCATTGAACACGTCGAAAAGACCATCAAGCGCCTTGTCGCCCTCGCCGAAACCTACTGCCTCGCGCACCGCGGGAACGTCTTCACCGCGGCGAGCAAATCCGCCGCTTCCGCCCTCGCTCGCTTCGGCTTCCGTGACGGCAATCCCTCCCTTTGCCTGCTCAACCGCAAATGGAAATGGGAGTCCGTGATCGAGGCCCTGCGCGCCGCGAAGCTCTTCGAGTTCCTGCGCACCGTCACGGTCACGGATGTCAATAAGGACAAGCTCAAGACATCCCAGCTCTCCGACGTGGAGCTGGCCGCCGTAGGCCTCCGCATCGACCAAGCGGAGCGGTTCTTCGTTGAGCCGAAATCCGACGATGCCGCCCGCATCACGACCGACTCCGCCGCCCCTTCCGAGGCCTGAACCAAGCCGCCATGAAACACGCCATCGATATCCTCAGAACCTCCGCCCAGGCATTGACTTTAAGCGCGGAGCTACACCGTGAGGAAGGATTCAATACCCTCGCCGCAATCTCCGAGGAAGTCGCCGCCGATTACCGGGAAGCGATCATCATCCTTGAGCGCGCGGAGCCGTGGAACGGAGCGCCAAATCCATCCACCGACTGACTTCAATCCGGCGGGCGGTCCCTACGTCCGAGTGGACATTGGGAACAGCCCTTTGCAAGCCCGCCCGCCGGTTCCCTTTCCCATCACGCCATCCACCATGACCGCAAGCGAAGCCGTTCCTTCCATCACCATCCTTTCTCTCGGAGCAGGAGTGCAAAGCTCCGCACTCGCATTGATGGCGGAAGACGGGATCATTCCAAAGCCGGATGCCGCGATCTTTGCCGATACCGGCGACGAACCGGCCGCCGTGTATGCCCACCTTGAGCGACTCCGCGGGATGGTGTCATTCCCGATCTACGTCGTTAAGGAAGGCAACGGTCTAGGGAATGACTTTCTCGCGGCTTTGAGTGGTGATTCCACAAGGTGTAGCCAACCGCCTTTCTTCGTGCGCGCCCCGGATATGTCACCGGAGGAAATTGAGGCTGTCCTGTGTCTTCCATTGCCCGAGATCGCCGATTTTCCGGCACCGGCGGAGGGCTTCTTTCTTTCGTCCGATGGTGAAGAGCAATGGGGAGCAAATGACGCTTACGGGCAGGCGCTCTATTCCTATCTGACCCTGCGAAACAAGGCGCTCAAGAAGGACGAGGGCGGCATGCTTTGGCGCGCTTGCACGCGCGATTACAAAATCCATCCAATCCGCAGGAAGGGCCGGGAATTGATGGAGGCGGCGGGCGCTCGCCAGATCGTCCAATTGATCGGCATCTCAACCGACGAATGGGACCGCGAAACGGCTAGTGATGTCCGTTACATCACCCTCCGCCACCCTCTGCTTGAACTCGGATGGTCTCGCCAACAGTGCGAAAAATACCTTTGGGAACGATGGGGGATCATTGCCCCTAAGAGTGCCTGCCGTTACTGCCCCTACCGCTCAAATGCGGGATGGCGGTGGATGAAGCAAAATGAACCGGATGAGTTTGAGCTTTCTTGCCTTTTCGATGAGTCCATTCGCGAGGCTCAAGGCCGTAGTATCCGCGGTGCCCGGATCGTCGGCCAACTCTACGTTCACCGCTCATTCACCCCGCTCCGCACCGCGATTCTTGATGACGACGGGCAGCACGATTTCGGCTTTGAACAGGAATGCCACGGCATGTGCGGAATGTGAGGTTTCCAACGCGCCCCAGCCATGTCTTCCGAGCTACCCATTGAAGAGCCCCCGCGGTGGATCGTTGTACCGATCTATCAGCGGATCTCTGCAAAGCACCGCAAGCGCGGGATCGTGCCGGACTTCAAGCGCCATGAGCTGCGCTTTGACGGCAAGACCTACGAGACCGCTTACGGCCCCGCTCAAGAAAACCGGCTCCGGGATCTCGCCCGCCTTTTCAATCAGCGGAAGGCCACCCCGGCGCGGCCTTCCGCCCCTACCGCTCAACAACCCGACCTATTCAGCTAATGCCAGCCAAACCGACCACGAAGCGCGCGGCCCGCAAGCCATCCGCGGGCGCTCCGCACAAGCCCCGCGGGACGATCTCTCCCCGCGAGATCAAACCCCTCATCTTGGAGGCAAAGGCGGCCTTTGCCGCTCAAATCGAGCTGGCGAATATCCCGCCGGAAACCGATTTCGACGCATGGCGGCAAGAGCAGGTAATGGCGTGTGTCAGCAGGCCCGGCTTGTCGGCCATCGACAGCGAGCATTTTAACGATGTCATGGCCCATTTCGCGGAGCTGGCGGGGCACGATGAGGTTGCCCTTGCGCGGCTCATGAAAACCGGCCGGGTAAAGGACAACGGGCCGCAGGAAGACACACACGAGGCCCGCGCCAAGCTCGCGCACCTCATTATGGAGAATCTCCATGCCCACACACGCCTTGTGGACATCGTGCCGTTTCAGCTCGCGGCCGAGACTGAGGAGACCGCCGAATACCAGCGGCTCCGCACCGCCCGGGCCGCCATCCTCGCCCATAAGCAAGGTGCGATCCGGGAGGGCTACCTCGTTTGGCTGGCCAAGCAGAAAACCGGGCGGGCGGATCTCCACCTTGGCCGCGACATCGAGGCCGGGCTTGCCGAGCGGTGCAACGTCAAGCAGCTCCGGGAACTGCTCTCCACCCTCCGCAACCGCATTGCCACCCGTGAGG
>CBIHMP010000002.1:0-43985 GCA_966211015.1 uncultured Luteolibacter sp. | reverse complement strand
AGCCAACAATGCCGCGGAGTTGATGGCCTGCCCGGACATCGATGGTGCCCTGATCGGCGGTGCATCCCTGGAGCCGCAGAGCTTTCTGGATATCATCCAGAACGGCGCGCCTGCCTGAGGCGGCGAAGGCCGCTTTTTTCCGGAGACCCCGCCGCGGCGGGGTCTCTTTGTTTCGTCGCGGAGGTTCCGTGGCGCGAGGGGCGGCGCGATTTACCGAAGAGGGAGCCGGGAAAATCTTCGCGACATGCCCTGGCAGACCGTGTTTTCTAGGCCATGCGCTGGATCTTCCTCGTTCTGCTCTCTCCGGTCGCTTTCGCCCAAGCCGATCCCTTTGCCGCCCTCGATAGAAACAAGGACGGCAAGCTGACTCTCGCCGAGGTTCCCGAAGCGGCGCGCCCTCATTTCAGGAGCGTCGATGCCAACGGCGACGGCCTGGTCACGAAAGAGGAACTCCTCAAATCCCTACCCATGGCCCCGGAAGCCGCCGCTGCCTCCGGAGACTTGATCAAGGACCTCGACTACGTCGGGAAGAACAACCCGCGCCAGAAACTCGATCTGCTGGTCCCGAAGGATCACGCGACGAAGAAGCGCCCTCTGGTGATCTTCATCCACGGCGGGGGCTGGCTATCCGGCCGGAAGGAAGACGGCCACGGCGTGATCCGTACCATCGCCGCCACGGGCGACTATGTCGCGGCGACGGTCAACTACCGCCTTACCCGCGAGGCCGCTTGGCCGGCCCAGATTCACGATTGCAAGGCGGCCGTCCGCTTCCTGCGCGGAAATGCGGACAAATATGGGATCGATTCCGGGCGTGTCGGAGTCATGGGGATTTCCGCGGGTGGTCACTTGGTCTCCGTCCTGGGAACCACCGGCGGCGTGAGCTCCCTGGAGGGCGACCTCGGCACGTTTCCGGAACTCAGCAGCCGCGTGCAGTGCGTGGTGAATTTCTTCGGCCCCACGAATTTCCTCACCTTTTACGGCAAGGACACTTCTCCCGGCAGGATCCGCGATGCGGACATGATCGGGCCGCTTCTCGGTCGCGATGAGACCAACCTGCTCGCCAACGCGAAATCGGCATCGCCCGTTTCCTGGGTCTCGAAGGACGATGCACCTTTCCTGACCGCCCACGGGACGAACGACACGCTGGTACCCTACGCACAGGCCAAGGAAATCGACGCGGCGCTGGCGGAGGCCGGAGTCGAAAGTCACCTCATCGAGATGACGGGCGCGGGCCACGGCTTCGACAGCAGCGATCTGAACCTGCGCATCAAGCTCTTCCTCGACAAACACCTCCACGGCCGCCCGGGGAGGATCTCCGAGGAGCCGATCCAAGTGCGGTGAGACCGTCCGCTACGGCAGCCGCACCCGGCCCAATGACGGAATCCTACTAGCAGGCTTTGGCAACATGAGCTCGGAATAGAAGCCGGAGGATTCCAAAAAACCCAGCCAGCCCGGCCGATAGCCAGATGATCCAAAATGTTCTCGTCCTCGGCGCGGGCAGCGCCGGCCTGCTTGCCGCGCTTTCCCTCAAAGCCAAGCTCCCCGGATTGAGAGTTCGCATCGTCCGCAGCCCGGACATCGGCGTGATCGGCGTCGGCGAAGGGACGACGCCGAATTTCCCGCAGCATCTTTTCGAGTATCTCGGGATCAACCGGAAGAAATTCCATGAACTGGCGGAGCCCACGTGGAAGCTCGGCATCCGCTTCCTCTGGGGGTCGAGAGGGCGCTTCGACTACAGCTTCGATCACCAGCTCGACTTTACCGCTCCGGAGCTGCGCATGCCGAACGGCTACTATTGCGACGAGGAATTTCGCTGCGCCAGCCTGCCGTCCGCGCTCATGTGGCATGGCAAGGCCTTCGCCCGCCAGGAGAACGGGTGTCCCGATATCCAGGGTTGGCACGCCTTCCACATCGAAAATGAAAAGCTAGTCCAGGTGCTGGAGCTCGCGGCGCGGGAGTATGGCGTGGAGATCATCGATGGCCGCGTCATCGGCACGGAGCGGTTGCCGGAGGGCGGGATCGCCTCGGTGCAATTGGAGGATGGGCAGAGCCTCGGGGCGGACTTCTTCATCGATGCGAGCGGTTTCCGCAGCGAGCTGTTGGGAAAGGCGCTGGGCGAAGAGTACCAAAGCTTCGGCGATGCCCTCTTCTGCGACCGCGCGGTGGTCGGCGGCTGGGACCGCGGCGAGGAGCCGATCCTTCCTTACACCACTGCGGAACAAATGGACGCGGGCTGGTCCTGGCAGATCGAGCACGAGCATCACGTGAACCGCGGTTATGTCTATTCCTCCAGCTTCATCTCGGACGAGCAGGCGGCGGAGGAATTCCTAAGGAAAAACCCGAAAGCGCCGAAGTCACCCCGGATCGTCAAATTCCGGTCCGGCTGCTACCGCCGCCAGTGGGTGGAGAACGTGGTGGCCATCGGCAACGCCGGAGGATTCGTGGAGCCCTTGGAAGCCACCGCCCTCATGATCGTCTGCGGCAATCTGCAGACGCTGGTGGAAATGCTCAATCGGAGCCGCCTCCAGCCCACGCCCTCGCTGCGCGACCTCTTCAACGAACTCACGGGGAGAGGGTGGGCGGACATCCGCGATTTCCTGGCGCTCCACTACAAGCACAACACCGCCCTCGACACCCCCTTCTGGCAGCACTGCCGCGCGGAGACCAAGCTGGGAGCGATCGAGGAGTTGGTGAAATTTTACGAGGAAAACGGACCGACGGGGTTCTGCCGCTACCGGCTCTCCGGAATGCAGAACGATTTCGGCCTGGAGGGCCATCTGGTGATGCTCGTCGGAAATAAGGTTCCCTACCGCGCCCGATACGCCCCCCCCGAGCAGGACCACCGGTTGTGGGAGGCGCGGCGCAGGCAGTTCAGCGAGATTGCGAGGAACGGATTGGACGTGAAGGAGACCTTGGCGTTCATCCGTCACCCGGGATGGCAGTGGCATGGCGATACCGTCCAGGCGTAGGCGCGGTGAGCGCGGCCTCGGGAGGCAGGCCGCCGCCCCTCCAAATCGCGATCATTTCTCCACTTGTTGAACCCGGGGAATCTCGCGCAATCTGCAACCGTGAGCGAAGAACTCCTATGGAAGGGTAGTCCGTCCCAAGTGTTGAATTTTGGGAAGTATCTCGTGGCTCTGGCAATCGCCGTGGGGATCGGGGTCGGCGGTGCTTTTTTCCCTCCCGCCTGGGCCGCGCTGATCCTCCCGCTGGGCTGGATGTTGTGGATCTTCGTCGAGACCCGCAGCGTCCGGCACGAGCTTACCACGGAGCGCATCCGGCTCTACCAAGGCGTCTTCAACCAGAAGATGGACGACGTGGAACTCTACCGCGTGAAGGACACTTCGATGGAGCGGCCGTTCTGGTACCGGATGTTCGGTCTCTCGACCCTCGTCATCGAGACCTCCGACCGCTCGCAGCCTAGGATCGAGATCCGGGCCGTACATGATGGCGAAGGGCTGCGGGAAACGCTGCGCAAGCAGGTGGAGTACTGGCGTGATCGCAAACGCGTGCGCGAGGTGGATTTCGACGAGTCCGGCAGCTTTGCCGATGACGGGGACGGCGGACCCGGTGCCGTCCTTTGACGGCCTACTTCGGGCGTGCCTTCCGGGCGGGATTATCCTTTCCTGCGGCCCGCATGACTGAACTGCCCGGCCGCACGCCCCACACCCCCGTCGCCGTCAATATCGAGATGTGGTTCGAAGGCTCCTTCACGGAGCGGATCGCACAAGCGGCGGAGCTCGGATTCCCCGCCATCGAGCTGTGGAGCTGGCGGGACAAGGATCTCCTTGCCGGGGCGGAGGCGCTCCGCAAGCACGGCATGATCGCCACGCAATTCACCGCCTGGGGATTCGGCACGCAGATCAATGACCCGGCATTTCCGGAGGAGGAGTTCGTCGCGGAGATCGGCGCCGCATGCGATGCGGCCGAACTCCTGTCAGGGTGCGAGCGCTTTTGCGTGGTCGGCGGTGACAATATCCCCGGCCTGACGAAAGCGCAGATGCATGCTTCGATCATCGCCAAACTCCGGGCCGCCGTGCCCGTACTGGAGGCGAGGCGGAAGATGATCATTCTGGAGCCGATGAACCCTTACAACCATCCCGATCACTGCCTTTACGGGAGCGCCGACGGGGTAGCCATCTGCCAAGCGGTGAGTTCACCCTGGGTGCGCCTGAATTGGGATCTCTTCCACATGCAGCGCTACGAGGGCAATCTCATCGACAACCTCGAGCGGCACCGCGAGTGGATCGGTTACGTCCAGTTCGCGGACTCCCCCGCGCGGAACGAGCCCGGCACGGGCGAGGTGCGTTATTCGGAGGTCTTTCGCAAGGTCCGGGAGCTGGCCCTGCCGGTGCCTATGGGAGCCGAGTGCCATCCGGCGGACAAGGACCCCCGTCGAGCCGCCGAGCGCCTCTACCAAACGGACCTGGAGTCGGCGGAGTAGCGCGACTTTCCAAGTTGCGACGGGACGCGGCGGAAGCGGAGGTCCTGCGTCCGGCTCGCGGGAACAGCCGTCGGCGAACGCGAAATGGAAGACTCCGCTACTTCTTCTCCTCCGCCTTGGCTTCCGGTTTTTCCGGTGCTTTCGCGGGCACGAATTTCAGCGCGACGCCGTTGATGCAGTAGCGCTGGTCGGTGGGAGTATCGAAGCCCTCTCCCTTGAAAACATGGCCGAGGTGGCCGCCGCATTTCGCGCAGGTGACTTCCGTGCGGACCATCCCGCCGGAAAAGTCGTCCTTGGTCGTGACGTTCTTCGCTTTGGAGGGATCGTAGAAGGACGGCCAGCCGCAATGGCTGTCGAACTTCTCGTTCGAGGTGAAAAGCTCGGCACCACATCCGGCGCAGTAGTAAGTCCCGGTCCCCTGCTTGTTGAATTCCTTGTAAACCTCCCCGTTGGGGCGTTCGGTGCCGGCTTGGCGGAGGATGCGGTATTGCTCCGGCGTCAGGGTCTTCTTCCACTCCTCATCGGTCTTCTCGACCTTGCCGGCGGGTTGTTCAGGGGCGGTGGGTGCGGTTTCCATGGCGATCTTCTCCTTTTCCTCCGCGGTGCAGGCACAGAGCATGGCAGCGGTGGCGAGCACGAAAGCGGCTTTCATTGCAGGAGTCTTACGCACGAATGGAAGAGGATGCAAGGGGGGGCGGTATTCCCGCCTCCCGGGCTTATGAGCTACGCACCCAGGCTTCGCTTCCTGTCGCGGGAATCCGCTTGAGTTCGAATCCCCAAGGCGTCGCGGGGTTCACGGGACCGGCCCCCTGCATCCGCCGGCGCACGAAGCCGCCGACGAGATACCAGTAAACTCCCTTGGCCTTGTTCCATCCGGACACCGCAGGGGCCGAAGCCGGCACCCAATCGCCGATATGGCATTTCAGCGGGTCGTTCTGAGCGCTAGGTGTACCATCAGTCATCTTCCAACATGAACCTTACGCAGCTCCCGTGCAAGTTGGCGGAGAATTTTTCACAGTGTGCTGTTTTGGTGAAAGCACCCGGCGACTTTGCAGTTCCGCTTGGCCGGGCGGGGGTGTTGGATCGGGCATGTCCGATTCGATCTCCGGCCTCACCGCCCGCATCCGCGATTTTGTCGCCGCCCGCGAATGGCAGCAGTATCACAATCCGAAGGACATGGCCGTGGCCATCGCCGCCGAAGCGGGGGAGTTGCTGCAGCATTTCGTATGGCAGCAGCCCGATCAGGTGGACCGCCGCGCCAAGGACAAGCACGAGGAAATTGCCTCGGAAATTGCCGACGTGGGGATCCTGCTTTTTGAGATGGCCGATCTGCTAGGCATGAACCTGGGCGAGGTGATGGAGGCGAAGATCGCGCGCAATGAACAGCGGTATCCCGCGGAGAAGTCGCGCGGGAATAACCTCAAATACAACGAACTTTAAGCTGCCGCTCTCTTTTTTGTCCGCCAGCACCGCAAGATCCTTGCTTCGCGTCGCGTCTTGACCCCGGCCGGCCGGCCACGGAACTTCCGCCTGCTTTAGCATTTATGAAAACGACCACGATCTCCCTTGCCGTTCTCGCCGCGTTTTCGCTCGCGGCCTGCAAAAAAGAAGCGCCTGCTGCCTCCGCCGCTCCCGCCACCCCCAAGGCGGAGGAAGCCACCCCCAAGACGGAGGAGACTCCGGCGGCAGCTCCTGCGGATGGCGTGAAGACCACCGCCAGCGGCCTCAAGTACGAGGTCATGAAGAGCGGAACCGGCACGATCCATCCGAAGGCTTCGGATACCGTCACCGTTCACTACCACGGTACGCTCCTCGACGGCACCGTCTTCGACAGCTCGGTGGAGCGGGGGCAACCTGCCAGCTTCCCTCTCAATCAGGTGATCCCCGGTTGGACCGAGGGAGTGCAGCTCATGAAGCAGGGCGACAAATTCAAGTTCACGATCCCTGCAAATCTTGCCTACGGAGCCAACAGCCCGAGCCCTCTCATCCCGCCGAATAGCACGCTGGTCTTCGAGGTTGAGCTTTTGAAAATCAACTGAATCCGATCCGGCTTGGAGGAGCCGCGCGCATGAGGAATGCCGCGGCTCGGCCTACCCTCAGGCGAACCACTTCACCCCGGCGGCGAAGATCGGCTGGTGCTTCTCCCCCGGAATGTTCTTCGCGACGAGGGTGCCGCTCCGCTCGGTGTGGGCCATCTTGCCGAAGACCCGCCCGCAGGGGCTGGTGATGCCTTCGATGGCGAAGAGCGAGCCGTTGGGATTCGTATCGATCTCCATCGAGAAGACGCCTTCGGTATCGACGTACTGCGTCGCGATTTGACCTTTCGCCGCCAATTCCGCGATGACCGCGGGGCTGGCGAGAAACTTCCCCTCGCCATGCGAGACCGGCACGCTGTGCAAGTCTCCCACTTCCATCCCGGCGGTCCACGGGGACATGGTGCTGGCGATGCGGGTCGTGACGTAGCAGGAAACGTGGCGGCCGATGTCGTTGAAGGTGAGCGTCGGGGCCTCGGCGTGCGGATCGCGGATCTCACCGTAAGGAACGAGACCCGTCTTGATGAGCGCTTGGAAGCCGTTGCAGACGCCGAGGATCAAGCCGTCGCGGTTCTTGATGAGGTCCATGATCGCGTCCGCGACCCGCGGGTTCCGGATGACCGTCGCGATGAATTTCGCGGAGCCATCGGGCTCGTCGCCCGCGCTGAATCCCCCCGGGAACATCAGGATTTGCGATTGGCGGATCTTCGCGGCGAAGGCTTCGAGGGATTCCTCGATGTGGGCCGGCGTGAGGTTGCGGAAAACCTGGATTTCGGACAGGGCGCCGGCCTCGTTGAAAGCCTTCGCGGAATCGTATTCGCTATTGGTTCCGGGGAAGGCCGGGATCAATACCTTGGGCTTCGCATGCTTGGTCGCGGCCCCGCGAGGGTGCGGTGCGGAAAAGGAGGCCGCCAGGGAGAGATGCGGCGTGGTGACTACCGTGGAATCTTCCTTCGTGGGATAGACCGGCTCCAGCGTGCCGAGCCAGGCGGCTTGCAATTCATCGATCGGATAGCTCTCGTTCGGAAAGGTGACCGCAGGCTGCGCCACCGTTTGCCCCAGCACGTGGGCGTCCAGCGGTTCCGGAAGCTCCGCATCGTGTTCGAGCAGGAAGCAGAAATAACGCTCCGCATACCCGTCGAGGTCGGCGGTGATCGTAGCGCCGATGCCGTTTCCGAAGGCACCCGTCGCGATCCCGTGCATGAGCCCGCCGGAGCCGAGCGCCTTCATCGAGTGGACCCTGCCTTCCGCATTGAGATCGTGGAGCAGCGCGGCAATTCGCCGGAGCTCCTGGAAATCCGGAAGCTGGTCGTGGTCCCGGGGGACTTTCACCAGGGAGAGCGTGCTGCCCGCCTTCTTGAATTCAGGCGAAATGGCGAGGCTGGCCTTGCCCGGAGCGAGGGCGAAGGACACCAGGGTCGGCGGCACGTCGAGCTCGTTGAAAGAGCCCGACATCGAGTCCTTTCCGCCGATGGCGGCCAGACGCAGCCCGTGTTGCGCGTGGAAGGCCCCGAGCAGCGCCGCGAAGGGCAGGCCCCAGCGCGCGGGATCGTTCCCGAGCTTCGGGAAATACTCTTGCAGCGTGAGACGGATATCGTCGAGGCGGGCCCCGGCGGCCACCGCCTTGCAGACCGATTCGGTGACCGCATAGACCGCACCGTGAAAGGGCGACCAGGATGAGAGATGGGGATTGAAGCCCCAGCTCATGTAGGTGCAGGTGTCCGTGTTGCCTTCCAGCAGCGGCAGCTTCGCCACCATCGCGTCGGGCGGCGTGAGCTGGTGTTTGCCGCCGAAGGGCCACAGGACCGTGCCCGCGCCTACGGACGAGTCGAATCGCTCCCCCAGGCCCTTTTGGGAGCAGTGGTTGAGGTCGGCGAGGAGGTTCATCGCGGACAGCGGCGGGGTGAGCGCCGATTGGAAAGCGCCCTCGGGCGACTTTACCTGCACCCCGGCCACCTGCTGGACGCCGTTCGTGTCCAGGAAGGCGCGGCTCAGGTCCACGATCGTCTTGCCGCGCCATGTCATGCGCAGGCGGCCGGTATCCGTCACGGTCGCCACCCGGACGCATTCCAGGTTCTCCTTGTCGGACTCGGCGATGAAATAAGCGGCGTTCGCGGGATCGATGCACACGGCCATGCGCTCCTGGGATTCGGAAATCGCCAACTCCGTCCCGTCCAGACCCTCGTATTTCTTCGGCACCGCATCGAGGTCGATCTCCAGCGAAGGAGCGATCTCGCCGATCGCCACCGAAACGCCGCCGGCTCCGAAGTCGTTGCAGACTTTGATTTTCTTCGTCAGTTCCGGATTGCGGAAAAGACGCTGGATCTTCCGTTCCGTCGGAGCATCGCCCTTTTGCACCTCCGCGGAGTTTTCCAAGGCGGTATCGGTGTGCTCCTTGGAAGATCCGGTGGCACCGCCCACGCCGTCACGGCCGGTGCGCCCGCCGATGAGCAGGATCACATCGCCCGCGGCGGGGGTGCCGCGGAAGACCTGCGAACGTGGCGCGGCGGCCACCACGGCGCCGATCTCCATGCGCTTCGCCACGTAGCCGGGATGATAGATCTCCGCGACCTGTCCCGTCGCGAGGCCGATCTGGTTCCCGTAGGAAGAATAGCCGTGCGCCGCGATCTGGCAGATCTTCTTTTGCGGGAGCTTCCCGGGAAGCGTGTCCGAGAAAGGCGTCAGCGGATCGCCCGCTCCCGTCACGCGCATCGCCTGGTAAACATACGAGCGCCCCGAAAGCGGGTCGCGGATGCATCCGCCGAGGCAAGTCGCCGCTCCGCCGAAGGGCTCGATTTCGGTGGGGTGGTTGTGCGTCTCGTTCTTGAACATCACGAGCCACTCTTCCTCCGGGCCTCCGTCGATGCTCACCGGCACGACGATGGAGGCGGCATTGACCTCGTCGGAAACTTCCAGGTTGTCGAGTTCGCCGGACTTCTTCAGCTCGCGCATGCCGATGAGCGCGAGGTCCATCAGCGTGACCGGCTTGTCTTCGCGGCCCAGTTTCTTGCGGATCGCGAGGTAGGTCTCCCATGCCCGCTGCACCGGCCCCGTGCCTTCCTCGAAGGTCACTTCATCGATCTTCGTCAGGAAGGTCGTGTGGCGGCAGTGGTCGGACCAATAGGTATCCAGCATCCGGATTTCCGTAAGGGTCGGCACGCGCTTCTCCTCGTCCCGGAAGTAGGCTTGGCAAAAGGAGAGATCCGCCTCGGACATCGCGAGGCCGAGCTCCTTCCGCAGGGTGCCGAGTTCCCCGGCGGATTGTGTCGTGAAGCCCTCCAACACCGCCACGTCGGCAGGGGAGGAAATCTTCGGCTGCAGGGTCTCGGGCAGGTCCATCCGCGCCTCGTGGGAATCCACCGCGTTGATCACGTAGCCTTTGATTCTCTCCAGCTCCCCATCGCGGAGCCTGCCGCGGAGGATGATGACCTTCGCCGAAGCCACGAGCGGGCGCTCTTTACCCGTGAGAATCTGCACGCACTGGGCTGCGGAGTCGGCGCGCTGGTCGAATTGCCCCGGAAGATACTCCACCGCGAAGGCGCTCTCCCCGTCTGCCAAGGCGAGCTCACCCGAAATCAGGTCCACCTGCGGCTCGGAGAGGATCAATCGCACCGCCTGCTCGAATTCGGCATCGGAAAGCCCGTCGATGTCGTAGCGTTGGACGATGCGCACTCCGGCCAGGCTCCCGAGGTCGAGCGATTCGCGAAGATCGTGCAGAAGGTGGCGGGCCTCTGCGTTGAATTCGGGCTTCTTCTCGACGAAAATGCGGTTCATTGGCGACTGGGAGCTAGCGGAGGCGCTGGATGCTAGCTGCCGCCCCCGCGAGGGCAAGCCGGGTAAATGCGAAAAGGCAAGGGAGGCCTTCAACCGTCATTTTCCGCTCTCCTGCCTCAAACCGCGATCTTGAAGCGGAACGCCAGATTCACCCGGCGCGCCGTGTAACCCCGGTCCAAGCGCACCTGCCGGATCGACCGGAGACAGAAGGACTCCAGATCTTCCCCCTGGCGCAGCTTCACCGGCAGGGTTTCCAGCTCCCGCCCGTCCGCGTTCACGGAGATCTCCAGATTCTCTTCCAGCCAGGCCTTCAGTGGGGCCAGGCGCGGGATCTCCTCACGCCCGGCGGCGGTGAAAAGCTGGAAAAAACACCGCACGCATTTGCCGGGATGGCCCTTGCTCATCAGCAGCTCCCGCAGATCCAGAAGCGCATCCGCTTCCTTTGCCAACACCGGAGCGAGGGGAAGAAGGAGGCCATCGATTTCCTGAAGCGTGTGCTGCACGCCCCGAAGGAGAGCTCAATTGAGATTGAATCGCAATAAAATTCCCCCAACCGTTAGAGCACCGGATCTACTCCTCTTTCTCGAAATCCCCGCACCAGTCCTCGCCCGCGGTCACGGGGAACATCGACTCGAACTTCACCTCGTCGTCCACCTCGAAGGCGACGGTCTGGGGCGCATGGCGGCGGCACTCCCCGTGGGATTCCTCCAGTTTGTTCCAGAAGGTGCAAGCTTCGCAGGCGCGCGTGATCTTGATCGTTTTCATGGCGGTAAAAGAAAAGGTCATGTTCTTGTTAGTCCGGTTCACGCCCTCCCGCAAGGTTCAAAAGTAGCGGTGCCTTGCGATCAGCCGGCCCGCCAGTCGGAAGGGCGGGTACCTTTTTCCGCCACGAAGGCCTTCGTGAAGTGGCTCAGGCTATTGTAGCCGACCTCGAATGCCGCCTCGGTCACGTTGCAGCTTCCGTCGCGAAGGAGGGCGGCTGCATGGTCGATCCGGATCTCGCGCAGCTTCTGGCTCAGGGTCTTGCCGCTATGCTGCCTGAAAAGCCGGCTCAGGTAGTGCGGGGCGCAGCCGACGTGGCGCGCCACCGCGTGGAGGTCCAGATCCTCCCGGAAATTTTCCCGCAGCCACAGCGTGGCGGCATCGATCCGTTGCCGCAGGGGGTCGTTCGCCGATTGCCCGCTCCTCGGAGCCGCGCCGAACAGGCTGAAGCACTCCAAGCTCTTCCCCCGGAACCATGCCGACCGCAGCGTGCGCCCCACCGGCGGTTGGAGGAGGGATTCGCATAAGTCTCTTTCCGCCAGTGTCATCGACCGGAGCTGTCCCATTTGACCGGTCTTTCGTGGGGGATCGTCGTGCAGCGCCGGATGAAGGGCCGCCGTGGAGTCGCCGAAATTTGCCGCCAGCCAAGCGGATGTGGCGGAAAGGACGATGAAGCGGTGCCGTCCGCCGCCCGGCAAGCGGCTCGCATGGATCGTTTCGCCTTCGGCAGGTCTCAATAGAGAGGCCGTGCCCGGAACGATGCCCAGACGGATCTGAAGGCCCAGTATGACCGCATGACCGTCCAGATTCATCACCAGGTGTGCGGATGTGGTCCTAAGAAGAGCGCTCCAGTCCACCGCTTGAGAGAGCTCCACGTCGATGCCCGTCACGACGATACCCGCCCCTTCGTGGAGAATGGTGGCATTGAGGGGGGCTGACATCGGCAAAGCAGATCTCATCTCTGCTAATTGCTATTGAGTCGCAAGAAGAACCTTTCCCGGTGACGGCAGGTTGCAGGCGGATAGTGGCAAATTGCGATTTTCGAGGGAGGCGGACAAGGGACCGCCAGTGAATCACAAGGTCGCGGGAGCAGGAGGGGGGCGAGGAGGGGAACGATGCGTGCACCGGCAGGTCGGTCCGCCGGGAATCTTCGAGAAGTCATATGAAATCGCCCCGCACATCCCGCCGCCCCCTGTTCCTGCTCCCTGCGCTCGCCGCGATCCTGGCGGGCTCCCAGGCCTCTGCCGCCTTCGTTATCGCGGAGACGAACGGCCTCTTCGACCCCTCGTTCCGCGGGGCTGCCAATACCACCTACTTCGGCTGGGCGAACGGCACTTGGGATGGCAATGCGGACAGCACCCCGCCGGACCCGGTGATCCCGGACGTCATCAGCGGCACGCCGTCCATCAATCCGGGCTCTTTGGCGGGAAGTTCCTTCCTCACCCAATCCGGCACCAACGACGTCGTCTCCGGCTCGAATAACATCTATTCGTCGGTCGCGGGGATCACTGCCGCGGGCCTGCAACTGATCATTCCGACCTCCGGCGTCGTGGGCTCCGCCGGTTTCACCACCATCATCATCCAGGGTGTCGGTCTCAACGGCGCGGGTTTCGGGGGCACCTCCGGCTTGGATGGCTTCGGTTTCGGCGCGATCGAAGGCATCCTGCCGGAATACCTCATCGGGACGAACGCCGACATCGAAGGCCAATGGTGGGCCAAGTGGGAGATCCCGGGCAATGCCGCCAGCTACACCGTGGACGTCCTGGGAGCGCAGAATGGCGAGGGCTCCGTGGTCTCCGTGACCGATCTCACCGTGGACACCCTTTATTCCGGAACCGGCTATGCGCCTGATCTTGCCATCGTCCCGGAGCCGTCCTCTTTCCTGCTCTCCCTCGTGGCGGGTCTCGGTCTCATCGTCCGCCGCCGCCGCTAAACACCGCGTCCCCAGGAATCATGAAAATCATTTCCCTTCTGCTGGCCGGCGCTGTGCTTGGCGGTGGCGCATACGCCTCCGAGGAGTCCCTTGAAAAGGATCGTAAGGCGATCCTGGCCATGGCCGGCGACTTCAAGGTGGGCTTCCATTTCCAAGAAACCATCTCGCTCCACGAGGGCTACACGCCCGTGGAAAAGGCCTACAAGGAAGAGGCTTTCGAGACCGTCAAGGTGGTGGAGGACTCGGGCAAGCGGATCGTGCTCCAGCACATCCTGCAGGCCGGTCCCGCCGTGGTGAAGCATTGGGCGCAAATTTGGACCTACGAGGATACCGAGATCCTCGAGTTCCAAGGCAGCCGCGTGTGGACCACGAAAAAGCTCTCGCCGGATCAGGCGAAAGGGAAGTGGAGCCAGCGCGTGACGCAGGTGGATGACTCCCCGCGCTACGAGGGCATCGCCGCCTGGGTCCACCGCGGGGACATCAGCGAGTGGGCCGCGCTTGCAAACCGCCCGAAGCCGCGGCGCGAGGAAAAACGGGATGACTACGATCTGCTCGTGGTCACGAACCGCCATACCATCACCCCGCAAGGCTGGTTCCACGAACAGGACAACGTCAAATGGGTGAAGCGCGAGGGCTCGGACCGTCCCCTCGTGCGAGAGGTCGGCTTCAATCCGTATCTCCGCGTGCAGGGTCATGACTTCGCCAAGGCGAACACCTACTGGGATAAGACCAGCCTCTTCTGGAAGGATGTCCGTCAGGTCTGGGAGGAACTTTATCCCGAGGACGGCAGCGTGAAGGTGCTCACCAAGGCGGGTGAGGGGCGTCTCATGGACGTGGTCTCCGAACTCGTCGAAGACACCGAGGACGGCAAGGCCCCCGACATCGGGAAGATCCGGGCGACGCTCAAGCCTTACGTGGTGGAAGCTACCGCCAAGCAGTGATCCGGTCGGCACGCCCCCCTTTATCGACATGCGTTTTCATCCGGCTTTCCCGGTAATAGTTGCCATCGGTATGGCGCTGCACCCCGCTCCGGCGGCGGAACCTGAGGAGGACTCCGCCGCCGGAGATGAGGGGTCGGTCGTCCAGGAGCTGGATGAGATCGTGGTAGTCGGCACCCGCACCGGGCGGCGCTGGATCGACGCCAGTGGCTCGACCCTGCGCGCCGATTCCGAAGAGTTGCTCCGCACGGGCAGCCAGGATCTGTCCGGTTTCGCCAAATACGATCCTACCGTCACGCTGCCCTTTGATTTCTCCAGCGGTGACGGCGCTTTCGCCTACGGCCAGTCCGGCTACGGGAGCATCAACATCCGCGGCGCGGAAGGGAACCGGATCGCCATCGAGCTCGATGGCGTAAGACAACCCCCGCAGTACGTCTCCACCTCCTTCGACATGGGAAGCGGCGACGGGGCCGGCGGCATCGGCCGGGACTACTTCGACCCCGCGATGTTCGATCTGGTGGAGGTGCTGAAGGGAGGCGCCAGCGCGCTCTATGGCAGCGATGCCCTCGGCGGCGTGGTCGCCTTCACCACGCCCGATCCTGAGAGCCTGCTGAAAGGGAGGAATGCGGGCGGGCTACTACGGACGCAGTATTTCTCCGCGAACGAGAGTATCGCCGGGCAAGCCGGGGGTGCGGTGAAAAGGGGCAATACCTCCGTCATGCTGCTCTACGCCGGGCGGCATGGGGAGGAAACCGCGAACAACGGCTCCGAGCCGCCGAACCCGGCGGATTTCACGTCCCACTCGGGACTCTTCAAGATCGAGCACGCGGCGGGCGATCACCTGTTCAAGCTCGCCTTGGAAGCCTTTGACCGGGAGATGTCCACGGAGGTGCGCAGCGCGGTCGTCTCGCCTTTCCCCGTCTTCACGGACCACGTTTATAACGACCAGTTGCTCGACCGCCAGCGCGCGAGCTTGAAGTGGATCTACGCGCCGCAGGCGGGCTGGGTGGATCAGCTCGATAGCCACCTCTACTGGCAGCATGCCGGCAGCCGCAGCGACAATGACTCTGCCTCCAAGCCGCTGGTGGTCGGCGGGCAGCCGATCCCCGGGACGGAGCGCACGCGGGTCCAGCGGATCGCCTTCGACACCCATATCGCCGGGTTTTCCTCGGTGGCCCGGAAGGAATTCGGCAGCGAGGCCGGCCTGCTCCACGCGGCCATGGCGGGGATCGACCTGTCTTCGGAGACCAGCGAAAACAAATACACGCGCCGGGACTCCGGCTCGCCGGACGCGACCAACAAGACTTCCTTCGCGCCGACCGATACCACCCGCGCGGGCTTCTTCGTCCAGGATGAGATCAAGATCCGCAGCAAGTGGTTCATTACTCCCGGCCTCCGCCTGGATTGGCAGGCCATCGAACCGGATCCGAACGAGGCCTACCTCGAGCGCCTCGCTTCGCTCGGCAGATTCGGGCAAGAGCCGCCAGGCGACTACGACAACTTCTCCGTTTCCCCCCGTCTGAATATCGCATGGAAGCCGGTGGAGACCATGCAGTGGTACGGCACTTATGCGCATGGCGTCAGGAATCCCACCGCGGAGGAGCTTTCCATGGTCTTCGACCATCCACCCTCCGGCGGAAACCCGGCAGGCGCACTCACCGTGCCGAACCCGGATCTCCAGGAAGAACGAAGCGATGCCTTCGAGCTCGGCTTCAAGGCCGATGGCAATGCCGGCCGTTTCCAAGCTTCCGTCTTCTATACCCGCTACCGCGACTTCATCGAGAACGGCGTGCCCACCGGCGAGCTGGATGACGACGGCCGCGATATCGTGACCACCGTCAACCGCGGCGAAGCCGAGATCTACGGCTTCGAACTCGGTGGTAGCCACGATCTCGGCTATTGGTGGGACCGCGCGGCGGGCTGGGAACTCGGGCTGGCCACGGGCAAGACCATCGGCTCCAACCTGACCGATGACGTCCCGCTGAATACCATCGAGCCGTGGAAGACCGTCGGCTTCGTAGGATACGAGGATCCGGACGGAAGGTACGGCGCCCGCCTGAGCGGCACCTATGTCGCCGCGGTCACGCGCGTGGACGACACCACCAACCAGGGCACCTTCTTCCGTCCGCCCTCGTGGTTCACCTTGGACCTCGCCGCCTGGTGGCAGCCTTCGGAGACGGTCGCCATCCACGCCGGGTTCAACAACATCTTCGACGAGAAATACTGGCTCTGGGGCTCGGTGCGCCGGGGCAATGGTCACATCGGAGGCAATGGAACGAGCGACCGGGCCACCGCTCCGGGGAGGAACTTCAGCCTCTCCGTGACCAAGACGTTTTGACAAGTCATCCCGCGATCATGAAAGCGACATTCTTCCTCTTCGCCCTCTGTGCCGCCGCCGCCGCGGAGAGCGTCACGCTTACCTCCGTCAAGGACAGCGATGTTTACTCCTACCTCGACTCGACCGTTCCGACGATCACCACGCTGAATGTGAACTCATCCCTCGGCATGGCGCATTCGAACCATGCCCTGGTCCAGTTCAATCTTGCCGCGCTTGCGATACCCGCGGGCGAGATCGGGTCCGCGAAGCTGAGAATCTATTCCAATCTCCCGCAGACGGGCTTCAACGGCGGGGAGATTGCCATCCACCGGCAAGGTGCTGCCTGGACGGAGACCGGCCTCCGCTGGAACAACATCCAGCCTCAGGAGGAAGTCGCGGCGGTAGCCGTCAATCAGTCGAACGTCTGGGTGGAGGTGGATGTGACCGCGCTGGTCGCCCAGTGGGTCGCCGGAACCCGCAGCAACTACGGATTCGTCCTGAGACCCAAGGTGGAGAACGTCGAAGGAAGCGCCGGGGTGAACATCGAATTCATCAGCAGGGAAGTCGCGAGCTATGCACCCCAATTGATCGTCACCCGCGCCGAGCCCCCCGCGCTGCCGCCGGCGGTCGGGATTTCGAGCCAAGGCGGCCAGATCGTGATCGAATGGCCGGTTTCAGGAAGCAGCGGCTGGACGCTGCAGGAAACCGATGATCTTTCCCAAGGCTGGACGCCCAGTGCCGCCACGGCATCCCAGGAAAACGGGATGTGGCGGGTCTCCCATGTTCCGGGAGCTTCCACCAAAAGATTCTTCCGGCTGAACAAGCCCTAAGGAGGAAACGGGATCAGGCTGCCGGGAGAACGAGTCCGGCGGCGCGGCTCTCTGGCCCCGCGGCGATCCTCAGATGCCCGGGAGCAAGGCTCGCCCAATGGAAGCCTGCCGAGCCCGTATCGGCGAAGACCACATGCTTCCTCCCCGCGTCGGCGATCCGCACGACGGAGCCGTCGCTATCGAGGAATGTCGGCCGGAAAGCAGCCGACGCGCGATGCATTCCCGTCCTCACTTCGACTTCGAGGCAGCGGCAAGAATCCAACGCCGCCGCGACATCCCATGGTACGTTTCCCGGGCCGGGAGCCTTTTGGTCCCACTCGTCCAGCCAAGCGCCCGCACCGGGGATTCCCGCCTCCCGGGCACCTACGGGGATTCCGTCGAAGGCATCGATCACCTCCCGCACCGGCCTCGACTCCCAACCCCATTCTTGGAAACGGACCGAGAGATCCACGTTTCCTCCCGGCTTGCCCACCGCGAACACCGGCCGGCGTCCACCCGGATCCGCGAAGAGATGGACATGGTGCGGCTGGCGGAGATCGCTCTCCAGGCCGCTGATCGCGTCGCGCACCCGGTGCCACCCTTCGCGGCCGCTGGCGACGAAGAGCCCGAAAGGCGTGAGGGTCGCGAGACTCAGCCCTTGCTGGCGGAGCACGAGCGTTCCTTCGCCGAAATGGCAGAGCTGATTGAGCAGGCGATTTGCCGGGCCGTGGAGCCGATAGGCAAGGCTGCAGGGCCGGGAGTGAAGTGAGCCGGACATGCATCCACCCTAGTCGCCGCTTCCTTCCCCTGCTTCCGCGGCCTTGCGAAAGGCTGGCGCTGGATTGTACCCGGGATAGAACTGGAAAACACAGCGAAGCCTGCCACGCTTCACTCTGCCGGAGCTTGGGTGCCCTTCGGTGTCAGGATCAAATCATCCGCCGTGTATGGGACCTTGTCAGGTCCGGCAGCACGGAGTTCGAGTTGCCGCCATGCTTCGGGGTGCACGATCAGCGGGCTGCCCCAGCGGTCCTTGATCAAGCCCTCGGGGCTGAAAACGGCATGGCTCCCGCGGACAAACACCTCACGGTTGGGGTTCTCGCCCTTTAGCGCGGCGGCCAGATCGGCGTTGCCCCCGATGGGATAGCGGCTCGGGTCCTTGACCACGGAGAAATAGCCGGTGGCGACGCGGTGGATCTTCCGCAGATCCTCGATCGGCGGAGTCGCGGGATCGGCATAGCCTTCCAGCAAGGGTTCGCTGCTGCCGGGAGCCTGGCTCCTTTCCGGCTCCGGTTGGCTCATCAACCGCGGAGCATCCGCAGGGGTAGAAGGAGCGGGAGCTTTGCCGACCATCAGCCGCCATGCGAGGAGCGCGGCGGCGACCAGCAACAAAATGAGAAGCCGCGACCGTTTCACGCCAGGAATCCCACCGGATGGCTGGCACTATAGGGATCGTAGAAGTTTGTGATGTTCGGCAGCACCTGATCCATGTCTCCCGCCGTCACCCCGAACCACCGAAGCAGCTCGCAGAAATACTCGTCCGCCGAGAGCTTCGGGAAGATCCGTCCGCCGCGGCCGATATCGTCCGGCCCATCGATGACCAGCGAGGGATAGCTCCCGCGGACCGAGCCGCCCTGCACCGGACCGCCCATGACGATCTGATTGCCCGACCACGCGTGATCGGTGCCTTGGCCGTTCGAGCGCAGCGTCCGCCCGAAGTCGGAGCAGGTGAAGGTGATCGCGTCGTCCGCCAGGCCCAGGGTCTCCAGACAGAGCTGGAAGGCATACAGGACCCCGTCCAGCACCTCGAGCATGTTCCCGTGGTTCTCCAGCAGTTCCGCGTGGTGATCCCAGCCGCCGAACTCGATGAAGATGGTCTGCCGGGCCAGTTTGAGTTGCTGCCGGATCGCGATGGTCTTCACCGCGGCGCGGAATTGCCCGGAGATCCAGTGGGCGGGGAAGGGGGCATTGGCGATCACCTCCGCCACATTCATGCCGTTCAGCGTGCCCGGCGTCGCGAAGTGCTGCTGGAAGTCCGCACCGCGCGCGATGCTGTTCGCGGTGATCCTGCCGTGCGTGCGGTGGAAGAGATTGCTGTAGTGATCCTCGATCGGGCTGGCGATCAAATCGCGGATCGCCTGGTTCTTCGCCTGCAGCACGGCGGAGCTGCCGTTCGCTCCGGTGAAGCCGAGCGCTCCTTCTCCTGTGATGACGAATTGCCCTTCGCTCGCGCCGATCTGGAAGGCCGAGTTCCCGGCCACCGAGAAATTCATGGGCATGTAGTAGTTCCCCGTTTGCTCGGTGTTCAGCGTCGAGTGGATCACGTCCGCGGCGCGCCCGCCCCAGCCGGTCAGCACCTGCATGCCCTGGGGCACGGAAGTCTGCCATTGCTCGATCTGATCGCGGTGGGAAAAGAGCGCCTTCGGCAGGGCGATGTTACCGTTCAGGTAATCTTCTTTCGTGGCGATCGGCTCCACCAGCGTGCCCACGTTCGCCAGGAATGAGACCCGCTTCTTGCCGACGAAGCTGCCCGTTCCGTTGAACATCTCCGCCAGCTTCTGGCAGGAGGGGTGCAGCCCGTAGCCGGTTCCGGTCAGGTTCTGCAGCTCCCCTTGGGGGATCGCCAGATTCGAGCGGGAGGCGGAATACTCGGCATACCTGGCGTCGTTCGGGATCAGCAGGTTGAAAGTATCGCAACCGCCGGAAAGGAAGACGCACACCAGGGTCTTCCGCTGGCCGCCGAAGCCTCCCTGCGCGGCCGCGTGATTCGCCATCGTCAGGTTGAGCAGCGTGGAGAGCACGGAAGTCGAGCCGATGGCGGCACAACTGGCCTCTCCCAGGAATTGACGGCGGGTGCGCATGATTATCTTTGGATGGAGCCTTCGGGACTCGTCATCGCCAGCCACACGGCCAGCGCTACCCGGTCTTTCGGAGTCAGGGCGGGAGCGGAAATCGCATCGAGCAGGACTTCGCGCGTATGCGCGGTCATAGACCCCGCGCAGACCAGCAGGTTCACGTGATCCGCCAGCGCGGCGGGGTTCTCTGCCAGGAGCAGCGGACCGCTGAAGTCGAGCGGGTAGTTCCACTCCCATGCCGAGGTGAAGCCCTCGTGCAGGTACTTCCACAGCAGGTTGGGAAAGGAGATCGACGAATAGGTGTCCACGATCTGAAAGCCCGGGCTTACTAGCCCTCCGTTGCGGATCTCACCCGGAGCCTGGTACACCGGCGTGTAGAAATTGAAGACGCTCGGGGAGTTCATCGGCTCCTGCTTGGTGGCACCGTAGTAGTTCTCCTGCCAGTTCCACCACACGAAGTCCGGGTGGTTCTCGGCCAGACGGAAAAGCCGGCCCAGGTGCATCGTTCGGATCACCGGTTCACGCATCTTGCCCGAGCTTGCGTCCAGCGGCAGCGCGCGCGCCTCGGGATCCAGGAGGATCGCCTTCACCACCGCTGCAAGGTTTCCCCGCTCGCCGTTGCCGTCGTTCACGAACACGTCGTGCACGCGCCGGACATAGGCGGGCGAGGGATTGTCCGTCACCAGGAATTGGATCAACTGCCGGCCCACGAAGACGGGCGTATTCGGGTGCCGGAAGATCGCGTCCACCGCGTCCCGCACGTCTTCCATCCCGTTCGCCTCGGATGGCTCCCGCGCGGGCACCACAAAGCCCCCCGGCAGATGCTTCACGCCGAAGTCGTGCCGACCCGCGTACATCACCATCGGCAGCGAGAAGTGCTCGTCGTCCCAGCCCGCGTTGGCCCAGCCGTAGGGAGAGGTGAAATACAAGCCGGTGAAAACCCGTGCGAGTTCCGTGATGTCTCCGTTGTCGTAGGTCGGGATCGGCTCGCCCTGCGCGTCCAGCTTGCGGGTGCCGTCGGGATGCAGTTCCCACAGCCCGATACTGAAGAGCTGCATCAGCTCGCGCGCGAAGTTCTCGTCGGGGTAGCGGGGGATGGAGGGATCTGCCTTCTGGTTCCCCGCGTGGCTGAGATACCAACCCATGGCCGGATGCCGCGCCACATCCTGGAGCAGCTCGCCGTAGTTGCCCAGTGCGTGCCGCACCAGCGTGTCGTAGTAGCGCGCCATCGCCTCGGGCTTCTCTTCCAGGTTCGCATCCCGGCGGGAGACCACCAGGATCTGGGAAAGCGCGAATGCCATCCGTTGGCGGAGCTGGTCCGGAGCGCCCGTGGCATTGCGGGCGAAGGGCGTCGTGACGTTGTTGCCGAAGACGAAGTTATCCAGCTCGT
The DNA here is from genome assembly GCA_966211015.1 of uncultured Luteolibacter sp. Taxonomy (GTDB): domain Bacteria; phylum Verrucomicrobiota; class Verrucomicrobiia; order Verrucomicrobiales; family Akkermansiaceae; genus Haloferula. Next base: position 22,733 of record CBIHMP010000002.1, on the reverse strand, counting down.
TATAATTGTAGGTCCGGTCGATCCTCGGCCCCGCGGCATCGGCCTTGATCCCCTCGATGTAGGGCGTGAGGTAGGAAGGCGCCAAGGCCACCTGTTGATCGATCCAACCCGCGAAGCCGAGCGAGCGGACCTCCGCGATCTCCTCCGGCACCGGGCCGAAGGTGGACTGCATCAGGAAACGGGAGGCACTCACCGCGGAGGGAGTACCGGGAGCAGTCGTTCCCGGGCTGCCTCCCGCTGGGGAGCTACCCTGCATCCGCTCCAGCAGTGCGATCGCGTCGCCGGAGAGGGTCTGGCCGTTGCCGCGGATCAGCGTCTGGCCCATCGATCCGCCCGAGGTGGCGGAGGAGCCCGTCACGGCGTACTCCGTCCAATCCTCCACGCCGTCGTTGTCCGTATCGAGCGGCATCACGCTGGCCCGGTAAAAGCCCTTCTCCGCGCTCAAGGTATTGCCCGGAATGACGAGGTGCTTGTGCCCGCCGGAGACGGTAGGCGCGGGCAATCCCGTCAGCGGCTGCCACCCCGTGAGCGTCGCGCTCTTCTCAACCGCGTGCGCCTTATACGGGAGGTCGGTCCACGAAAGCACCAGATCCTCTCCGGACCGGGAGGAGAAGAGAGCTAGACGCGAGTTCGCATCGTCCGGATCGGTGCCCGCCTCGCTCTCTTCCAGATTGGTCATGCCATCCCCGTCGTCGTCCGCACCCGCGGTGCGAGGCTGGCCGCCGGACCAGAGCACCCAGGCATCGGATAGCCCGTCCGCATTCAGATCGGAGACGTTGCCCGCGAAATCGAATCCCGGTGGCTTGCTCGCCGCGGACAGCGGATCCGAGCTGTGGTCCGTCTCCACGCCGTCCGTCGCGCCGTCGTCATCGCTGTCGCTGTCCCGCGGATTTGTCCCGGCCAGATATTCGCGGAGATTGCTAAGGCCGTCGTCGTCGGCATCCAGAGCCGCATCGCTCCCGTTGCCGGGGTCGAAGACATGCAGGCTCTCCCAAGCGTCGGGCATGCCGTCGCTATCCCCGTCCGGCGTGCCGACCGCATCCGGCGTAATGAAAACCTTCACCCCCGGCTCGATCATCACGTCGAAGACTCCGGCCGTTCCGTTCGCGCTGGTCCAGTTCGTGGTGCCGCTCATCAGCGAGGGCTGGGTCGCCACGGCATTCGTCCAGGGTCTGGTAGCAAGGGACACCGGGTTCGCGGGATTCGTGAGATCAGCGAGCACGAATTGCAGCGTCCACGAATTGCTGCCGTTCTCCGCGCGCACCGCCGTGAATTCCATCCGCAAGGGCTTCGAGTCGTCCGCTTCTCCCGCACCGCTGAAGCCGTAGTCCTGGGTCCGGTCGGTGATCCCGTCCCACTCGAAATCCGTGTCCCAGAAACCGTTCTCCGGACTCCCTGCTACATGGAACACTTCCTCGATGCAGCGGAAGCGATGCACCAGCTTGCCCCTGGTGTAGAGCAGGCCGATCCCGATCTGCCGGTCCCATCCGCCGCCGTCGATGCCGACCACCGCCTCGCACAGCATCGTTTCATTGCCCGGCAGGGCTCCCAGCATCGATTGTGCGTGATTCCAGAGCAGGCGCACGTTGTCGATCCGCCACCGCCACGTGCTGGTCGCCCCGTCCCACACGGGTACCGATGGCGGGAAATTTGCCGCCGACATCGGGTTGGAGCCATAGAGCCGCTCCACCGCGTCGGAATAGGCATCGCCGTCGCTGTCAGCCGAGGTGGGCAAGGAGGAGAAAGGCGTGGCGTTCACTTCGCCGCCGTCCGTCAGGGTATCCGCATCGCTATCCGGGTTCGTCGGAGAGGTGCCATGGCCCGCTTCCGCGCCGTCCGGCAGTTCGTCCTTGTCGGTATCGGGATCATGAGGGTCACAGCCGGCGGCGATCTCGTCCGCGTTGCTGAGGCCGTCGCCGTCGGCATCCGCGCTCGCGTCGGCCACGGCAGGGTTGAGACGATGCTCCACTTCCAGCGCGTCCTCCATGCCGTCGCCATCGGAATCCGTGCCGCTGTCGATGATCTGGATGCCGTGGATGCAAACGGGTTCGAGCACCGGCGAAACCGCGCTCACCGTCTGGGATCCACCGCTCAGGTTCCGGTAGCGCACGTAGTTCCCCCGCATGCGTGCCGTCTCCGCCGTGGCCGTCACTTCCTTGAAGCCTTGGAAGGGAGGTGCCGAAGCGCTGTAGAAATGCCGTCGGGTCGCGCTGTCGTCGCCGAGCTGCACATGGCCGATGTATTCCTCGTCCTCGCCGCCGATGTTGCTCGGATAGACATTCCCGACATACACCAGCAGATCATAGGTCGCGTAGGGGATGCCGCTGAGGGCCACCGATGCCGGGGTCACGGTGCTGCCGTTGCTCTCGCTCCGGATCATTCCGGAAAAGAGGCGTTCGTCGCCCGTGCCTTTGTGGAGGCCCGCGCTCGCGTGGTGGTAGCTCCAGGATACGGCCGCGGTGGTCGTCTGGCCGCGATGATTCTTCAGCCCGCTCATGTTCCCGGAGAGCGTGGTGCCGGTCGTGCGCCAATGGGGCAGGCCGGGGCTCGCGTTCCAGTGGGGAAAACGGAAATATCCGGCCGTCTCGCCCGCCGGCAATGCAGCCGAGGCCAGCGATTCGCAGACGAACTGCAGCCCGATGGCTCCGGGAAAGTCGAAGGGGACCGAAGCGGCGGAGTTCGGATTGCTGCCTTGCTCCAGCTCGATCTTGTCGGAATGACCGTCCGCATCGCTATCCGCCAGCAGCGGATTCGTGCTGCTTTCCTCGCCGTCCGGCAGGCCGTCGCCGTCGGTATCGGAAAGCAGCGGCTGCGTGGTCGTCTCCGCGCCATCGGCCAAGCCGTCGTTGTCGCTATCCGGGTCGGTCGGATTCGTCCCGGCCTGGAATTCCTGGAGATGGGTGAGGTTGTCGCCGTCACCGTCCTCCAGTGCATCGGTCGCCGAGCTGTCGCTCAGCCCGTAGGTCTCCTCGAACCACCGGGGCATGCCGTCGCCGTCTTCATCCGCCAGACCGTCCAAATCGGCTTCCAGCCGGACGTAGTCGAAGCCGATATAGCCGCCGTTCCCGCCGCCCGTCCGCTCGATCTGCAAAATGTTCTCTCCGGCCGCCGCATTCACCACGGAAGCGGGCACCACGAAGGACAGCGTTGTCTCCCAGTCGATGTTGTTCCGCGTGCCCACGGGCAAGCCGTTGAAGGTCACGCTGACATCGTGCGTGGAGAAGCCGGGGATCGACCCGTTCACCCACGCTCCGCCGCTCCGCAGGTCAACGGTGACACGCAGCCGGGAAGTCGAGGCCGCCTGAGCCGCGCTCAGATGGAAATGCACGCGGTTCCGCGGATCTCCCTGGGTGATCGCGTGCTCGAAATTCGCCAGGCTTTCCGCGCCCACCGTGCCCACCCCCGGATAGGTTCCCGCCAGATAGTAGTCGTCGTCTTTCGCGGTCGCGGAACCGGGCGCCGCATTGGCACCGGAGATTTCCTGCGTGAAGGGCGAGAGGTTGGCGTCGTCGTTGCCGAGTTGCCAGACCGGGAGAAATGCGGATGCGGTTCCTTGATCCGCGAGCCCAACGAGGACCGGCAGGAAGATCTGGCGAAAAGATAGCCGGGACATGAGCCGCGGCTATAAACCATGAATCGCCGTTTTGTGCAAACCAACCTTTCCCCCGCATTCAGGGGAGCGGCCGGATCCGGGAACGGAACGAATCCACCCGCATCTCCCCACCTCCGGAGCAACCCACCAGGCTCAGATCGTCCCCCTCGACCCACCAGATCGCCCGCTGGTTGAAACGCTTGGCGAGCTTGAGCGCGTCCTCCTTGCCCATCGGCACGCCCCATCCGGGCTCGCGGTGGGAAAGATCCGGCGAACAGCCGGTGATGCGGATGTAAGGGAGTTGGCGGAGCTCCAGCGACCTTCTCAAGGCCTCGTCCGCACGTTGGTTCTCTTCCCGCGACTTTCCGTGGTCCATCGGATTCCACGCGGTAATCATCGCGAAGGATTCCGGCAGGCGCTGGAGCCCGCCCGGCAGCAGGAACACGGTCGTGAGATACTCTTCTGGAATCACCATATGCTTCGAGGGTTGTCCGCAATATAGCGCCTCTTCTCCCGGCGTGCCACCGGATGCTCGGCCGCCTAACGAAAACGGCCCGCGGGGGGTCCGCGGGCCATTTGAACGGAAATATGCGCGGAGGAATTACCCTTGCGCGGCGGGTGCCACCGCCGGTTTCTTTACCGTCTGGATCCGCAGGTCGCGGAGCTGCTTCGCCTCCACCTCGGCGGGGGATTGGCTCATCAGGTCGCTGCCCTTGTTGTTCTTCGGGAAGGCGATCACCTCGCGGATGGATTGCTCCTTGCAGATCAGCATCGTCAGCCGGTCCAGGCCCAGGGCCAGACCGCCGTGCGGTGGAGCACCGAAGCGGAAGGCGTCCAGGATGTGGCCGAATTCCGCCGCCGCCTGCTCTTCGGAAATGCCCAGCGCCTTGAACATCGCCGACTGCAAGGGAGCTTCGTGGATCCGGATCGATCCGCCGCCGAGCTCGTTGCCGTTCAGCACCACGTCATACGCCTGCGCGCGCAGGTCGGTGGAATATTCGCCGTTGAGCAGCTTCTCCTCGTCCTCCTTGAGCGGCCGGGTGAAAGGGTGGTGCACCGCCACGTGGCGGCCGCTTTCCTCGTCCCAGGCCAGCAGCGGGAACTCGGTCACCCACAGGAAATTCAGCTCCTCGTTGCCTTCCAGCAGGTTCATGTAGTTCGCGCAGGCCAGCCGCACCCGGCCGAGGATGTCGCACACCTGCTCCCACGGACCCGCGCCGAAGAGAATCAGGTCGCCCGGCTCGATATTGAGAGCCGCTTTCATCGCCTCGATCTCCTCGGGAGAGAGGAACTTGGTGATCGGCGAGCGCCAGGTGTCCACGGCCTCGCCGCGCACCTGGATGTAGGCCAGGCCCTTCGCGCCGGCTTGCACCGCGGTCTGCGTCAGCGCCTCCACCTGCCCGGTGGTGATGCTGGAAAAGCCCTTCGCGTTGATTGCTTTCACCGTGCCGCCGGATTGCAGCGCGCCGGAGAAAACCTTGAAGGTCGAGTTCGCGAACACCTCGCCGAGATCCGTCAGGCGCATGTCGAAGCGGCGGTCCGGCTTGTCGGACCCGTACTGGTCCATCGCGTCCCGCCAGGTCATGCGGTCGAAGCTCGCCGGGATGTCCGCACCGCGCGCTTCCTTGAAGACCCGGCCCAGCAGGCCTTCCACGAGCTTGATGATGTCTTCCTGGCCGACGAAAGATGCCTCGATGTCGATCTGCGTGAACTCCGGCTGCCGGTCGGCGCGCAGGTCCTCGTCGCGGAAGCACTTGGCGATCTGGAAATACTTCTCCATCCCGCCGACCATCAGCAACTGCTTGTACTGCTGCGGCGCCTGCGGCAGCGCGTAGAAGGATCCCGGCTGTAAACGCGAGGGCACCAGGAAGTCCCGCGCACCTTCTGGCGTGGATTTGGAAAGCACCGGCGTCTCGATCTCGCAGAAACCCAGTTCGTCGAGGTAATCGCGGGTCGATTTCGTCACGCGGTGGCGCGTGCGCAGGTTCTGCGAGATCCGCGGGCGGCGGATGTCCAGGTAGCGGTAGCGCATCCGCAGGTCCTCGTTGGAGAGCTCCTTGTCGAGCTGGAAGGGCAGCACGTCCGCCTTGTTCACCACCACGAGTTGCGTCGCCACGATCTCGATTTCGCCGGTGCCGATCTTGTCGTTGGTCGTGCCTTCCAGGCGCTTCGAGACCGTGCCGGTCACCTGCACCACGTCCTCGTCGCGCAGCTTGTGGCTTGCGGCGGCCGCTTCGGCATTCTCCTCCGGGCGGAATACCGCCTGGGTCACGCCTTCCCGGTCCCGCAGGTCCACGAAGATCACGCCGTGATGGTCGCGCACGGTATTCACCCAGCCGATCAAGGTGACGGTTTCACCGATATGGGAGGCGCGGAGTTCGTTGCAGTGGTGTGTGCGCATGATCGGAAGCTATGGACCGGGATGGATAGGATGGATGGGATGAAAGGCAGGGAGGCTTGTCAGCGGAGCGGATGGACGCGTTTCACTTCGACCTTTGGGTTGCCGAAATTGAGGATCAGTCCGAGAGGAAGCCTGGTGGCCTTCAGGTAGCTGAGCATTTGAGCTAGCTCGCGGTCGGTGATGGCTTTGATGGTTTTCGTATCGACGATGATCCTGTCGAAGACAATGAGGTCGGGAATCAGCGTGTCGATGGCGGTGTCCTTATAGAAGAGGGTGAAGGACTTTTGCTGGTCGCAGGGGATGGAACGAAACTGGAATTCCCGGATCATGGCCCGCTCGTAGGCTTTCTCACGGAAGCCGCAGCCGACTTCGTTCATCACCTCGTAGGCGATGCCGATGATTGCCGCGGTATGTTCATCCAGGTTTTCCATCCCATCCATCCTATCCATCCCGGTCCTGAAGTTTCAGGCAAGCAAGGGTCCGTCGGGTTCCTTCAGGCGGTCCTTCAGCCAGTCGGCGAGGCCGAGGACATGGCAGTTCTCCTCCAACCGGGAGGAAAGGACCTTCAGCTTCAATTCCGGCAGTTCGCTGCCGATGACCAAAGCGAAACGCGCCCCGCTCTTGTCGGCGTTCTGGAATTGCTTGTTCACCTTTGCCGCGGCAAAGGGCAGGTCACAGGAAATCCCGGCATTGCGGAGTTCGCTCAGGATCTCCAGCGCTTCGGGGCGCTTCGAGTCGTCGGCGAGCACCAGATACACATCGCAGGCCGCCGCGTTGCGCTGCATCCACGCGGCCATCAGCAGGTCGGCGCTGCCGGTCTCCTCGATCAGGTTGCGGATCACGTAGTCGCCCATCGCGAAGCCCGTCGCGGGCATTGCCACCGCTCCGTCGGAAATCGTTTCCACCAGCGTGTCGTAGCGGCCGCCTCCGGCCACCGCCCGCATCGACTTCTTCGCGTCGAAGACCTCGAAAACCACGCCCGTATAGTAGGCCAGCCCGCGCACGATCGAGAGATCCAGCGAAAGGTATTTGCCCATCCCGCGCGCCGTCAGTTCCGCCCGGATGGTTTCAAAGGCGGCCGAGGCGTTCTCCGGATTCGCGATGAAGGCCGTCACCTCGGCGCTGTTCAGCCCCATCGCCGCCAGCTTCTGCTCTGTCACCTCCGGCTTCTCGCGCTCCAGCTTGTCGATGATCTGGAGGAAATCCGGAATGCTCTCCTCCTTCACCCCGCGTTTCGCCGCGAAATCCAGCCATGCCTGCCGGTCGGACACCCGCACCACGAAGTCGCCCGGCCGGAAGCCGAAGGCGAGCATCGTGTCGATCGAAAGCGCGATCAGCTCCGCATCGGCGGCCGGACCGGCTTCGCCCAGGATGTCCACGTTGAATTGGAAGAACTCCCGGCCGCGGCCTTTCTGCGGTTTCTCGTAGCGGAAGCACTGGCCGATTTCGAACCACTTCAGCGGCTTCGGGAAATCCCGCTGGTGCTGCGCCACGAGCCGCGCCAGCGAGGCGGTCACCTCCGGCCTCAGCGTCACGTCGCGGCCGCCCTGGTCTTCAAAGCGGAAGAGCTGCGAGGAAAGTTCGCCGCCCGACTTCTTCAGGTAGAGTCCCGTATCTTCCAGCAGCGGGGTTTCGTACTCCACGAAGCCGTAACGCCGCGCCACCGAGCGCCAGGTCTCGAAAAGGTAATTGCGTGCGGCCGTGTCTTTCGGAAGGAAGTCACGGAAACCGGGAAGTGCTTGGAAACGAGGCCCTGCCATGAGCGGGCGGCGAGGATGCACGGCGAAACCCGCATTTCAAGGGTATTGAGCGGGCAGACCGGAAGGCAGGAATGAAAAGTGGCGGCAGCGTGAGGTCCCGGCTCCCATCGCCGTGTTTCATTTCTCACTTTTCATTTTTCATTCCTCACTCCCTCGTGCTCCGCACCCTCCGCGCCGTCGATTTCCGCTGCTTCTCCGGCCTTTCGCTGGAGATCCCGGCGGCGGGGGCGGTTTTCACGGGGGACAATGCCCAAGGGAAGACCTCCATCCTGGAGGCGGTCTGCATGCTGGTGCGCCTCCATTCCCCGCGCACCCGCCGGATGCCCGCCATGAGCCGGATCGGCAGCGGCAGCGGCAGCGGCTTCGGCATCGCCGGAGAAGCCTGGGGCGCGGAGCGCCGCGTGCGGTGGCAGGGAGGACTGGAGCTTGCCGTGGATGGCGAGCCCCGCGAGGGCCCCGGAGCCTACCTCGCGGACGGCGGTTTGCTCGTATGGATGGGCAACGAGGACCTGGAACTCGTGCGCGGCCCGGCGGAGGGGCGCCGCCGCTATCTCGATTTCATCGGCTCCCAGATCGAGCCCGGCTACCGCGTCGCCTTGGCCCGCTATCGCCGCGCCTTGAAAGCGAAGAACCTCCTATTGAAGGACTTGCGCCCGCGCGAGGACGAGATCCGCTCTTACGAGGAAGTGATGATCGCCGCCGGCGCTGCCCTGGTGGAGGCGCGGGCGCGCCTTGTCGCGCTGCTGGCACCCCGGGCCGGGAGCGCGCAGCGGGAGGTCAGCGGGAAAGAGGAGTCCCTCGTGATCGACTATCGCCCCGCGGGCGGTGCCGACCTTCGCAGCGCGATGGAGCAGGCCCGCGAACGGGAAAGACGCCAGCGCCAGAGCTTCGTCGGCCCGCATCGCGACGACCTGCTGCTCACGGTGAACGGCCTCTCCGCCGCCGAATTCGCCAGCGAGGGGCAGCAGCGGACCATCGCGCTCGCCCTGAAACTCGCCCAAGGGGAAGCCCTCGCCTCATCCCGCGGCAGCCTGCCCGTTTACTTGATCGATGATATTTTTGGAGAGCTCGATCCCGGCCGGCGGAACGCCGTGCTGCACGCCTTGCCCGCGGCGGCACAGAAATGGATCACCACCACCCATCTCGGGTGGCTGGACGAGTCCCGCAGCCTGCAAGGGCTGAGCCGTTTCACGGTCCGCTCCGGCGAAGCCGGGCGCTTGGATCGCTGAACTCGATTTGCACGTCCCCGCTGGCAAGGGAGGTGCAATTTGCAAAGTGGCATCTAGGGCGCTAGGGTCCCGCTGCCTCCATTCCGGGAATCCCGGGGACTCGGCCTTTTGGAACAAACCATGCGATGAAGCGAAATGCGTCGTATCTTCAGAATGGAGGTCCGCCGCACCCATCTCGCCCATGTTCCGACTCTTGCCTTGGAAATTCTTCGTGAAGCACGCCGCGCGCCGCTACGGCGTGCTCGATCCCGCGATGCTGCTCGCGAAGATGCGCCGCTTCGCCCAGCCTTCGGAGGTCGCCGAGCCCTTGGAACTCCTCCGCGCGGGGATCGTCTTCCACGCCCGCGGTCTGGTGAATGCCAAGGCGATCCAGCACAATCTCGACTGGGTCTGGCCCTACTGGGTCGAGCGGCAGTTCAACCCCGCCGACAGCTCCTTCGTCCCGCGCGCCTTCTCATTCAGCCACATCAACCTGACCCACCGGAACTGGACGGCGGTCGGGCTACCGGGAGTGGGGGCCTATCCCATCGTGGACCCCCGCGGCCTCGTCACGCCGCTGCACGACGGGTGGTCGCTCGACTTCTGGATGATCACCGAAAGCAGGCGCCGCCTGCTTCCGAGCAAACTGGAAGACGATGCCGTGAAGCAGCGGCTGCTTTTCGAGCCCGCCCTGGCAGTCGCCACGCGTCTGGAGAAAGACCGGCTGCTCCTGGAGCTTAATACGAAAATGGTCGCCCGCGGCGATTCTCCGCCCGAGGCGTGCACGGCGGTGCGTGCGACCTCCGACGAGGATGGCTGGCTGGTCGTGGCGGTGCGCCCCTATAACCCCGAGGGCGTGCAGTTCATCCACAAGCTGGAATACGATCCCTCTGCGACCGCGTTCCATGTGAATGGAGAAGCACTCGTGAAACTCGGTGAACCGCCGGACTCCCTGCGTCTCGCGCACTATGCGGAGGGCGACGTGTATCTCGATCTGCCCGGCACCCGCGAGCAACGCGAGGTTTCCTGCGAAGTGGGCATGGCCACCGGCGCGGCGCTTTTCCGCATGCACGCCGGACAGCCGCGGGAACTCGGCATTTCCGTGACCTTGGAGCGGGATTTGAAACCGCTGCCAGCACGGGCGAAGGACGCGAAACTCACGTGGCCGCAGGCCCTCGGGGGCATGGCGAAGCTCCGGATCCCGGACGAGCGCATGCAGTTCCTCTATGACGCCGCCGTCAGGACCGTGCTTTTGCTCTCCTCCGACGAATTGGTTCCCGGCCCCTATACCTACCGGCGCTTCTGGTTCCGCGATGCCTGCCTGATGCTGCACCCCTTGATCGCGATCGGGATGCTGGAGCGGGCGGAAAGGATCCTCTCGGGGTTCCCCGGCCGGCAGACCATGTCCGGCTATTTCCTCTCGCAGGAGGGCGAGTGGGACTCGAATGGCCAGGTTCTCTGGATCGTCGCCCGCCACGCGGAAATGACCGGCTCGAAGCCGGACGCCGACATGGAGCAAGCCTTGAAAAAGGGGGTGCGTTGGCTAGCCCGGAAACGCCTCACGGCCGACCATCCGCCGGGGACCAAGGGACTCCTCCCCGCCGGCTTCAGCGCCGAGCACCTGGGACCGAACGACTACTACTACTGGGATGACTTCTGGGCTTGGGGCGGCCTGAAAGCGGTGGCCAAGCACTGGCGCAGCACCGGCGATGAAGAAGCCGCAAAGGAAGCCGAAAGCCTGGCCGCGGAGTATGCGGGCAGCATCGAGGCGAGCATCGCAGGCATTCCCCCGAAACGCTCGCTGGGTGCCATCCCCGCGGCTCCCGGCAGGCGCATGGATGCCGGGGCCGTCGGTTCGATGGTGGCCGACTACCCCCGGCAGCTTTACCCGGCCGGAGAAGCCCGCCTCGCCCGCACCGCCGAATTCCTCATGGAGCGCTGCTTCCACGGTGGCGGCTTCTTCCAGGAAATGATCCATTCCGGGATCAATGCCTACCTGACGCTGGATATCGCCCAGACCTTGCTGCGCGCGGGAGATCCGCGCTTCGCCGGACTGATCCGGCGCGTGGCGGATCTCGCCACCCCCACCGGCCAATGGCCGGAGGCGATCCACCCCCTGACGCTAGGCGGCTGTATGGGGGACGGGCAGCACGGCTGGGCGGCGGCGGAGTGGATCATGATGCTGCGGAATTGCTTCGTGCGCGAGGAGGAGGACCATCTGGTGATCGGTTCCGGTATCCTGCCGGAATGGCTGGAGGCGGGGGGAACGATCGGTTTCGGGCCCACCTTCACCGCGTGGGGGCCGGTCTCGGTCCGCATCGAACGATCCCATCTCCACCTGGAAAGCGCATGGCGCGGGATTCCGCCGCGCATCCGCATCGCGGTCCCGGGCCGTATCCCGATCGAGGCCCCCCCGGGCGAACATACGTTCCCTCTCCTTGAACCATGAGAATCGCGATGTTTACGAACACCTACCTGCCCCACGTCGGCGGCGTGGCGCGGTCGGTGAAAACGCTCGAGGACGCCTGCCGCCGCTTCGGCCATGAAGTGAAGGTCATCGCGCCGGAATTCGACGGGGCGGAGCCTTCTCCCGACGTGCTCCGCGTGCCCGCGATCCAGCATTTCAATGGCAGCGATTTCTGCGTGCGTCTGCCGATGCCCAACGTGGTCCGCGGCTTCATGGAGGACTTCGCCCCGGACCTGATCCACAGCCACCACCCTTTCCTTCTGGGCGATGCCGCGCTGCGGGAGTCATGGAAGATGAAGGTGCCCGTGGTCTTCACCCACCATACCCTCTACGAACGCTACACGCACTACGTCCCGCTGGACTCGCCCGCTCTCAAGCGGATCGCGATCCAGCTCGCGACGGAGTATTGCAACCTCTGCGACACGGTCATCGCTCCCAGCGAAAGCATCGCGAAGCTGCTGAGGGACCGTGGCGTGGAGAGTCCGGTCCGCACGATCCCGACCGGGATCGACACGGCGTCTTTCGGGGCAGGGGACGGCGGGCGTTTCCGTGCCAGCGCGGGCATCCCCGCGGATGCCAGGGTGATCGGTCATGTGGGCCGCTTGGCGCGGGAGAAGAATCTCGTGTTCCTGGCGGAGGCGGTTTCGCTCCGGTTGAAGGAAGATCCTGGCGCGGTGTTCCTGCTGGTCGGGGATGGCGATGCGCGCGAGGAAATGCTCTCGGTCCTCGGCCGCTCCGTGGGAGAGGAGCAGATCCATTTTGCGGGAAAGAAGTCCGGCCGGGATCTCGCAGACGCCTACGCGGCGATGGATTATTTCGTCTTCGCCTCCCAGACGGAGACCCAGGGCATCGTGCTCGCGGAAGCCATGGCGGCCGGCAAGCCGGTAGTCGCGCTCGACGGGCCGGGTGTGAGGGAAATCGTCGAGGACGGGGGAAACGGCATCCTGCTCAAAGGAGATGCCACGGCCGCGGAGTTTGCCTCCGCGCTGGACCTCCTGATGACGGACGCGGCATTCTCAAAGCTCTGTTCGGAAAAGGCCCGGGCCTCGGCCGAAGCCTACGGCACCGATCCCTGCGCGCGGCGCATGATCGCGTGTTACGAGGATCTGATCGCGACCCGCGACTACCTGCCCGGGGATGATCCCATGCCTTGGGATCGCTTCGTGGCGGGCGTCGAGGTGGAGTGGGGATTGCTCTCGGCCAAGATGTCGGCTGCCGCCGCCGCGGTGATCGAAACCCCAGCAACGGAGGCCAGCCTTGATTAGCAATATCGCAGTACGCCTGAGGTGGTGGCGGCGGAAACTCAGCCGCACGCATTGGGCCGCGCTCCTGCTCGGCATCCGGACTCCCCCGGGGGAGACGGAAGAGCCCGGCCTGATCATGATCCAGATCGACGGCCTCTCCCGCACCCAGCTGGAGCGCGCGCTGCAGCAGGGAAGGATGCCCTTCCTCGCGCGGCTGATCCGCCGCAATCACTTCACCTTGGAAACCTTTTATTCCGGCGTGCCGTCCACCACGCCCGCCGTGCAGGGGGAGATCTTTTACGGGGTTAGGGCGGCGGTTCCCGGTTTCCAATTTCTCCGTCGCTCCAGCGGGAAGATCTTCCGGATGTACGAGGCTTCATCCTCCGCCGAAATCGAGGAGGACTTGCAGAGCCAAGGGGCCCAACCGCTCCTGAAGGACGGTCACACGTACTCGAATATTTACCGCGCCGGCTCCGCCCGCTCCCGCTACTGCTCGCAGGATCTCGCGCCGGACGAGCTGCTGCGAAAGCTCCATCCCTTGAAGGGGCTGGTGCTTTCCATCGTCTATGCGCCGAAGATCCTGCGCATGGCGGGGCTTGCGGTCCTGGAGTTCGGGCTCGCGCTGGTGGATGCCGTGAAGGGGCTCTATCACCGGGAGGGCTTCTGGCGGGAGATGGCTTTCGTGCCGGCGCGGGTGGTCGTCTGCATCGTCCTGCGGGAAATGATCCGTTTCCGCGTGCTGCTGGATATCGAGCGCGGCGTCCAGACGATCCACGCGAATTTCCTCGGCTACGACGAGCAGTCCCACCGCCGCGGCCCCTCGTCGGAGTTCGCGCACTGGACGCTGTTGGGGATCGACCGCGCGATCCGCGATATCTACCGGGCGGCCGGGCAATCCACCTACCGGGATTACGAGCTGCTGGTTTACTCGGACCACGGGCAGGAGCACACGGTGCCCTATCCGCGGAAATACGGCCGGGAACTGGACGCCGCTCTCGCCGAGGTCTTTTCGCGAGGTCCCTTCGATGGCTGCCCGGTCTGGATGCGGAGGATGCCGGAGCTGCTGGGGAATACGCTCGACCGTTGCCGGCACCTCATGGGGATCAAGATAGCCGGCACCCAGGTCGATGGCACCCCGGATCCCGCCAAGCACATCATCATCACCGCGATGGGCCCCGTCGGCCACGTGTACCTGCCCCGGTCTCCCGCGGAAGGGGAGATGGAAGCCTATGCGCGCGAGATGGTGGGCAAGGCGGGCATCCCGATGGTCTTGTGGAAGAAGGCGGACGGCACGGTCGCCGTGGTCAATCCGCGCGGGCTCTGGTCCTTGCCGCAGGATGCGGCGGAGGTGCTCGGCGCGGGGCATCCGTTTCTCGGGGAGGCCGCGGAAGACATGGCGGGCCTGTGCCACCATGCCGATGCCGGTGATTTCGTTCTCAGCGGCTGGGACCCCGCCTCGCAACCGCTGACCTTTCCCTCCGAAAACGGCGCGCATTGCGGCCCGGGCGCGGAGGAAACCCGCGGCTTCCTGCTGGTGCCCGACCGCATCCGCCGCTGGCACGTCTCGCACCTGGCCGACACCCGCAGCCGTGTGCGCGGGGAGGACCTGCGGAAGATCGCGCTCCATTTCCTGGGCCGGGACGGGGAGCGGAGCGAGCGCGTGCCGGAGCATCCCGGCGACCGTCACGATATGCCGATCCGCGTGATGACCTACAATATCCATAGCTGCGTCGGCATCGACGGGAAGATCCGGCCGGAGCGGGTGGCGCGCGTGATCAACCATTTCAATCCCGACATCGTGGCGGTGCAGGAAGTGGACGCCCACCGGCCGCGCAGCCGAAGTCATGATCAGGCGGAGCTGATCGCCCACCATCTGCGCATGAGCCATGTCTTCCACGCGATGTTCGAGGAGGAGAAGGAGCGTTACGGCATCGCGGTATTCGCGCGCTACCCGTTCCGGATTCTCAAGGCGGCGCATCTCACCCCGGCGTTTCCGCGCCTCTTCCGCGAGGCGCGCGGTGCGATCTGGCTCAAGATGGAACCCGAGGGCCGTCCCGCCTTTCATTTCATCAATACCCACTTCGGCCTCGGCCGCGAGGAACGCAGGAAGCAAGCGGAGGTGTTGCTCGGGGGAGAGTGGCTGGGAGGCATCGGGGAGGACGAGCCGGTGATCCTGTGCGGCGATTTCAACACCGGCCCGCGTTCACCGGTGTTCCGGCGTCTCCAGACTCGCCTGAGGGATGTCCAGCTCGCCGCGGCGGGCCACAAGCCGCGGGCCACCTTTTCGTCGGTGAAGCCGCTGCTGCGGATCGATCATGTCTTCGTGAGCCGGCATTTTTCCATCGAGGGGATCGAGCGTCCGGACACCCCGACCGCCGTGATGGCATCCGACCACTTGCCCCTCTGCGTGGAACTCACCCTGCATGCAAACGATTCCGACGACGACTGAGCGGTGGCGGCGCCACCGGGGGAAAATCGCCTTGGGCACGCTCGCCGCGGCCTTGGCGGCCTGGTTCCTCTACGTCCACCGCGGGGACTTGAACCGGGAGACGCTGGTTGCCTACGGGAAAGGAATTCACGCGCCATGGTTCATCGCCGCCTTCCTGATCCTGCCGCTGGCCGGTTTTCCGCTGAGCATCTTTCTCTTCCTTGCGGGCGTCAGGTTCGGCATGCACGCGGGGATGGCTGTCGCCGGGGGAGTAATGTTGTTCCACCACTTCGCGGCATTCCGGCTGGCCCACGGGTTTTTCCGGGATCCGGTGCGGGCCCGCTTGGAGCGGGCCGGGTATGGGATCCCGCCCATCGACCCTAAACACCGCGTCTGGTTTACGGCGCTCTTCGCCGCCCTGCACGGCCCGCCCTACGCCGTGAAGCTCTACCTGCTGGCGCTGACGGACGTGCCCTTCCGGATCTACTTCTGGATCGGTGCCCCCATCTACATCGCCTTCTGCGTGATCCCCGTGGGTGCCGGAAGCGCGGTCATGGATTTCAATCCGACCTGGCTGTACATCCTGGTAGGTGTGACCATGCTCCTGCTGCTAGGGGGCTACTGGCTCCGGCACCGTTTCGGGAAGGCCTTCCACAAAAGCGAATGAGCCCGGGATCGCTCCGGCTCACTCCTCCTGCGGCGGTGAATCCGCCGCCGTATCCGGCTGCGTGGGCTTGGCTTCCGTGGCCTTTTCCTCCGTCGTCGTTTCTTCTGCCGGCGGCGGGGCGGGCTCCTTGGACATTGCATCCTTCGAGAGGCCGATCACCCCGGCACCGATCCGGTCGCCGGCATTCCCGCTGGGCTGTCCTCCGTCGTCGGGTTTCGCATGCACGATTACCGCCCGGCCGAGGATGCCGCGCGGCCCCGGGTCCAGGGTGATGTTCTTCACCGTGAGGTCGAGCTCGGCATTCCCGCTGGCATCCGCTTCCAGGTTTCCCATGTCTCCCGCATGGCGTTCTTCCTGGTCGGGCAGCGCGTGCGGGTGGTTCTCCGGGTTGAAGTGATCCCCGGCGCTGGTCGCGTCGTCGCTGCCCAGGTCGCCGAATTCATGGATGTGGATGGCGTGCTTGGCGTTCGGTGTCAGGCCGCCGATCTTCGCCGTGATCTTGACCCCATCGCCGGCGGCCGTGAACACGACGGTCCCCCAGACGCGGCTGTCACCGACCGGCCGGATCGCGGCGATCAGTTTGGAAATCTCCGCCGTGGAGGATGCATGGGCATCGGGCATCGCATCCTCCTTTTGTGCGGGGGCGGGGGAGATGGCGGCAGTGAAGGCCACGGCAAGGAGGCCGGGTAGAGCGAATTCTTTTTTCATGGCTATGCTTGTCAGGGGTTTGAGGTGCATCGCAACGATGCGCCGGGACCGTTCCTTTTTCGCAATCGCCGTACCGGATGGCCCCAGAGGCATCACGGCTTCAAAACCGGCGTTTGATGATGCGCGACGCAATATCCCCGGGGGCATTTTGCGCGTTTCTTAAACCGGGAGAAAGGGGCTGAAGGTCTTGGTTCCTGTCTTTCTTGGACGTGGAAAAGCGGGAACGTGCGACCGATCGCGAAGGCCCGGGTAAAGGGCGTCGCAAGCGGTGTGGCGGGACGGGCGCTTCCGTATTATCTTGCCCGTTTTGCCATGGAAGTAGCCGCGGGTCCGCCGCCTCCCTTTCCCTTTGGTATGGCGACTGCGAGAACGAGCCCGAGATCCCGCTCCGTGTCGGCGCGGGACATGCAACCTAGAATGATACGACTATGAAAAACATCGCTACAGCTTTTGCCATCACCACCATGACGGCAGTGCTCCCGCTTGCAGCCCAGGTCACGCAGACCACCGAGAAGAACACGGTCCGCGAGAATGCCGACGGCAGCGTCACCGAGAAAAACACGACTACCACCCGGACCTTCAATCCCGAGGTGCGCACCCGGGTCGTGAAGTACTTCGATCCTTACAAGAGCGAGCTCTACGGACTCCCGCCGGAGCTGGTCTCGAACGTCGAAGTCAAACGCATCCCGAAGACCTGGCGGACCACCCGGATCGCTCCCGGAGTCGTGGTGCGGGAGGAGGAGCGTCCTTACCTCGTTGCCGCCCCGCCGAAGCTGGTGGAGGTATTGCCGCCCGTGGAATCGACCGAAGTCCGCTACTATGTCGCGGGAAGCAACGTGGTCGCGGTGGATGAAAACTACCGGGTGGTGGATTCGATCCAGATCCCGTCCGTGAAGATCACCGTGGACGATTGAGGCGGCGTCCTTGCGCCCCTCGCCGGGAACCCGCGGCCGGATTTCCCGAGCCTGGCATCGCCCCCTGCAAAGGCGGCGATGCCTCCTTGTGCAGGGACGGGAACGGGAGCATATTCCTCCACCCGAGCGAAGGGAGAAAGACATGAATCTCGAAACCCTGCGTGAATTCCTCGGCTGGTGCACGGTGATCAATTTCGGCATCCTGCTGCTCTCGACCGCGGGTATTCTGGGGGCACGGAAGGCTGTGGCCCGTCTCCACGGGCGGATGTTCGGCATGATGGAGGCCGATCTGAGCCGGATCTATTTTCAGTACCTTTCGTTCTACAAGGTACTGGTCCTGGCGCTGAACTTCGCCCCGTGGCTGGCGCTCCGGATCATGGGGACTTGATCCGGGTCCGGCGAGCGCTCTTGCCCCGGCGCGGCGCGGCAGCTAGATCACGCGGCATGCGCAGCCTGATCCGCGATCTGCTCCTTTCGACCGCACCCGCCGATGCCATCCAAGCGGCCGGTTGGGTCCGTACCCGCCGGGACTCGAAGGCGTTTTCTTTCATCGCGATCAACGACGGTTCCTGTCTCGGAAACCTGCAGATCGTCGCGGACGCGGGGATTCCCGGTTCCGAGAACCTCGCGCGGATGACTACCGGAGCCTCGGTGGCGGTGGAAGGGAAGCTGGTCCCATCCCAGGGGGGCGAGCAGGCGTGGGAAATGCAAGCCACCGCGATCCGCTTGCTCGGCGAAGCGCCGGAAGACTTCCCGCTCCAGAAGAAGGGTCATTCGCAGGAGTTCCTCCGCAGCATCGCGCACCTGCGGCCTCGCACGAACCTGTATGGCGCGATGTTCCGCGTGCGCAGCCGGATGAGCCACGCGGTGCACCGCTTTTTCGCCGAACGCGGTTTTTACTACGTCCACACCCCGATCATCACCGCGAGCGATTGCGAAGGGGCGGGGGAGATGTTCCGCGTGACGACGCTCGATCCCACCGCGGCGAAAGCGGACGGCTTCGCCGGAGACTTCTTCGGCAAGGCCTCCCACCTGACCGTTTCCGGCCAGCTCGAGGGCGAGCTCTTCGCCTGCGCGCTGGGAAACATCTATACTTTCGGGCCCACCTTCCGGGCGGAGAATTCCAATACCTCCCGCCACGCCGCCGAGTTCTGGATGATCGAGCCGGAGATGGCCTTCTGCGATCTCCAGGGCGACATGGATCTGGCGGAAACGATGGTGAAGTACCTGGTGAAGGAAGCACTGGAAGGCCAGGACGGCGACCTCGCGATCTTCGAGAAGTTCGTGGACAAGGGCCTGCGCGAACGGCTCGAATTCGTGGCGGGAAGTCCCTTCGAGCGCGTGTCCTACACGGAGGCGGTCGCGATCCTGAGGAAGTCCGGAAAGGCGTTCGAGTATCCGGTGGAGTACGGCCTGAATCTCCAGAGCGAGCACGAGCGCTGGCTGACCGAGGAGTATTTCAAGAAGCCCACCACCGTCTTCAACTACCCGAAGGAGATCAAACCCTTCTACATGCGCCTGAACGACGACGGGAAGACCGTGACCGCGATGGACCTGCTGGTTCCCGGCATCGGCGAAATCGTCGGCGGCAGCCAGCGGGAGGAGCGGCTGGATGTGCTGCTGGCCAATATGGAACGGCACGGCCTTTCGCTGGAGGACTACGCCTGGTACGTGGACAGCCGGAAATACGGGACCGTTCCCCACGCCGGCTTCGGCATGGGCTTCGAGCGGATGCTGATGTTCGTGACGGGGATGCAGAATATCCGCGACGTCATCCCCTTCGCCCGGACGCCCGGGCATTGCGAATTCTGATCCGCCGGCCCCCGGAATTCGCCCTCGCAAGATCCCGGTTTTTCAGGCGTAAAAGGGACGATCATGATCCCAAACCCGCTCTCCGCCGACCGCCGTGCTTTCCTGAAGGCCGGAACCATCGCTGCCGCCGCCTCGTCCCTGCCCTCCGTGCTCTATGCACAAGCGGCGCCGAATGCGGAAATCAAGATCGCCCTCGTCGGCTGCGGCGGCCGCGGCAGCGGAGCGGCGGCGCAATCGCTGAACGTGCCCGGCACGAAGCTGGTCGCGGTGGCGGATGCCTTTCCCGACAATGCCGAGAACGCGGCGAACGCGCTCAAGCAGCAATTCGGCGACCGCGTGGACGTGCCGAAGGAGCGGGTCTTCGCGGGCTTCGACGGCTACAAGGGCGCGATCGATGCCGCGGACGTGGTGCTGCTCTGCACGCCGCCGGGCTTCCGCCCCGCGCATTTCGAATACGCGGTGCAGCAGGGGAAACACGTTTTCATGGAGAAGCCCGTGGCCGTGGACGGCCCCGGCATCCGCAAGGTGATCGAAGCGGCGAAAGTGGCGGATCAGAAGAAGCTGAAGGTGGTGTGCGGGCTCCAGCGCCGCTACCAGACCAGCTATCTGGAAACGCTCAAGCGGATCCAGGACGGCGCGATCGGGGACTTCGTTTCCTCGCAGGTTTATTGGGTCAGCGGCGGCGTCTGGGTGCGGGACCGGAAGGAGGGGATGAGCGAGATGGAATACCAGATGCGGAACTGGTACTATTTCAACTGGATCTGCGGTGACCACATCTGCGAGCAGCACGTCCACAATCTGGACGTGAGCAATTGGTTCAAGGGCGCGCTGCCTGCGAAGGCTGTCGGCATGGGCGGCCGCACCAAGCGCGTCGGCAAGAATTACGGCGAAATCTACGATCACTTCTATGTCGAATACACCTACGCGGACGGCACGGTGATGAATTCGCAGAGCCGCCACTGGGACGGCGTGTGGTCGAAGGTGAGCGAGGCCATCGCGGGTACCACCGGCTCCGCCTACCCGGGCATGATCAAGGACCGCAGCGGCAAGGTGGTCTGGCGCTTCCGCGGGCAGGACAACAATCCTTACCAGACCGAGCACGATGTCTTGTACGACCACATCCGCAACGACAAGCCGCTCAACAACGCGCAATACACCGCGGAGAGCACGCTGACCGCCATCATGGGCCGGATGGCCTGCTACACCGGCGCGGAGGTGACCTGGGAGCAGGCGCTGAATTCGGATCTCGATACGATGCCGAAGGTGCTTGCCTGGGATGCCGATCCCGGTCCGCGGCCCGGTCCGGACGGCATGTATCCTTGCCCGATTCCCGGCGGCGGCAAATTCGCCTGAAGAAGGGGCTCCGGCCGGAAGCCTCCGGGATTACTCCTCCTCGCTTACCTGGAAAACCGGCAGCGGGGCGGCGGGATTCAGCGCCGCGGGCGCTTGGAGCGCAAAGGTCCGGTCTTTTCCGACCTTGAAGTTGCCGAAGGCGATCGGCACGACCGTGAGGCACATCTCCGGCGTGTCGCCGCCCTCGATCCGGGCGACATGCAGGAGCATCGCGCAGTTCGGGAATTTCGAGACGGCGAGCATGTCTCCGGGGGCGATCCAGCCTAGCGCCCTTTGGTCGTCGGTGGGAAAGAGATATTCGAGCACCACCGGCCACGGCGCCGGGCGGGAAAATTCATCCGGCGCGATCATCGCCTGCGCCCGGATCGCGAAGCCGGGATGGAAGAGATCGCCCTCTCCCAAGGCCCGCACCTCCTCCACCCGGAAGTTGCCCTCCGCATACTGGATCAGCTTCGGCTCCTTGAGATTGGTCAGGTAATTCCGCATCAGGGCCGCGTTGAAGAGCGCGAGGTCCTCTTCCGACAAGGCGGCGTAGCGGCGATAGAAGGCCCGCGGGTCGGCCGAATCTCCGGGCGGGGCCTGCAGCTCGGTGAGGGGCTCCGGCGGCGTGGTGCGGCCCAGCTTGCGCAGCAGCTCGTAATTCCGGGGGATCTCCGGGTGCTTGAAGACATGCAGGCACAGCAGCCAGCTCAGCACCGCCAGGCAGAGGGCGAGGACATTGGCCAAGGTCCACCAGTAGTAGGCGGGCGGACGCTTTTTCTTCGGCGGCGGCTGCTTGTCCCGGGGCATCAGTTCTTGCCGCAGTCTTCGGCCGGCTCGGGCGTGGGTTCGCTGGCGGTTTCGAAAGAGGTGCCGCAGCCGCAGGAGCGCGCGGCGTTCGGGTTTTCGATGCGGAAGCCCGCATCGGAGAGATCGTCGCAGTAGTCGATCTGGCAGCCCGCCAGCTTGGAGGCGCTGTCCGCCGCCACGATCACGCGCGCGCCCGCGGATTCGATCACCGTATCGCCTTCGGCAGGGTCGGCGATCTCCATCACGTACTGCCAGCCCGCGCAACCGCCCTTGGTCACGGCGAGCCGCAGGCCGCTCTGCGGCGCTGCGCCCTTCCGCTCAAGCAGGGCCCGGAGTTCCCCGGCGGCTTTGTCAGTGATCGAAATCATCTCCGCCGGAGTGATACGCCCGCCGTGCCGCGGCGCGAGCGAAAAAAGCCGCTGCTGTTTTCCTCACCGCCGCCCTTCATGGCCGGGCGGAGCATCCCGCCAACTTTTGGATGGAAATCGACTCTCCCGAAGGAGGGCAGCGGTTTCCGGCGGGGGCGCCGGAAACGGCACGCGAGGGCGCGTGCGCTCCCCTTCACTGAATCGCGCGGCTCAGGGCCCCGGCCCGGGGACTGGCAGTTCCGGCTTGGCATCGGCCTTCGGATCCCGTCCATCCAGAATCTCCAGCGAATCTTTCATTCGCTGCAAGGAGATCTCGATCATCGCGGGTAGGATCTTTTCGTAGGAGCGGGCCCGGGCCTCTTCTGCCTCGCTCAGGGGAGGGGGTTGCGGTTTCGGGTCGAACGGATCGTAGTTTCCAAGTTCCTTTTGCCGGATCTGGCGGATGCGTTGCACGACGCTGGCGACGAGCGGGTCCGGAAGGAATCCGACGCGCATCACCGTCTGCACCCTCTTCTCGGGAGGCATCGGCTCAAGTAGCCCGAGATAGGCGCGACAGGTGGCAACCATCTGGTCGTGGTGGTAGAGCTGCCGGATCACATGGTCCACAAGCTCATGGGTTTTCTTATCCAAGCGGGAGATCAAATTGCCGGTCGGAACGTAGTAGAGGATGAAATTGCCCTCGGGAATTTCCAATCCAAGGACCTTGGAGAAGGGCTCCGAAAGATGGATTGTTGGGGAGTCGGAGTTGATGGCTTCAGAGAGCCACCCGGTCTCGCTGAGGCGGATTGGCAGGCCATCCACCTGAATCGAATTGGTGTAATCGTCTTCGCTGGCGGGAAGCGCCGCCGTCAAGCAGGCGAAAAGGGGAAGGAGAAAACACCGCATCCCTAGAGCTTAAACGGTGATCGGGTCGGCTTGCCAGTCGGAATCACAAGAGTGAACCCCTTGGCTCAGCGTCCCTCTTGGCGCTTGGCACTTGGGCGGCATCCTCCAGAATCCCCGCGTGCCCCGCATCCGTATCC
>CBIHMP010000001.1:0-53959 GCA_966211015.1 uncultured Luteolibacter sp. | reverse complement strand
GGCTAGGCCCGGCTTCAAAAAAACGCCGGACAGTGTCCAAAAAAAGGGTCACCGTTCGTCTTGCTAGTGAGCCCTTGCCCGGAAAGCACGGGCGTCCCGTCCCCTCCTAAAACAAACTACCTCACGAAAATGAAGACCCGCAGTATCCTGATGAGCGGCATCGCCGCCCTGATCTTCAGCGCCTCCTCCGCCCTGGCCCAGGAGATGCCCGAAATGCCCAAGCCGCAATCCGAGCACAAGTGGCTCCAGCAACTCGCCGGTGAATGGGAATCCGAGATGGAATGCACCATGGAGCCCGGCAAACCGCCGGTGAAGAACAAGATGACCGAAAAAGCCCGCTCGCTCGGCGGCTTCTGGCTGGTCTCGGAAGGTTCCGGCGAAGCGATGGGATCTCCCTTTTCCAGCATCCTGACGATCGGCTACGACCCCGAGAAAAAGAAGTTCATCGGCTCCTGGGTGGACTCCATGACAAGCACGATGTGGAAGTACGAAGGAACCTTGGGCGACGATGGAAAAACCCTCACCTTGGAAACCGAAGGGCCGTGCCCGATGCAGGGCGGGAAAATCTGCAAATTCAAGGAAGTCATCGTGTTCCAGGACGAGAACCACAAAACCTTCACGAGCAGCATCCAGGGCGAAGACGGAAACTGGACCACTTTCATGTCCGCAAAATCGACCCGCACGAAATAAGAATGTCCTGAATCCCCCTCCCCGTCCGTCGAATTCATGAACCCGAAAACATCATGAGCACACAAACACCGACATTGGAGAGGGAAGCGGGACTGGCGGAACACCCGGTGGTGAGCCGGGAGAAGTGGCTGGCGGCCCGGACGGACCTGCTGAAGAAAGAGAAGGAACTCTACCGGACCCGCGACAGGATCAACGCCGAGCGGCGTGAACTGCCGTGGGTCAAGGTGGACAGAAATTACGTTTTCGAAGGGCCGGAGGGCGCCGTCACGCTGGCGGAGCTCTTCCGGGGCCGCAGCCAGCTCATTGTCGATCACTTCATGTTCGGCCCCGGATGGAAGGAAGGCTGCCAAGGCTGCTCCTTTCTTTGCGACCACATCGACGGCGCGCGCCAGCATTTCGAGCATCGCGACGTTGCCTTTGCCGCCGTCTCCCGTGCGCCGCTGTCCGAATTCGCCGGATTCAGGAAACGGATGGGCTGGCGATTCCCGTGGGTCTCCTCGGCGAAGAACGACTTCAACTACGACTACCATGTCTCCTTCACGGAGGAACAGGTGGCGAGGGGCGAGGCCATGTACAACTTTGCTCCGGAGACCGAGACCGGCGAATCCCATGGCATGAGCATTTTTTACAAGAACGACGAGGGGGAAATCTTCCACACCTACTCCTGCTATGCCCGCGGCGGCGAGGAGGTGCTGACCACCTTCATGCTGATGGATCTGACGCCGAAGGGGCGGAACGAGGAAGGCACCATGAGCTGGATCCGGCTTCACGACAAGTACGACGAAGCCGCCGGGGCCTCCTGCGAGTGCTCGAACTCCTAAGAAAGCTGGCCATGAACGCGTGCTGCAGGAAGAAAGCGATGCCGCCGGTCGCGGGAAAGCCGGTACGCCGGGGGCTCGCCGCCGCCACCTCGTGGTTGCTCCCCGGCGGCCTGCTGGTGCTAATGCCGAAATGTCCGGTTTGTCTCGCCGCCTATGTGGCCGTGTTCACCGGGGCCGGCATCTCGATCCCTGTCGCCTCAGGCATCCGCGCGGCCTTGATCGCCGCGTGTGCAAGTTCCCTGCTTCTGCTGGCGTTCCGCCTCGTCCGGAAGCTGCGCATTTCTCCCCCCGACTCCCGCAAATCCACTTCGTGATCCGAAGAGGAAGATCCTCCATTTCCAGCCGTGACTCGATCCTGCATCTGACCCTATCCCTTGACCAACATGAACAACTACAACAACCCGAACGGATACCTGCTGCTCTTCCGCGGCACGGATTGGCACAAAGAACTCTCCCCCGAGGAAATCCAGCGTATCATGGGCGAATGGGGCTCGTGGTTCGACCGCCTCGAACGTGAAGGCAAGCTCGCCGCGGCAAATCCGCTCGAAAACGAAGGCGTGACGATCTCCGGAAAAGCACGTGCCGTGGCGGACGGGCCCTTCGCGGAATCGAAGGAGGCCGTGGGAGGCTTCTTCCTGCTCACCGTCGAGACGATGGAAGAAGCGCTCGCCATCGGCAAGGAATGCCCTGCATTACCCTACGGCCTGACGGTCGAAGTGCGCCCCGTCGCGCCCGCCTGTCCGGTGGGGCGGATGCTGAAAGACGTGGAAGCAACCGCCCTGGCTTGATGCTGTGAGCGCGATGCCGCCCCATAACCCGGAGATTCCCAAGCTCACGGAGCACCTCTTCCGGCACGAAGCCGGGAAGCTGGTGTCCGCATTGACGGGCATCTTCGGGATCCGCCGCCTGCAACTGGCGGAGGATGTGGTGCAAGAGGCGATGATACGCGCCTTGCAGGTCTGGCCCTACTATGGCGTGCCGGACAATCCCGCCGCATGGCTGATGCAGACCGCGAAGCGGCGGGCGCTGGACATGCTCCGGCGGGAAAAGCTCTTCCAGGAGAAACAGCCGGAGATCTCCGCTTCGCTCGAGCGGCTGCCCGATGACGCGGACGGCCCCCTATTTGAGGAGGAAATCCGCGACGACCGGCTGAGGCTGATCTTCACCTGCTGCCACCCGCTGATTTCCCAGGAAGACCAGACGGCCCTTGCCTTGAAAACCCTTTGCGGCTTCGGCATTCCCGAGATCGCCAGCGCATTCCTGACAAGCGAAGCCGCGATTGCAAAGCGCCTCACCCGGGCGAAGCAGCGCATCCAGGATCAAGGCATCCCTTTCGAAATCCCGGCCGGTAACGAACTGGAATCCCGGTTGGATGGAGTGCTGCACGTGCTCTATCTGCTTTTCAACGAGGGCTACAAGGCCTCGAACGGCGAGAGCCTCGTCCGGGAGGATCTCTGCCACGAGGCGATCCGCCTCGGGAGTTTGCTGGCCGCCCATCCGGCCGGCAACCTGCCCAAAACGCACGCGTTGCTGGCAGTGATGCTGCTCGACGCCGCCCGCATTCCCGCCCGCGAGGACGACGAAGGCAATATCCTGAGGCTGAAAGATCAGGATCGCACCCGCTGGGACCGCCGCTTGATCGGCGCCGGGATGATGCATCTGGCGCGGGCAAGCGTGGGCACCGATCTCAGCGAATACCACCTCCAGGCGGGCATCGCCGCATGCCACTGCACCGCGCCCGACTACGCCGATACGGATTGGCCGCGCATCCTCGCCCACTACGACCGCTGGGTGGAAATAAGCGCGTCTCCGATCGTGGCGCTCAATCGCGCCGTGGCAGTCGCGAACGTTCATGGTCCGAAAGCGGGGATGGACGCCATCAAGGCGATTGCGAAACCGGAGCAACTGGAGACCTACTACCTCTTCCACGCGGTGATCGGCGATCTGGAAGAACGTCTGGACAGGCGGATGGAGGCAGCAGCGCGCTTTAGCAAGGCCATGGAATTGACCGGAGTGGCATCCGAACGGAGCTTTCTGGAAGAACGGCAGCGTGCCTGCGAGACCAACACGCCCTTCCGGGCCGGCAAGCACAAGGGGCCCTCACGGACGGCTTAGCTCGAGGGGCATGTCCGGCTCCGGTTCGGCGAAAACCGGAGACATGTCCGCCGCATGGAAGTCGCTGATCTGCCGGCCGGTGATCTTGCCGGGAGCGATCATGTCGAAGCCGCCTCGGATCCAGTGGTTCTTGGTATCACCAAGTCCGCTGGTCTGCACGAGCATGCGGAAAAAATACGCGTCAAAGCGGGGAGGAAAGTCCGTGCGGACGACAAAGGTGCCGGTATCCAAGGGTGGGAATCCGGGAAAAGGCGTATTCGAGTAGGTTCCCGCCATGCCCGTCGCATCGAACTGGTAAATCAACTGCCCCGCATGGGACGTTTCCGTGGTAAGCGTGCGATGAGCGAAGGTGGAAGCTCCTCCCGCGCCGGAATAGGCCGTCAAAGAGAAGTTGTAGAAACGTCGCCAAACATCTCCGCCATCGATGGTCTGAAGCGCCGGAGGCAAGGTGTCATCGATGCCTGCGAAGCCAACGAAATGCGGGATCCACTGGGTGAGATCGAGGGATGACTTCGCGCGCAACATCGTGGATGCGGGCTGGGGAAAATCCAGCTTCACCGCAATGGCCGGCTGCACCGATAGGCTGCCGCGGACGGGAGACACTTCGGGAAGCGCCAGCGCCATTTCATCGAAGGCTTCTGCCGCAGGGTCTGTCCGCCGGATGCTGATTCCCGTCACTGTGGTTGTGCCAATCCCGCCGCTCAGGATCGAATCAACGATCACACGACTTGCGGGTGACGTAACCTTGCCGAACACGACGCCTCTTCCATCCCGTGCCGGCATCGCCAGATCCCCGGTCAAATACCAGCGGCAGCCGCCCGTGTTCGGGCCGTCACTTGCCATGGCCACTACATAGGGCTCATGGCTCAGAGAGGGGTGGAATTGATCGAGCACCGTAAAACCGGCGTCGTCGTTTCCCGATCCATCACGGGAGCCGGTTTCAGCCAGCTTCGAAGACGAGGTATTCTCCACCCTGTGGAAGACCAGGCCGTCGTAGAAGAGCCCGGAATCCACCGCGCCGCTTGAAGAGTCCACCCAGGAACGTGAGCCTTCCGCCAACGTGATGAAGTTGGCAACCGCCAGCGGGGCTTCCGTGTAGCCGAGATCGATGGTGACCACGCCGCGGGAAGTCATCACGTCCGCCTCCAAGGCGGCATGAGAGATGGCCGGGAGAAGAACGAGTCCCGCCAAGACGCACACGGAAAATCCGGGGACCGGAAAACAGGGAGAGATCATCGGGATCGGGCTTGGAAAGCTTGGGGGAAGCGCTCCACCCGCTCAGGGCGGGTCTCCGGCCACAAGCCAGTTCGCATTCAGGATATTGAAATCGGTGAGGTTCACCTGACCGTCTCCCGAGATATCAGGCACCGACGCCGTCGCATTGAAGGAAGCTTGGAGGATATTGAAATCCACAAGATTCACGAGGTTGTTGCCGTTGAAGTCGCCTCCTCTCAATCGGGAAGAGCCGGTGAAGGAAACCGAGCCATCGCCTCCCGCATCGAAGGACACGGCGAGACGTGTCCTGAGGGTCCACGGGGTCTTCGCACTAAGGAACGCGGTATCATCCGGAATCGCTTCCAAGCTGGTCACCCCTTGGCCCGCACCGAAGGAAACGGGGAGAGTCCAGGTATTCAGCACCGTTCCCGAGGCGCTGGTGGCAACGAAGGTGACGTCGCGATCAAGGGGCGCCGCGATGAGACCTTGGGCCGCAACAGTCACGTTGAGGCGGTACTTCGCGATTTCGATCGCGCCGATCGCGAGCGTGGCCGCATTCCCCGAGCGGTCCATTGCGATAGCATCGAGGTTGTAGGTCCCGTCCGGGGTCGCCGGGGTAACCGCCAGTTCAAAGGTGTGGCGGAGGTAAATGACGCCGCCAATGTCCACCGGCAGGATGTCCGCAAGTCCGCCGGCGAGCGTCACCGGGCCCACCAGATTGACCGCCATGTCAGCCGCGTCGATTCCTGCCAGATCGTCACGAACGTCGAGGGTGACAGTGACCGTGCCGATGCGGGTCAAGTTTCCTCCGTCCAAAACATCGGTAGTGACCAGATCCCGAACTTGAGTGACCGTCGCTCCGTTCGCGAACTCCGGGGCAGTCCCGTCAATCACGAGCAAGGGCGAGTTCCGCGTGAAGGGGGCATTCAGGAAAGAGCCGGTGCCGGCATTCCCGACGGTGAGACGGGTATCCACGGGAGTGGTTTCGGCGTCCCCTTTCGTGCGGAAGAAGACGCGGGTGCGTCCTTCCGAGGGCTTCGCAATCATCCGGATATCCGCCACCTCGCCCTCCATCAGCGTGCCGTCGGGATCCGGATAGCTGAACCCGAGGCCCAACGCCGTGTTGAAGCGGCCGATCACCGCGCTTTCATCCGCCTCCGCATGGAGCCCGGTGCTCCAGTCCGTGGAAGGCAACAGGGCATCGAACTGCAGGTGCACGCCGCTATACCCCAGCAAGGCTTCGACGGCGAACGCCTTGTGCTCCAGCCCGCCGATATCCACGCCGGCCCTGATGCTGTCCCCCGGCTGGACATAGAGGACCCCCTCGCCATCGAGTGTCCGGGTCGCATCGAGGGGGGGCCGGAGATGAAGCGACAAGCGGTTCCGGACCGAAGCGGGATCCCCCACGTTCCCCCAGCCATCGGCTTCGGTGGTCACCACCGCGCCGGGCAGGATATTGAGCGCGCCTGCACCTCCGGTGAAGACGTTATGGTAGATGCTCCCGCCATTCACGGTGCTGAAGACAATAGCCGATGAATCGGTGAAGATATTGTCGCGCAGCAAGAGATCGCTACCAACCAAGCTCATGGAGGCCCCCGTCACCTCGCACCGGACCATCCGGAACTCCGCGCCGGAGTCCGCCAACAAATTGAAAGTGCCGCTGCTATCCATGACGCAGCCGTCCAGCTCCAGGCTGCCCAAAACGACAAGCGTCACGCCGGGCGCCACATGGATATCCGACGCGATCCCGAGCGTGCTGCCGCTGAAGGTGGTGTTCGCGTTGATGTCGAGCGATCCCAGGCAGTCGAAGAAGGTGAAGGACCCGGAGATGGTGTGGTACTGTCCGGTCCCGAGAGGGTCGAGGGAGAGCGCGCCGCCTACCACGTCCAGCACCGCGCCGGGCTGCATCGTGAGCTTGCCTACTTTCAGAGCGCCTCCATCGATCTTCACCGAGGAACCCGGCTGCATATCGAAACCGGTGACGGTCACGCTGGCACCTCTTCCGATGGTCAGAACCACGGAGGGCGCGATCTGCAAGCTATCGCCTCCGATCGACTCACCCTCGCCCAGCGTCAGGCTTTCCTCCAGAGGCGAACTTCCGAAATTCAAGCAGGTGAGACCTTCATCGCCATACCATGGCTCAAAGCGAACGGAGCCCGGCCCGGCAATTTCGCCGCCGCCTCCCGGACCCTTGCCTCCGGGGCCATCCGCCGCGCCCCAGTAGTTCGACGCCGCGTCCAGCGAGCCCGACATCTCTTCGTTGTGGATCGCGCGTATGCTAAGAAACCGGTTCCGGAAGATCCGGTTCGTTCCGAGATTTCCGTCGGTCTGGTCTTCGATGATCAGATCGCCATACCCCGAAGGAGAAACGACGCTGCCGTTGTTGACGAAGATGTTGTCCTTGATATCGGTGCCGCGCACGCCGCTCGCCACCCCGGTCAGGTCGCCGAAGCCGGTGAGGCACAGGCCATAGCAGGAATTGTTCTTCCATTCGTTCGCTTGGATCACGCAATTGGCAGTACCCGCGGCCATCCCGCCCTCGTTCCCGTCGAAGAGGTTGGATGAGATCTCCGCACCCTCGAGGGAGCTCTTGCCGCCATTGAAGCCGGTTCCGTGACCGCGGAATTCGTTGCCTGAGATTCGCGCCCCGCGCGAGAGGCTCGTGCCTACGTTCGCCGCCCCGCCCGTGAGAAGCCCTATTCCGGCGGGAGGGCCGTCGCGAAGGACCTCGTTGTTCAGGAAGTGGAGCCCGTCGAAGGAACCGGAGGAACCGAGGACGACCGTCTCCGTGCTGCCCGCTGCGGCGACAAGGCTGTTCCGGGAGATTGTGGCGTTTTCGGCGCTTTGATGAAGGTACAGCGCAGCACCGCCCGATCCCGTGGCGACCGTCACCAGATTGCATGCGAAGGTCAGGCCGGTGCTTCCTTCGGTCTGAGAGCCCGCTACGCCGGTGGAGGGGCCCGCAGGGGATGTGAGACAAAAGCCGTCAACCGTGATCGCGCCCGCGGACGAGGCAAATAGCAGCGCGCTCCCGGCCGCGGGAGAGACGATGGATTCCGATGCGGAATCGGGAGATCCGGCCACACGGCCGCGTGCATCGCTGCCTGCGCGCGCTCCGAGCAGGACTAGCGGGCTTTTATTGATGATGACGTTCTCCTCGTAGAGGCCGGCAGAAACCTCGATCACATCGCCGGGGCTTGCCGCGTCGATTGCGGATTGGATCGTCGGAAAAGATTGCCCTGGGCCCACGCGGATGGTGTCGGCCCCGGCGGCGAGAGGTAGGGCAAGAAGGGCGAAAAGAAGCGGTAGGGTATTCATCCACGCGGGAGATCGGGCACCATCGGAGGCAGACGGCAGGATTCGTGAATTCCTGGGGAGAGAAGCGCTTCAGCCCCGGCGGCGGCGCAGGCATCCGAAGAAGCCCGCGAGCATGGCAAGCCCTGCGGACGAGGGTTCCGGCACCACCGTGAGGCGCGTGTAAACTTCAAAAGAATCGATCGTGGAGCCGTTGGTGGGAGCCGTGATATTGAAGGTGATGGTGTCCGACGCGACGCCTTCGTAGTAGCCCGTCCAGGTCCGGCTGTCCCAGCGGGACAAGGGCGGGGCCTGCTCGACCGTGGAATCCTGAATCACTTCGTCCTGCGGCGAGAGACCAAGCGCGCTCATCGCCGGCAGACTGTTGGGAACGATGAAGCTCACCGCGTAAACCACGAAATCAATGCGGTAGGTGGTGCCGAGCGAGGCCGCTGCGGCGGCCACCGGCAAGGAAATCGAAATCACGCCTCCATTACCGAGATCCCATGCACCGTCGTTCTCAACCCCCGGTGAAGTGAATTCAGCACCGGGATCTTGCCAGCCGGACGAAGCGAAGCCCGGCATCACCGTGAGGACGGGGGAGCTGAAGCTGCTTTGCGCAGTATCCGGCGCGGGTGTCGAATCGCCGGTGGAAAATTGGTAGGTGAAGTGTGTGGTTCCGGCCTCACCGGACCACGAAGGAACAACTGCTGCACCCATAGCCTGGCCGAGACAGCAAATCAGCGGCAAAACGCGGGCGAGGAAGAAGGGGGGAAGGGAAGACGATTTCATGCGCGTGTATTTCCCCGCATCGCGCGGGGATTTCAGTGGGGGGGGAATCGGAACGGTAAGAAGGAACAGGAAGCCAGCCCTGCCCTCCCCTCCTTGAAACGCCGCCGCCGAGCGTTTGCCGGAGGACGGGCGGGTCATGAGGAGACGGAGAAGCAGGGCTGGCGATTGAACGTGAACAAGCTTGCCGACAGGCTCTATTGGGCGGAGCCCACCGTGTAGAAGTTCGCCTGCATGACGTTGAAGTCGGTGAGGTTCACTTCGCCGGCGACATCGCCGGTGATGTCCGCCACCATCCGGGAGGCCGGGACGGTGCTGTTGAAGTGGAAACGGAGGACGCCGTAGTCGAGGGTGTTGATCACGTTGTCACCGTTGAGGTCGCCGCCTTTGAGCTTGTAGGTCGTGCCGGTCAGATCGAGGGAGCCTACACCTTCCGGGCTGAAGGACACCGCGCGCTTGTTGCGGAGCGTCCATGCCGATTTGGCACTGATCGCGGAAGTGCCGGCCGGGACGTTCTCAAGAACCACGGAGCCGATGCCGCCCGAGAAGTTGGTGACGGTCTTGGTCCAGCTTCCCAGGAAGACGCCCGCTCCATCGGTGGCCACGAAGGTCACCGCACGAGTGCCGCCAGCAAAGGCCTGCAGTTCAATCGAGGCGATCGCTTCGTTGGCAATACTGAACGATCCCAAGCCGGTGCTCAAAGAGGAAACCCCGGAACGATCGATGACCGAAGCCGCCAGGGTATAGAGCCCGGTCGTGGCGTCCGCGGGAACGTTCAGGGTCACTTCGTAAGTAACCACGCCCGCTGTCTCCGAAGCGGCAACCGTATAGTCGCCGGAGTTCAATGTGGTGGTTCCGTTTGAGGCGACGAGCGTCAGGTCGGCGGCCGCATCCGCGGCGTCCAGCCCCGCGAGACCGGCGTCGGTCGCGGTGAAGGTAAGGATGACCGGGGTGACGCCGTCCCGGATGACGTAGTTCAGACCCGGCTGGAGGATGTCCACCGACCCTGCCGAGGGCTGGATCTGCGTGCCCGTGACGCCCGAAGTGGAGACGGTCGGGGCCTCATCGTCGATCACCAGCTCACCGGTGTTCGCGGTGAAGGGTCGCAGGTAGCTGGTCACTCCTCCGGTGGACTTGGTGAGGCGCGTGTCCTTCACCAACTCGCCACCGCTGAAATTCCGGTCGGTCTGGACGCGGAAGAACCCGAGCGAGAGGCCGGGAGTTCCCGCGGTGAAATTGAGATCGGCAATCGTGGCGGGCCCGCTCACGCCGTCGTCGCCGGGGCCGGTGAGTTCGAGGCCGAGCGTGCTGTCGATCAAGCCGAGGGACGAAGCAACCGAGGCCTCTTCCACAATGACATCCCAACCCGCGGCCGGGCTACTGCCGCCACCGGTCAAGGCCAGGCGGTCTGAATTGTAGCCGAGCAATGCCTCCGCCGCGACGATGGTGTGCGGGCTGAGATTGCCTACCTCCACCTTCAGCACCACCGGGTCGGCAGGCTGGACGAACAGGTTGCCGTCGCTGTCCAAGGTGCGGGTGGTATCTCCCGGTGCGGCAAAGCCCAGCGTGAAGCGATTGAGCAGGTCGTTCGCGTCGGTGACGTTTCCCCAGCCATCGACGGGATCGAAGGCAACGGTGGAGTCCGTGTTCGCGGTGCCGGCCGTGGCGGCGTCGAAGAGATTGTGATACACAGCGGCATCCGCGCTCGCCTCGATGTCGGAGTTCGTGAAGCTGTTGTCGTAAACCTTCGACTTGAGGTCTGCCGGCACCGCCGCGGAGACCGTATTCACATCGACGCTCGCGTCGGCCATCACGCTACGGGCGATCGTAAGCAGGCCGTCGCTGGCAACGATGATGTTGTAGCCGCTGCCGGGCGTCTGGCTGTCGATCACGCAGCCGTCGAGGATCAGCTCGCCCCCGCCGTTGACGGTGATCGTCTTGCCGGCGGCTACGTGGATGTCCGTGACCAATGCGAGCGATTGCCCCACGGTGAAGGTGGTATCGTCGTCGATGTTGAAGGAGCCGAAGCTGTTGAAGATCGTGAACGAACCGGAGATCGTGCTATCGCCGATGGTCAAGGATCCCTCGTTCACGACCAAGGTCGAGCCCGGGCCCATGTCGAGGTTCTCCACGGTCAGGGAGGTGCCCGCAGGCACCGTAACGGTGGTCCCGCCCGGGATGAAGAGGTTCTCATGAATCTGGGGCGTGCTGACGGTGGTGTCGCCGATCACCACATCCACGGTTTCCGAGGTGTTGCCTTGGAAGCCGTGAGTGCCGCGGCCCGCAGCCGTTTCGACGTCGGTGTCCGTCCCGCCGGCAAGCAGCGGCGAGAAGTCGATACTCGCGGAAGCCGCGCCCGCGATGTCTGGCTGGCCGCCCGGCGCGGTCGCCGTGCCTCCGAAGGCAACCGGAATCTGGGCGCTGTAACCGGGTTCCCCGCTTCCCGCGGTGGAGACCACGGGCGTGACGCTACCGAACCAGTTGCTCCCGAAGTTCTTCTTAAAGGTTCCGGCCGCGGGCAGCGCGCCGCCAGCTTGACGATCCACGATCGCTCCGTACCAGTTTCCGCTCAGGTCGTTGTTATTAAACTGGCTGCCGACCGCCTGCTGCACGGGCACGTTCGTGCCGTTGCTGGCATCGAGGAATACGATGCCCACCGTCCAGTTGCCGGTGATCGCGTTCTCCACGACGGTCAGATTGTCCGTCTGGTTGCGGAAAATCAGGCCGGTGCGGTTGTTCGCGATGACGTTGTTGCGGACCGTATGGCCATTGCTGTTATTGATATCGATGCCGGTGCGGTTTCCGAAGAGCTCGTTGTTGCTGATCTGGACGCCGGTCACCGCCTGACCTTGGATGGCCACGCCCGCGAAGTTGAGGCCGCCGTTGTTCCAGTCCGCCGGGCTATTGCCCGCACGGGTGATCGTGAAGCCATCCACGGTGGCACCGCTGGCGGACACCTGTACCGTGGCCCCGCCCCCGCCGATCGGACCGGAGATGGTTGATCGCCCGGCCCCTGCACCTTGGAGGGTCACGTCCTTGGTGACTTGTACGTCCTCGTTGTAGGTACCGGGATAGACCTCGACGGCATCGCCTGCCACGGCCGCGTCAACGGCGGCCTGAATGGTCGCATGGAACGTGCTTTGGGTGGTATTCATCACCCGGACGCCCGCCCGCTGGTTGTCGATGCGTGCGCCGCTATTTCTCGCGGACAAGGATGAAATCGGATCGTAGAGCGCGTGGCCCGGCGTGCCATTGAGGAGCGCGATATCCGCGAAGTTGGCCTCGGGACCTTCTCCCCAGGTGTTCCCGGTAAAGTCAACGACACCGCCATCGACCACCCAGCCGCGGGAGCCTGCGACGAAATTGTCGAGGATTTGGCCGCTCGAAACGGCGTTGATGTAGCCTGGCTGACGCAAGCCGGTGACAGAGCAATTTTGGATCTTGAAGCCCGCTCCCGAGGTGCTGATTTCAAAAGCGCGGCTCACATCCGGATCGCCCAGGACATACTGCCCGGAGAAATCACAGTCCTCCACGAGGACGTTCGGAGACTGCAGGCCGATCAGGTTCTGAGGCCCGGCTTTATCGGTTTTGACGAACGAGATATTCCGGATGATCGAGTTGTCCGCGGCTCCCAGAATGGTGATAAAGCGACCTGCCAGCGCGTTGCTACCGGAAATACTGGTCGTCTCCTTGTCTCCACCGTCCAGCGTAAGCTGCTTGTCTAGATTGATCGGGCTGGTCAGGGTGATCGCGCCGCTGAGGGCGAGAGTCTCGCCCGGCGACGCGGCATCGATGGCTGCCTGAATGTTCAGTCCCGGCACGACCAGTTTGGCTCCGCTTGCATCCGAGAGCACAGAGGCCGAATTGGAGTATTTCGTATTCAGGCCTTGGGCCAGGGCGGTGGCTTTTGCGAGATCGCCATCGGTGTAGAAGGTCATCGACGCCGCCGGAGGGCTGTAGTCGTTGTCGATTTGATAGGTATTTCCGGTGACCGCCGCCGTGCTGGCGAATCCCTGCTCCTCCTCGACGTAGAAGTATTCCGCCACGCTGTTGTCGGCGAACTCGAAGGAGATTCCGGAGGAAGGACGGCCGAGGTTGCCGCTTTTCGAGGCATAGACCGCGATGCCACCCCATGCATTGCCGGAGGTGGTGCAGCCATTGATCGTCACATCCGTGCAACCGCTGAGCTGGATGCCATTGCCGTAGGCCGCGTCGGTCGCAGTCAGGCCGGAAAGGGTCACGCCATCGTAGCCGTGAATATCGAAGGCAGTACGGTTGCTGTCGTCGATGGTGATGTCTTGCAGCGTCAGGTTGGCATGAGGAGTCGCGGTCGCGGTGTCGTAGGCCGCGTGAATTGCGAAGCCACCGCCGCCGCCGGTGCCGCGGAGAGCCGGGACCGTCGGAGGAATGATCGTGAAATTCTTCAATGTCGCGTCGTCCGCGGAGACCCGGACGCCCCAGCTTCCGGCGTTGGATGAGGCATCGATGATCACTCCCGCGCGTGACTCGCCCTCGATCGTAATTGATTCGAGAACGTGGAGGGTTCCGCCGAGGGCATAGGTGCCATTGGCAACAAGAATCCTGTCACCGGGATTGGCGGCGGCTACTGCGGCTTGCAGCGTGGAATAACTTCCAGGGACAGCAAGATCTGCTGCAGTGGCGGAGGAAAACGAAGCTATCGTAACCGCAACGGCCAATAGAGTGGACCTTGTAAATACAACTGGTTTCATGGATCTCTGGGGGATGGGGAGGGGTCAAGAATTTCGACCGGGAGCCTGACTATCCAGTTAAGCCGGGCCGATGAAGATGAATCTTAGTATTGGTCGATTTTGCCTTTAAGCGGTAGCCCCAAAGGAACAAGCGGCAGACGACGTAAGAAAAGGACCGGGACCGCCACATCTCACCCTTTCCTCAATCCTCCGCTTTCACTCTAAAAACAGACTGAAGCCGCCGCAGAAGCCTCGCAAACGTGTATTTTCCGTTTTAATGATAAGACCTCACCTTAAGCTACCCCGGCTATACCCCGCGCCATGTGACATCATGAAATCTTGACCTTGGGCGGCTCTAAGTGATAGACATCAATCTCGTCTCCCCCGACGAATGCCGCATTTCCCCCCGAACAGAAACGCTCTGTTATTTGCCGTGCTTATCACAGCAATGGCGGCTTTATTCCATGAATCTGGAACCAGATTATTTGAGAACTACGGACATGTGGCTATGCTTCACTGGCTGGCTGCCGGGATGGTTACGACGTCCTTTTTCCGTTGGATCGTGCCGTGGGTGCCCCTCGGTTGCTTCGGCCGTAGGCTGAAGCTGCCGGCGTCCTGGGCATGGACTCTTCTTCCTTTTCTCCACGCCGCGGAGCAGCGGCTGGCAAGCTTTCCCGGCACGATCATCACCGGGGCCGCGACCTCCCCCGGCCTCTTCACGGTGGAGGACCTTTTCGTGACGATTGCCAGAATCGCAACGTCGCAAATCCCCGGGATGCTGGCGGTGGGCCTGCTGGCAGCCCATCTCCTGCGCCGCGATTTCAATTCCGCTCCCAGGGAGGGGACCTTTTCGGGGGTCGTGGTGATGACGAGTGCGCTGGCTTTGATGGTCTTCACCTTTAGCGATTTCTTAGGAAGCGTGCTCGGCATCAGGGCCTCCTCCTACATCCCTTTCCCCTTGATCATCCTGGTGGGCGTCACGTGCCGCCCGCCTTTGGCAGCATTATTCATCGCCCTCTGGTGCCTCGGAACCACGGTTTTAACCAGCATGGGAACCGGCCCTTTCAGCCGGGCTGGCGGCTGGGGGCCCCTGCTTGAACTCGGGATCTATAATCTGGTCGTCTGCTCGACCGCCTATCTGCTTTCCATCGGATCCACGCGATACAAGCGCCAGGTCCGCCGCAACGCTCTGACAATGGAGGCCGCCGGGGTCGAAATGTGGGAGTGGAACGCCCGGAGAGGCCTGCACTCGCACTCGCTTGACGAGGACAGCAGCAGGGTGAAGGAATGCATCGGGGGTCTCGCGCCGCTGCCAGCGCTTGCCCTGCTGGCGTGCGGGGCCGGAGGCGATCCCGACGCGATCCCGGAACATTGGAAGCGACGGCTGGAAACGGGCTCGTCCACCGCGGGCCTGCTGATGTCGGTGGGGCGGGTGACATCGCGCAACCGCGATGGAGTTCCACAAGGGGCCATCGGGATGCTTCAGGACCTTTCCGCCATCAAGGCGGCGGAGGAAGCACTCGTCGCCCTCGGGCACCAGCGGGCGCAGCTCCGGAGCCTGCAGACGCGCCTCAATCCCCATTTCCTTTTCAATGCCCTGAATGCGATTCGCGCCTTGATTCACCTGGATCCCGTAAAAGCCTCGGCCGGGGTGACCACCTTGGCGCGCTTGCTCCGGGCGAACCTCCGCAATACGGACCGGCCGCTCATCCCGCTGGCCGAGGAAATGGGGATCGTGGAGGATCTCCTGGCCGTTGCGAAAACGCGCTTCGGAGACCGGCTCACCATCCGGATCTCGGTGGCCACCGATGCAGAAGACGCTCTGGTACCGCCGATGTTGGTCTTCAATCTGGTGGAGAACGCCTTGGTCCACGGAATCGAAAAGTCCAGTGAGGCCGGGATCGTCACGGTGGTCGCAAAGTTACGGGACCAGGAATTGGTCATCTCCGTCAGCAATCCCGGCCGGCTCGATTCATCCAGCTCACCGGGGGTGGGTACCCGGGATGCGAAACAGCGGCTGCAACTGATCTTCGGCAGTCTAGGGCGCTTCCGCATGTTCCAGAGCAATGAAAGTACCGTTCTGGCCGAAGTAATAGTTCCATTCCGCGATTATGAATCTGCTCATTGTTGACGACGAACCCCTGGCGCGCGCCGAGTTGATGCGCTTGTTCGGAGAACTTCTTCCCGGATTCCGGGGAACCGAGGCTGCTAACCTGCCGGAAGCACGGACCGCGCTCCTGCGGGAAGCCTTCGATGGTGTCTTCGTTGACATGGATCTAGCCGGCAGTTGCGGTATGGACCTGCTTCCCGACGCCCGGGCCACGGGGACTCCCGTGGTGATCACCACCGCGCACGAGCGCTATGCCGTGGAGGCCTTCGAGGTCGGCGTGATCGACTACCTCCTGAAGCCGGTGGAGCTCTCGCGCCTGTTCCGCGCCATTTCACGACTGCCGAAGAACCGCCGCTCCGGGCAGGAGGACATGATCCTGCTAAGCGACCAGTCCAACTGCTGGCCGGTCCGGCCTGCCGACATCCTCATGGTGGAGGCGGAAGGCAGCTACTCGATCGTCAAATTCCCGGACAAGAAGCCGCTCACCGTCTGCCGGAGCCTGAAGGACATCGAGCAAATGCTCGGCGAAGATCATTTCATCCGGGCCAATCGCGCCCAGATCGTGAGTCTCCGGCAGATCCGCGTGATCCATCGCCAAGGTTCCGGAAGGATGGTGGCACATCTCGACGGCCACGGCGAAGTCGAGTTCTCGCGGCGCCAGGCACAAGCCTTCCGATCGCGTTTCGCCGGTTGAGCGGAGAAGGTCCGGCACCCGGCCTTTTACAAACGAACGACCGCCCGGTTGCCCGGACGGTCGTCGGCGAAACAGCTATGGCTGGTAAATCAGGGCAGCGGAACTTCCGCGATCGTCTTCAGCACGCGGCTGGCGATCTGGTAAGGATCGCCCTGCGAGTTCGGACGGCGGTCTTCAAGGTAGCCCTTGTAGCCGGCGTTGATGAAGCTGTGCGGGACGCGCACCGAGGAACCGCGGTCGGCGATGCCATAGGTGAACTTGTCGATCGACTGCGTCTCGTGAAGGCCGGTGAGACGCATGTGGTTGTCCGGGCCGTAAACGGCGATGTGCTCGTCGAGATTCTTGGCGAAGGCAGCCATGAGAGCTTCGAAGTACTCCTTGCCGCCGGTTTCACGCATGTACTTCGTGGAGAAGTTGCAGTGCATGCCGGAGCCGTTCCAGTCCAGGTCCTTGCCGAGCGGCTTGCAGTGGTAGTTCACATCCACGCCGTAGCTTTCGCAGAGGCGGTTGAGGATATAGCGTGCCACCCAGATCTGATCGGCGCAGGTCTTCGAGCCCTTGCCGAAGATTTGGAATTCCCACTGGCCCTTCGCCACTTCGGCATTGATGCCTTCGTGGTTGATGCCGGCTTCAAGGCAAAGCTCGAGGTGCTCCTCCACGATCTGGCGGGCGACGTCTCCGACGTTCTTGTAGCCGACACCGCAGTAGTATTCGCCCTGCGGGCCGGGATAACCACCCTTCGGAAAGCCAAGCGGGGCGCCGTCTTCCCAGAGGAAGTACTCCTGCTCGAAGCCGAACCAGGTGTCGGGATCGTCGAGGATGGTGGCGCGGCTGTTGGAAGGATGGGGTGTCTCGCCGTCCGGCATCATCACCTCGCACATCACCAGCACGCCGTTGTTGCGGGAACCGTCGGGGAAAACCGCCACGGGCTTGAGCACGCAATCCGAGCTTCGGCCCTCGGCCTGCTGGGTGGAAGAACCGTCGAAGCCCCAGTTCGGAAGCTGCTCGAGGGTCGGGAAGGATTCGAATTCCTTCAACTGAGTCTTGCTACGGAGGTTCGGGACGGGCGTGTAGCCGTCGAGCCAGATGTACTCCAATTTGAACTTGGGCATCGTATTCTTAGGTTGTTGTTCGGATCGCAGGGATTCGTGCGGATGAATATGGGGACGTGCAAGCCCCCAGTGCGTGCATGCGCCAGCACCGCGCCCGAGAAAGCAGTCGGCAGGCCAAGCGGCAAGCGCTGTCACATTTTTTCTTTTTGCCGACTCTCCGGCGGAAGCCTCAGATTGCTCCCAGCCGCGTGACTCCAACCGATTCCGAAAATCCTTCTTACCCGCTCGCTATCAATTGGTCGGGAATGACACACGTCGGGCGCTTCCGCACGAACAACGAGGACGCGTTCCTCGCTCTTAATTTCGATGCCCGCGAAATCCGCTATCTCGGGAAGACCGGGACCGGAAGCATGTCGGAAGCCGATTTCGTTTTCGCCGTGAGCGACGGCATGGGGGGAGCGAAATCCGGCGAATTCGCCAGCAAGATCGCCGTCGAAAAGATCACCCGGCTGCTGCCGCCCAGCTTCGGGATGGCGGCGCAGCACTTGGAAGCCGGCTTTTCGGACATCCTGCGGGAGCTCTTCGAGCGGATCCATCACTCCATCAGCGATCTGGGGCGCTACTACCCGGAGTGCCAGGGAATGGGCGCGACCCTCAGCCTCTGCTGGTTCATGCCGGGCTGGATGTGCTTTTGCCACATCGGGGACAGCCGGATCTATTACCTGCCGAAGGAGGGCGAGACACTCCAGATCACCCACGATCACTCCCACGTGGGCTGGCTGCGGCGTGCCGGAAAGATCAACGAGCGCGAAGCACGCACCCACCCCGGCCGCAGCTCTCTCTCCCAGGCTCTGGGCGGCGGAAACCAAAAGATCGATCCCCAGATCGGCCGCGTGGAATGCCGGCCTGGCGACCGCTTCCTCATTTGTTCCGATGGACTTGTGGATGGCTTATGGGACCGCCGGCTCAACGAGCTGGCCCGGAAGCATCTCTGCGCCGAGACGCTTGTGAAAGAGGCGGTGGCGGATTCGGGGCGGGACAATACCACGGCCCTGATCATCGAGGTGAGTTGAGCTCGATTTGGCGCTTCGCTTGGGGCCCTCTTCCGGGCAATTTCCTGCCGTGCCTCCTTCACTGCCAGGGCCGGGACGGGTGATCGTTCACGTGATCGATCCCGCATCGGTGGCGGACGAGGAAGCGGCCCTGCTCCTGAGCGTAGCCGAGGAGGAACAGGCCGCGCGATTCCGCTTTGAAAAGGACGCCCGGCACTGGCGGGCCTGCCGCGGCGCGCTGCGAAGCATTCTCGGCGACGCCCTGGGAGTCGCGCCCGCCTCGGTGGTTCTCCGCCTTGCGGAATACGGAAAGCCCCAGCTCTGCCCGCCTTTCGACCACCTGCACTTCAATCTCTCCCATTGCCGCGAGTTGGCCTTGGTCGCGCTCGCATGCGATGGCCCGATCGGGGTGGACATCGAAGCGGAGGACCGGGGGCGGAGCCTGCTGGGCTGCGAGCACGCATTCTGCCATCCGGATGAAATGGCCATCCTGCCCGAAAGCGAACAGGACAGGGCTTCTGTCTTGCTCGACCTGTGGACGGGCAAGGAGGCGCTGTTGAAGGCGCTCGGCACCGGCATGTCCTTGGCACCGGAGACGGTTTCGATGGTGCCTCCCGGCCGGCAAGGGGTGGGTAGCCACCCGCGATTGCAGGAATTCCGGCTGGAGCGCCTGGAGCATCCGCGTCTGGAGAACTATTTCGCGCGCGTCGCCGTGCCGGTGGGGACGCGGGAAATTCTAATCGTGGCCTGAGCATCGACAGCTTGAGCTCCCTCGTGACAAGCTAACTCCGCGCCAAGCGCTTCCATGCCCGATGTGATCCACTTTCACTGCCCCGCTTGCGGCATTACATTGCGCATGCCTCCGCACGCGGTGGCCTTCCACGGGCCCTGCCCGAGGTGCCGGCAGGAAATCGCCGCGCCGGATCCCTCCACGGGTGCCGGAGCACGCCGCATCACCGTCCCCGGCGGCGATGTAATCGATCCGGCTGGGCCGGGGGCCTCACGGCGAGACGATCCCTTCAATCCGTTTGTTAAAGCAC
This sequence comes from uncultured Luteolibacter sp., assembly GCA_966211015.1. Classification (GTDB taxonomy): domain Bacteria; phylum Verrucomicrobiota; class Verrucomicrobiia; order Verrucomicrobiales; family Akkermansiaceae; genus Haloferula. The sequence continues at coordinate 34,378 of CBIHMP010000001.1, read as the reverse complement.
AACCGGCACCCCAACCGGCTCCCCAACCGGCTCCCCAACCGGCTCCCCAACCGGCTCCCCAACCGGCTCCACAACCGGCTCCCCAACCGGCTCCACAACCGGCTCCCCAACCGGCTCCCCAACCGGCTCCACAAATTCTGCCGGAGCCCGTAGCCGCGCCGAGGCTTGGGCGCCCAACCCCGTTTTCCCAGCCTCTCCTCTCGCCCGACCTCGCGGCCCGCCGGGAATATCCGCCTCTACCCGCTCTCGCCGATCGCAGGTTGATCCGTACGGTCGTGGTACTTTCGTGCCTGCTCGCCGGGATGCTCGGGCTAGGCGTCGGATTCCTACTGGGCACGCAACATCTGCCCGCAGCTGGCATCCAGCCACCGGGAGCAGAGTCCGATCGGCCCGACCAGAAGGGGCCGCCACCGGCCAAGCCGGAAGCCGCGACACCCTCCCTTGCCTACCGGGTTCCACCGCCGATCGAGCGCAGCGAGGAACCGCCGATCAAGGTGATCTCCGCCCCGGAAGCTGCTTTGAAGGCGTTTCTCTCCGCACCCGATTGGCGTGCGCGCCTGAAGCATTCTCTCTTTCCCGAGAAAGTGGCGGTGAAGATGGAGGCTTACTACACCGAGACTCCCTATCAACCCCTCGCCCCCGCCTCGTTGAAGGCGGGTATCGTCCATTCGGACAAGGAGGCCGGCACCAAGGTGGCCGCCTACCAAATCACAACGGAGACCCGGCCGGAAGCATTCACGGTCGCGGTGATGGAGACAGCCGAGGGCTGGAAGGTCGATTGGGAAGCCTTCACCGAATTTCATGATGACCACTTCGCCCGCTTCGCTGCCGGTGAAGGCAGTGAGATCGGCACCTTCCACCTGCAGGTCCGGAACACCCACTACTTCGGCGACAAGTTCCCGGGCATCGAGAATTACACTGCCTTCCTGCTCGACCCGCCCATGTCCGGCCGCAGCAAATACGGTTTCGTCGCCACCGGCTCGGACCTGCACCGTTCCTTTGCGGCTGCGATCGGATGGGGCGAGCCTTGTTCCTGCGTGCTTGAGATCGCGCGGCGTTCCGTAGGCGAGGGAGCCGGTTACTTGGAGATCACCCGGATCGTTTCGCCCAACTGGCGGCCATCTCCCGATTGAAGCGCTCCCAAGCTTCCGGCGAATCGATGTCCCAGATGCCTTCAGGAAAATGGACTTTGGAGACGGCGTTTCCGTGGTTCCGCGTGATCGCCTTGGCTCCTTGATCCCCTGAGAGAGATTGCAGCTCGCTGAAATGCTCCGCCGAAAACAAGGCGGGCGGGCCGCATGCCTCGCCGTGATCGCAAAGCACGATGGAAATGCCCGGCTGCCGCAATCGCCCGAACATCTCCGCGAAGGGAGCGGATCCCACCATCGGTTGATCCGAGAGCAGCACGAGCACGGCGTCCAGATCCGGGCGCATCGCTTGGAGCTCCAGCATTCCCGCCGCAAGGGAAGCGCCCATCCCTTCCTCCCACCCTCGATGTACCAGGGTCGCCACGCCCTGTGGGCAAGGACGCCCGAGGATAAGCTCCGCACGGGAGCCGAGCACCCTGAGCACGGGATCGCACCCTGCATCCCGTGCTGCCATGCAAGCGCCGTCCAGCAAGGTTATCCCCCCCATCTCCAGCAACTGCTTCGGCGAGCCGAAGCGGCTGGCCTTCCCCGCTGCCAGTACGAGCGCGCCGGTTTTCATGCAGGCACCGGAGCGGCGTGGATCGTCCCCTTCCGGTCGCGCAGGAAACCCGCGGGCGCCCCGGCCAAAGCGGCTTGAATTTCCGCGACAATCGCCAGCGCGATGGTGGCCGGATGATGCCCGCCTAGATCAAGGCCTACGGGAGCGTGGAAGCGGTCGGTCACCGTGGGATCTTCCAGGAGACCGAATGCACCGAGTTCCGCAAGGAGGGTCTCCCGCCTGCGACGCGAGCCGAGCAAGCCGACGTAGCCATACCCGGCCGGGAGGATCTCACGCAGGAAGGCAAGATCGCTGGCGAGGTGGTGGGTCATCACTAGTACCGCCGTCGTCTCATCCGGCTGGAACTGCGCGGTGAGCTCGGGGGCCGAGAGCGCCCGGATCGCCTCACCCGCGATGCGCGGCGTCTCCGCGATCATCCGCTGTTCCCTCACCACGCGGTGCCGCTGCCACCCAAGGGACGCGGCAAACGACAGCACGGGCTCGATGTCGGGAGTCCATCCCACCACGACCAGACGCGGAGGCGGCGTGGCAATTTCCACGAGGGCGTCCTCCGCGCTCCCGCTGGCGAAGCGGGTTCCCTCGCGGTCGCTCACCAAGGTCACGGCCCTGCGATCCCGCATCGCCGATTCGATCGCAAGCGGCAGCTCGTGGGAAATTTCCTCGATCAGGATGTGGAGCTTTCCCGGGCAACCGAAATGCGGGCGGGTATCGATGACAATCCGCCGCGGCTTTCCTTCCTCCATGACCTGCCGGGCCGTCCGGGCCACGCCTTCCTCCAGACACCCGCCGCTGAGGGAACCGCAGAAGCTGCCATCCTCTGCTACCAGCAAGCGGGCTCCCGGCTGGCGGTAGCTGGAGCCCTCCCGCGCAACCAAGGTAGCCAGCGCGAGACGCCCGCCGCGGTTTGCCCGGGCGAAGTCGAAGAGAAAGGGCCAATCGGACATCGGAACAAGCGGCGGACGCGCCGGATCAGGTCCAGCTTAGATCCTGTTTTACCAAGGGCAAGGTACGGACCCGCTTGCCCGTGGCGGCGAAGATCGCGTTGCAGATCGCCGGGGCCGTCGGAGGCAGGGCGGGCTCGCCGAGTCCCGTGGGCGAATGGTCCGATTTCGCGAAATGAACTTCCACCTTGGGTGCGTCTTTCATCGTGAGCAGCGGGTACTCGTGGAAGTTCGTCTGCTTCACCGCGCCGTTCTCGACGAGAATCTCCTGGAACCAGGCCGCGCTGAGGCCGTCGATCATCGAGCCTTCGACCTGATTCTCCGCTCCGCTCAGATTCATGATCGGTCCCACATCCACCCCGGCGCTGAGCCGGTTCACCTTCAGAACGCCCTCCTTGCTGACCGTGACATCGGCCACCACCGCGACGTAGCCAAGATGGCTGAAGTGGAAGGCGATTCCGCGGCCGCGGCCCTTCTCCAGCTTTTCTCCCCAGCCCGCCTTCTCCGCCGCCAGGCGAAGCACGCCTTTCATGCGCGTGGCATTGTACGACTGGCCGCGCCCGCCGGTCGGCGGCACCTCGCGGTCCTCGCCGAGCAGCGCCAGACGGAACTCCAGCGGATCCTTCTTCGCCGCGTGGGCCATCTCGTCGATGAAGCACTGGATCGCCCAAGCCAGCGCGCAGGAGCCCGGCGCGCGCCACCAGCCCAGCGGCGTGTTGCTGGGCAGGATCGTGCGCTCCAGCAGGAGATTCGGCACGAAGCGGCTGGGGAACTCGTCACCGCCGAGATCCGCGCCGTTGCCGGTGCGCTCGTCGCTATTGAGGCCGAAGGTGACGAAATGATCGGCCCATGCGGAAAGGCGGCCATTTTCATCCACGCGTCCGCGGAAATGATGCCAGCCGCCCGCGCGGTAATAGTCGTGGGCGAGGTCTTGCTCGCGGGTCCAGGTCACCTTTACCGGCGTGCCCTCCATCTTCTGCGCGATCGCCGCGCACTCGATGATGAAATCCCCCATCAGGCGCCTGCCGAAGCCGCCGCCGATGCGGGTCATGTGGATCGTGACCTTGTCCTTCGGGATCTTCAGGGCTTTCGCGACTCCATCAAAGGCGCCACCGGGATTCTGCGTCGGTGCCCAGATCTCCACCGCCCCGTCCTTGAAGACGGCGGTGCAATTCTGCGGCTCTAGGTTTGCATGGGAAAGGTGCGGGTAGTGATAGCTCGCTGCGACCGTCTTGCCGTCTTCCGGAAACTCCGGCTCGCCGGTCTTACGGATCTCATTCGCTCCCTTTCCCCTCATCACCTCGGCCGCTTTCGCGGCGTGGGCGGCGAAACTCTCCTTGCCATCGGCATCCCATGCCACCTTCAGCGCCGCCTTCGCCTTGAAGGCGCTCCAAGTGTCGCCGGCGATGATCGCAACCCCCGGCAGCAGTCCGTAGTGATCGCCCGTCCCCTCGATCACGAAGGCATCCGTCACGCCCGGCGATTTCTTCACGGCGTCCAGATCGGCCTCCTTTACCTTGCCGGTGAAAACGGGGCAACGCACGTAGCAGGCGTACTTCATTCCCGGCTGCTTCTGATCAATCCCGAACAGCGGCTGACCAGTCACGATCTTCGGATTGTCCACCCCGCCGATCCGCCTCCCGAGGAGCTTGAAATCCGCGACCTTTTTGAGCTTCACCGATTTCTCGTGGGGAACCGGCAGCGCGGCGGCCGCGACGGCGAGCGGACCGTAGCCCGCTTTCCTGCCGCTAGGCTTGTGGACCACTTCGCCGGCGATGGCCTCGCACTCCGCCTCGGGCACCCCCCACTCTTTGGCCGCGGCGGCCACGAGCATCGTGCGCGCGATCGCGCCCATCCGGCGCAGCCGGTCGTAATTCGACGGCGTGGACATGCTCCCGCCCGCCATCTGGCGGCCGAAGTCCTTCTCGCTCACGGGTGCCTGCTCCACGACGACCTTTTCCCACGGAACCTCCAGCTCCTCGGCGACGATCATGGGGAGAGAGGTTTTCACTCCCTGGCCCACCTCGGGGTTCTTCGCGAAAATCGTCACCACCCCTTCCGGCGTGATGCGAACGAAGGCATTCGGGGAGAAGGCGGAGCCGCCTTCGGCCGCGGCACCGGTCCAGGAGCCCAGCAGGAATCCGCCGCCCGCGAGGGCCCCGAGTTTGAAAAACCCGCGCCGGTCCAAGTTGTCGAATGTGGCACTCATGGTTATCGGGCGGCTGCGGTGTGGATTGCCTGGCGGATGCGCTTGTAGGTGGCGCAACGGCAGAGGTTGCCCGACATGGCGGAGTCGATGTCGGCGTCGGTCGGCGTCGGCTTCTCCGCGAGCAAGGCCGCGGCGCTCATGATTTGCCCGGCTTGGCAGTAGCCGCACTGCGCCACATCCAGATCGCACCATGCCTGCTGCAGGTCCGAAAGCTTCGCCGCCGCGGACAGGCCCTCGATAGTCGTGACCTTTTTCTCCCCCACCGCGGAGACCGGCACGCTGCATGAACGCACGGCCTTGCCATCGAGGTGGACCGTGCACGCGCCGCAGAGGCCCATGCCGCAGCCGAATTTCGTTCCCACGAGATCGAGGTGGTCGCGGAGCACCCACAGCAGCGGGGTGTCCTCGGCGACCTCGGCCTTTCGCGCCTCGCCGTTGACATGAAGTATGAAGTTTTTCATCGGGTTTCCGGATCCTCTGCACGTTAGCGATTCTATCGCCCGGCAGCCAGAAAACCCCGCCGAAGATGAACCGGAGGCTTAGAGGGACTTCGCCGCCGCTTTCTTCCCGGATTTCTTGGGCTTCTCACGCAGAACGAGATCCAGCAAACCGGGGAAGCGCTTTTCAAGCTCCTCTTCGCGGACGGTGTTGAGGCAGCGGGTGCCTTCGGTGCGGGTGAGGACCAGCCCGGCTTCACGCAGGACGGCGAAATGGTGGGAGACGGTGGCCTTCGAGATCTCGAGGGGGATATCGCCGCAGGCAAGCTCGCCGGCATCCATGAGCGAGCGCAGGATCTCGATCCGGCAGGGGTCGGAGAGGGCCTGCATCACCGCCGGCAGGGTGACATCGCCGAGGGCCGGATGGATGTAGGGCTTCATCGCGAGGCAAGGTAGCACGGGAGCATTGTTCGACAACGATCGAATTATCGTTTGACGGCGCAAAAAGCGGGCTTATCGGTTGTTCGACGCTCATCGAACGAACCACCACCCCACCATGGAATATCGATATCTCGGCGGATCGGGCCTGCAGGTCCCGGTCCTGACGCTCGGCACCGGCACTTTCGGCGGCGACGGCCCGCTCTTCTCCGCCTGGGGGAATAGCGGCGTCGAGGAGGCGAAGCGGCTCATCGACATCAGCCTGGAAGCCGGGCTGAACATGTTCGACAGCGCGGACGTTTACTCCGCGGGACGAGCGGAGGAAATCCTGGGCAAGGCGATTGAAGGGAAGCGCGACCAGGTCCTCATTTCCACCAAGGGCACCTTCCGCACCGGCGAGGGCCCGAACGACATCGGCTCCTCCCGCCACCACCTGACCCGGACGATCGAGAGAAGCCTCAAGCGACTGGGAACGGACTACATCGATCTCTTCCAGCTGCACGGCTTCGACGCGCAAACGCCGATAGAGGAAGCCCTTTCCACCCTCGATGACTTCGTACGCGCCGGAAAAATCCGCTACATCGGTGTCTCGAATTTCTCCGGCTGGCATCTGATGAAATCGCTGGGCATCGCGGAGAAATACGGCTGGGCCCGCTACGTGGCGCACCAAGCATACTATTCGCTGATCGGCCGCAGCTACGAGTGGGAGCTCATGCCGCTGGGACTCGACCAGAAGGTGGGCGCTGTGGTCTGGAGTCCGCTGGGCTGGGCCCGCCTGACCGGGAAAATCCGCCGCGGCTCCCCGCTGCCGGAAAGCAGCCGTCTCCAGTCCCAGCTCAATGCGGACGTGGCCCCGCCCGTGGATGAGGAGCACCTTTACCGCGTGGTGGACGCCCTCGATGAAATCGCCGCGGAGACCGGCAAGACCGTCCCGCAAATCGCGATCAACTGGCTGCTTCAGCGCCCCACCGTTTCGACCGTCGTGATCGGCGCGCGCAACGAGGATCAGTTGCGCCAGAATCTGGGGGCCGTCGGTTGGAACCTGACGAAGGAACAGGTGGCGAAGCTGGATGCCGCCAGCGCCACCCCGCTCGCCTACCCCTATTTCCACCAGGTGTGGTTCGAGCGCAATCCCTCCCCCGTTTCGTGAATCTTCAACTGGAAAAGAAGTAATCCTCATGTCCTCGCTTCAACAACCTCTCCGGATCGGCCCTTGGGACCTGTCAAACCGCATCGTCATGGCCCCGCTTACCCGCTGTCGCGCGAGCGAGGGCCGGGTGCCGAATGAAATGATGGCCGAATACTACCGGCAAAGAGCCGGTGCCGGCCTGATCATCGCCGAGGCCACCTCCATCTCCCCGATGGGGGTCGGCTACCCGGACACGCCCGGCCTGTGGTCCGCCGCACAGGTGGACGGATGGAAACTCGTCACGGATGCCGTCCACCGGGCTGGCGGGATCATCATCGCCCAGCTCTGGCACGTCGGCCGGATCTCCGATCCGCACTACCTGAATGGGAAGACGCCGGTATCCTCCAGCGCGATCGCCCCGGAAGGCCACGTGAGCCTCCTGCGCCCGAAGAAAGCGTATGAAACTCCCCGCGCGCTGGAACTCCCGGAGATCCCCGGCATCATCGCGGACTACCGGAAAGCCGCCGAAAATGCGATGGAGGCCGGTTTCGACGGTGTCGAGATCCACGGTGCGAACGGCTATTTGCCCGAGCAGTTCCTGAACGACAGTACCAACAGGCGGACCGACTCCTACGGAGGATCGACCGAGAACCGCGCCCGCTTCATGCTGGAAGCGGTGGATGCCGCGATCTCCGTGTGGGGGCCGGACCGGGTAGGTCTTCATCTTTCCCCGCGCCCGTCTCAGGATGGCGGGGACTCGGATCCCGTGGCGACCTACGGCCACGTCGCCCGCGAGTGCCACGCCCGGGGAATCGCCTTCCTCTTCATCCGGGAGGGGATCGACGAGGAGCATCGCGTCACACCCCACCTGAAAAAAGTCTTCGGCTCCGCCATCATCGCCAACGACGGGCTCTCCCGGGAAGAGGGCGAGAGGCTTCTCGCGAGCGGCGAGGCCGATGCCATCTCCTACGGCCGGCCATTCATTGCAAATCCCGATCTCCCCCGCCGCTTTGCCATGGGCGCGCCCCTCAACGAGCCGGATGCCTCGAGCTTCTACGGCCAAGGCCCCGAAGGCTACATCGACTACCCGACCCTCGATTCCCGCTTCGCGGCGGCCTCTTGAGCCATTTCCCCCTCCCCTTCCGGATCATGAAACGCCTCGCGGACATTCCCCTGTCGGTGCTCGATCTCTCCCCCATCGTGGAGGGCGGCACGATCGCGGACAGTTTCCGCAATAGCGTGGATCTCGCGCGTCACGTCGAAAAGCTCGGCTACACGCGCTTCTGGCTGGCGGAGCACCACAATATCCCGGGTATCGCCAGCGCCGCCACCTCGGTCTTGATCGGTCACGTGGCGGCCGGAACCACGACGCTGCGGGTCGGATCCGGAGGCATCATGCTGCCGAACCACGCGCCGCTGGTGATCGCCGAGCAATTCGGGACCTTGGAGGCGCTTTATCCGGGCCGGATCGATCTCGGCCTGGGCCGTGCTCCGGGCACCGATCAAGTCACTTCGCGGGCCTTGCGCCGCGATCCCGCGGCGGCGGACGATTTCCCGGACCAGGTCCAGGAACTCATCACCCTGCTGGGACGGCCGAATCCCGCGCAACGCGTGAAGGCGATCCCCGGCGCGAACTCCAATGTCCCGGTCTGGCTGCTCGGCTCCAGCACCTTCAGCGCGCGCCTGGCGGCTTTCCTCGGGCTGCCCTTCGCGTTCGCCGCCCATTTCGCTCCGCGCCTGCTGCACGAAGCCCTCAAGATTTATCGCGAGAATTTCCAAGCCTCAGCCCGCTGGCCGCAACCGTACGCGATGGTGGGCGTACCGGTGATCGCGGCGGATAGCGACGAGGAAGCACGCTACCTCTCCACCTCCGTCCTGCAGCAGATCCTGAATCTCATCCGGCATGCTCCCACACCGGTCCCGCCGCCGGTCGCGAGCATGGACGGCCGCTGGAGCCCGGCGGAAAGAGCCGCGGTGCAGGATCATCTGGGGGCCGCGATCATCGGCGGCCCGGAAACCGTAAAAGCCCGGCTCGAGGAATTCGTCGCCGCGACCGGGGCGGATGAATTGATGATCCACTCCGGCTTCCATAGCCACGAGGACCGGAAACGCAGCTACGGGATCGTGGCTCAAGCGGCCGGATGGGACGGAGTCACGGCACCATCGGCGTGATTTTGTATCCTTTCTTCGCGAGGTGGGCGCGCACGCCGGATTTTCCGGTATAGTGCGCCGCCCCGGCCGCGAAGAAGTGGATGTCCTGAGGGGACTTTTTCAAGGTGTTGTCGATGTAGCCCGCCATGATCACGTCGCGGTCCGTGAGCAGGCGCTTGATCAGACGCTCGCCCAGTTCCTTGTACTCCCCTTCGGAAGTTGCCTTGATCGACTTGGCGCACTCCGCCTCGATCTTCTCTACATCCCCGGCGATGTAGGCATCCACCAGATCCTTCGTGGCGTCCTTTCCCTCGGTACGGTCTTTTCTCATCAGACGCAGCGTCTCGCCCAGCAGGATGGTCTGCTCCTTTTCATTGAAATCCGCGAATCCCGAGAGCTGTTCAGCGGTGCTCTGCATGCCGGCCGTCTTTTTCCCGCCGGCCTCGGCCCGGTCCCAGAGGTTCATGTCGAGCGGCTTTCCCCCTTCCAATTGGAAAGGAAGCATCGGCAGCATGATCGCCACGTACCAAGTCTTGAGCACTTGGAACGGCCCCGCGTCGAGATTCGGATTGATGTGCTTCAGCTCGTCGTCGAGCTGCTTTGAAAGCTCTTTGCCAATGGATTCGGAGAGCTTCTTGCCATCGCGGCGGATGACGAGCTGCACCGCGCCCGCTTGCGTGGCGGCGTCGAAGGGCGCCTCGGTGTGCACAGCGGTGGCTTCACTGAATGCTTTCTCCGCCGCCGGGTGAAGCGTTGCCGCAGGCCCCTTGCTCACATGGATGGTGCCGAAGAGATAGGACGTCTTTTCGAGACCTTCCCCTTCGATCTTCCAGAGCAGCGGCCTGACCGGGTGCTCCGGTTCCGCCTTTGCCGCGGGAAGCACCGCAAGACCGGCCGCCAGGAGCGTCGCAAAAAAACGCCCTGTGCGGGCGAGGAAAAGGGGGGCGGGCTTCACGGGCCGCACGATGACATAGCTGCCTGAGGGAACAAGGCCGGGTTCATGCTCCCGTGTGGTTATCCAGCGGATCCGGGCACCGGTCGCGGAGGCGGCAGCGGCCGCAGTGCTCGCCGATGAAAAGCTCGTCCACCCAGGATACCAGTTTCTTCAGGTCCTCCGCTTCGTCCGTCAGGAATCCCGCCTCGAAATTCCGCCGGTCCGCATGCTTCGCGCCCATGCCGGCACCGGTCAAGTTCGGCGATCCCACGAAAGCGCGCCGCCCGTCGGCGATCACCGCCTTCGTGTGAACCCGGGGACAAAGGACCCGCTCGAAAAGCTCGCTTTCGACCAGCACCGGATAGCGGTCGAAATCCTCGCGGAACCGCGGGCCCGGCTCCTTCGCGTGGATCAACCGCACCCCCACCCCGCTCTCGACCAGTTCGGCCAGCACCTTGAGAAAAGGCACCGATCGCCTCCCTCGCGCCACGTGCATGTCCTTGATATCCGCAGTGACGATCCAAAGAAACCGCCGCGCCTGCGGCACCAGCTCCCCGATGACGCGGGAATGGATTTCTTCGTTGAGGATCAGCTCGCGCACCGGGCGAGTGAATTCCTTGTGGGCCCGATCTTCAATCTTTCCGCTTCAGCAGCGGGAAGAGCACGACATCGCGGATCGTGGGTGCCCCCGTGAGCATCATGATCAGGCGGTCGATCCCGATGCCGATGCCGCCCGCGGGAGGCATGCCGTGCTCCAGCGTTTCAATGAAATCGTAGTCCACCTTCTGCGTCTCCTCGCCGGACTGGTGCTCCAGGCGTTCGCGCTGCACGTCGGGGTCGTTGAGCTCGGAGTAGCCGGGGGAGATCTCCTGACCGTTGATCACGAGCTCGTACACCTCCACCGTTTTGCCGCCCGGGCTGAGCTTGGCGAGCGGCACGAGCTGGCTGGATACGCGCGTGACAAAGCAGGGATCGAAGGACTTTTCCTCGACCAGCTTTTCGAAAACCTGCTGCACCACCTCGTGATCCTCCATCTCCGAGGAAATCTGCACGCCGAGCTCCTCGCAGCGCTCGCGCCGTTGCTCCGGGGTGAGGGTGAAGAAATCCGCACCGGCCGCCTCCGCTACCAGATCGCCGTAGTCCGCGCGCTTCCAAGGGCGTTGCAGGTTGATCGTGCGGATCACGTTGCCCTCGTCGTCCTTGTGCTCGATCTGCAAGCCGCCGCAGAACTTCTCCGCGAGGTGGCAGACCAGCGATTCCACGAGATCCGCCATGATCTCGAAATCCGCGAAGGCCTGATAGGCCTCCAGCATCGTGAACTCCGGGTTGTGGCGGCGGGAAATCCCTTCGTTGCGGAAATTGCGGTTCAGCTCAAAAACCTTCGTGAAGCCTCCGACCAGGAGACGCTTGAGGAAAAGCTCGGGCGCGATCCGCAGCGTGAGGGGCATGCCCAGCGCGTTGTGGAAGGTCTCGAAAGGCCGTGCCGCGGCCCCGCCCGGAATATCCTGGAGCATCGGCGTCTCCACCTCGAGGAAGCCGCGCTCATGGAAAAATGCACGGATTTCCGCCACCATCCGGCTGCGGATCACGAACACGGCGGCGCTTTCCTCGTTCGACATCAGGTCGAGGTGGCGCTTGCGGTACTTGATCTCGCGATCCGCCACGCCGTGCCACTTGTCGGGCATCGGCCGCAGGGACTTCGAAAGCACGGTGAACTTCGAAACCTTGATGGATGGCTCGCCCGTGCGCGTGGTGAAAGTTTCACCCTCGATGCCGAGCCAATCGCCGCGATCAAGGCATTCGAAGACGGCGAGATCTTCCGGCGAGAGGTCCTTGATCGAGATGTAGCCTTGGATGCCGCCGTGGATGTCACCCACGTGGAAGAAACAGGACTTGCCCATGTTCCGCAGGCCGGTGATGCGGCCGGCCACCTTCACCTGTACGCCTTCCGCGAAATCCGCGCGTAGCTCGGCAGGAGAGTGAGTGGTGTCGAAGGCCGCGCCGAAGGGATCCACGCCGAGTTCGCGCAATTTCCCGAGCTTCTCACGGCGGACGGCGATGAGTTCGGCTTCGGTGGAGTGCGGCTGGATGGCTTCGGACATGGCGGGGCAGGCAGTAAAGGCAGGAGACGCAAGAGTCCAGAGTCCAGATGCAAGACCTTGAAAAAGAAAAGGCGGCATCCGGTCCCGGTGACAGACGAACGGTCTGCGGGAAGAAACGCCGACGGCGGCCACCACAGGCGGGCCTGACACGGGTCCGACTTTCAATCCGGAGCAAGTGGTTGATTCTTTGTCGGCTCAGACGGAGGACGGGGGTTGGTCCCGCCTGTCCAGCGTGACAGCAGCGAAACATTCCAAGCGCGCGCGCGTTCCTTTCCCATGATCCGGTGCCTCCTCCTCGCAACCCTCCTTACCGGGCTACCCGCCGGGGCGCAGTTTCGGAGGGACGACCCCTACCCGCGCATCCACGACCCGTCCACGGTGGTGGCGGAGGGCGGCGGCGTCTGGTCGCTCTGCACCGGCCACGGGATTCCGATCCTGAAGCGGGAGGCGGACGGGCGCTGGAAGCGGGAAGCGGTGGTTTTTTCCGAATATCCGGAATGGCATAAGCGGGAAGTGCCCGCAAACCGGGGCCACCTCTGGGCACCCGACATGATCCGCCTCAAGGACCGTTGGTTTGTGTACTACTCCGTCTCAAGCTTCGGCTCCAATGAATCCGCCATCGCACTGGTCACCGGGAAGACCCTCGATCCCGGTTCAAAGGACTACGGCTGGCAGGACGGAGGAATGGTGATCCGTTCGCGAAAGGCCGACCGCTTCAACGCGATCGATCCCGCCCTGGTCATGGCCGACGGCCGCCTGTGGATGAGTTTCGGCTCATTCTGGGAAGGCATCTTTCTGATCGAGCTGGATGCAGATACCGGCCTCCGGAAACGGCCCGACGAGCCCCCTCTGAAACTGGCCATGCATCAGGAGATTGAAGCCCCCTTCATCCACCGGCACGGCGGCTACTACTATCTCTTCGTGAACTGGGGGAAGTGCTGCCGCGGCGTGGATAGCACCTACGAGATCCGGGTAGGGCGCAGCAAAAAGATCACCGGCCCCTACCTCGACCACGAGGAAATAGACCTGAAGGATGGCGGCGGCTCGCTCTTCCTCGGCACCGAGGGCCGTTTTATCGGCCCGGGACATGCCTCCATCTTCAAGGAGAAGGGAAAGGAGATGCTGGTCCACCATTTCTACGACAAGGACCGCGGAGGCAGATCGGACCTCCGGATGTTGCCGCTCGAGTGGAAGGACGGGTGGCCGGTGATCGCCAAGTAGCACCGGCAGGGAAAGACACCTACCATTTCCACCCCAGCCCGACCGTAAAGCCGAGCGCATCGATGCCCGGGTTCGGCGAGGTTTGGCCGCCATTGGAATGGTGGATGAAATAGGCTCCTCCCAGGACGGAAAGGTTGGGCGCGATTTCCTGGCGCAGCCCGAGTTGGGAGAACCAATTCAAGGTGAAGTCCTGTCCTTGGCCGCCCGCCTCGTTCGTGGAGTTCGTCAGCCCGACACCGCCGCCGATGGAGAAAAACAACGAGGTCTTCTCGTTCGGAAACCAGTATTCGATGGAAGGTGCCCCGGAGAGCCCCAGGTAATAGTCTTCCGGCCCTTCGACGATCGATTCGGTGAGCAACGAAACGCGGCTGCGCACGACGAGGCGGGACCCGTCGTCACCGGCGAACCAGTTGAGCACCACCGGGCTGCGAAGGGTGAACTGCGTCGGGGCGATCTCGTAATCGATAGGCGTATTGCTTCCGATGTTCCACAGGTACCCGGATTCCAAGGTGAGTTCCCATGCCTCGGCAGGATGGGCGGCGTCCCGGGCGACAGCGGGCAAGGCGGAGGCGAGAAGAAGGGCGATGGTTTTCATGCGGTTATTTTTTTCAGGGAAGGTCGTCATCGTCGCCGGGAACCGGCGGGATGAAATCCTCCCGCTGGAGAAGGCGTTTGAGATCCAAATCGTCCAGGAGATCCTCAGGGGTGCGGATGACGGTGGAGGCGTAGGGGGCGATGCGATCCAACTCCGCAACGGCGCAGTGGACCATCGAAGAGATGATATCGGCATCGTAGAGTTCCCGGTCGAAGAGATTCGTGATCCGGAAAACCAGGCGCTGGCGGTCGAGGTCGTATTCGAAGCCACCCAAATTGAGCGTCTTGTTCGCACGCGCCAGCAGCTCCAGCAGGTACGGCTGGTGTTCCTCGTCGAGCGGCAGCGGCATCTCCCCCATCACGGCGAGGGCATTCATCGGCACGTAGGCCTGCACGATCATTTCGATGCGCGTGTGGTGGGCGGAGAAAACGGAGCGCAGGACATCGCGCCCCTCGACGAGTTCGGCATGCCAGCCGTTGCGCCCGAAGGCGTCTTCTACCGAGAGGATCTGGCGGGAAGGAGGTCGCATGCGCGGAGGATGAACATCGGTTTTTGAACGTCCAACACTCAAGGTGGATTTATGAAGGGATCCGCCCGCGGATGGCCTTGGCCAGGAGATCCCGCCGGTCCTTTGCCACCGGGGCCAGGGAAAGATGGATGCCGGAGTTCTTCTCCGCCGAGAAATGCAGGGTCAGAAGGGAATGTCCGATCTCCGCGGAGACGATTTGACCCCACGGAATGACCTGCATGCCCGATTCGGGCCGGAAAAACGGGAAAATCTCCACCCCGATGGGGCTGAGGAGGATATACGCGTGCTTCGTGCAGCGCCAGGCGATCCGGACCGAGACGGCGGCGAGCGCCAAAGGAACCAAGCCCCAGGCCGGATGCGGCAAGCCGGGATTCTCCGCCCGATGCGGAGCCAGCAGGAAAAACACGAGCGCCGCCATGATGCAGACAGCCGCCGCCATCCAGAAGCCGACAGCCTGTCCGGCGCGGGTGAAGCGCAGCTCTTTTTGGGATTCCGCGACAGGCATCTGGGGCGATTTTTCTCAAGGAAGCGGCGGGAGGGAAGCCCATTCCCGCGAGATTCGGCTTGCAGGACCCGGCGTGGCGCGTTTGTTGGGCATCGTGCGCGGCTTGTTCACATGGCTCCTGATGTTCGGCGTGATTGCCGGGCTCTGCGGCCGCGTGCTCGCACTGGACCACAGCCACGGGCACGGCGACGACGCATCCGAATGTTGCGGCCATTCGCACCATGACTCTCCGGAGGAGGATCCCGGGCCGACACCGGACTGCCCGCCCTCGACCCAGGAACACCACACGCATGCGTGCTGCCACCCGGCACCCTTGGCAAATGCCGACGTCCAGGTCCACGGACCGGTGGCACCGGGAGGTTCTTGGGTGAACGTAACTTGGTCCGCGGTACGGCCGCCGGATGAGCCGGTCTTCGCCTTGGACAAGCCCCCTTTGATCTGAGCATCGCTTGAACGATGTTCCGGCCTGCCGTTTTGCGGCCCGCCGTCTTCCCCGCGATTTTTCCCTTCGCGGCGGTTGCCCCGATCCACCGGCCTCCGGGCTGATTTCCCGATGATCCGGGCCCTTCCGCGTCTAAGCGAGAAGGCCCTCCATTTTCCGACGATCATGTTTCCACGTCTCCTTGCGGGTTTGCTCTTACTCGCCCCGCTCCAGCTTTCGGCCGAGGGTGCCGAAGTCCTCAGCTATGCCACTTTGCCCGGCAGGGTCCGGGCCTCGAATCCCGATCTGGCCGCCGCACGCCTCCGCATCCGCGAGGCGCTGGGGCGGATGAAGCAGGCCGGGCGGCCCTCCAACCCCCGGCTCGAAACCGGATTCGAACACGACTCGCGCTTTCGCGAGGGGCGGATCGAGATCGGCATCTCGCAGAGCTTCCCCGTGACCAAGCGCTTGCAGCTTGAAAAGCACGTTTCGCTGGCTGCGGTGGAAGCCGCGGAAGCGGAGGTCCGGGATGTAGAGAGAAGGCTCGTCGCAGAGGCGCGGGACGCTTTCGTCCGGGTGCTGGCGATCCGCAGCAGAAGAGAATTGCTGCGGGAGCAGGAGGCCCTTTCCGGCAAGCTGGCGGACTTCATTTCCGCCGCCGTGGAAAAAGGCGAGGGTTCTCCTCTCGATGCCGGACAGGCCCGTCTGGAGGCGGCGCGGATGGCGACGGAGGCCCGCAAGCTGGATGCCGAGGAAGCCGCCGCGACCGGTGAACTGAAACCGCTGCTGGGTCTCCCGCCAGCGGCCAACCTGCATCTCTCCGGCACCCTCGGAGAGGTGGCGCTACCACCCGGAGGAAAGACGATCCGGCGCCCGGATCTGGACGCCGCCCGGCTGGAGGCGCAAGCCGCCGGGGGCGAGATCGCGGTGGAGCAATCGAAACGCCGTGAAGACGTGGAGGCGGGTGTTTTCGCCGCTGCGGAACGAAGCGAAGACGCTCCCGAGGGTCTCGATACGGAGGCGATCGTAGGCATCCGCTTCAAGCTCCCCCTGCCCTTCTGGAACAAGAACGAAGGAGCCATCGACGAAGCGATCGCACGGAGCGAGCGGAAGGACAAGGAGGCCGTCGCACTCGCCGATAACATCCGCCATCAAGCGGCGACAGCCCGTGCCGAAATGGAGCAGTGGGCGGCGATGATCGGCGAGCTCGACGGCAAGCTGCTCCCGCTCGCCACCGAGCAGACCGCCCGGACGGAGACGGCGTGGCGCGATGGCCAAGGCGAGCTACAAGCCGTGCTCCGGGCCCGCGAGCAGTCGCTCGAACTGCGTGCGGCACGGCTCGATGCCCTGCGCGAATTCCACCTCGCCCGCGTCCGCTACGAGGCCGCAACCGGCAACCCCTGACTCCCTTTCCCATGTTCTCATTTCAAAGCAATTTCCTGCGGGCTTCCTCGCTCGCCTGTCTATTCCTCCTGCCCCTCCGCGGGCAAGACGCCATCGATCCGGTACGCGCCGCGAATACGATCGTCCTCGACGAGACCGGGGTGAAGAACCTCGGCATCGAGACGGTGGACGTGGCCGAGTCCGGCTTCGAGGAGACGGTCTTCGCCCTCGGGCGCATTGAGGAAGTCCCCAGCCGCCACGCGGTGCTGAGCAGCCGCATCTCCGGCCGCATCGCGAACATCGAAGCCTATCCCGGAGACATCGTGGAGGCGGGCAAGACCTTGGTCCGGGTCGAAAGCCGGCAGCCGGGGGACCCGCCGCCGGTGATCGAACTGAAGTCTCCCATCGACGGCGTGATCGTGGAATCCCACGTCCACGTCGGCGAGCCGGTGGAGCCGGAAAAGGAGCTGCTCGACATTTCCGACCTCAGCGAGGTGTGGGCGGTGGCGCGTGTCCCCGAACACGAGGCGGGAAAATTGAAACCCGGCAGCAAGGCGCGTATCCGCGTGGCGGCATTCGGAGACGAGGTGTTGGAGGGGGGCTTGCTCCGCTTCGGCACCTCCGCCGACCGGGAAAGCGGGACCATCGATGCCATCTTTACCGTGCCGAACCAAGACCTGCGGCTGCGGCCGGGCATGCGGACGGAATTCGAGATCGTGCTCTCGCAACGGGAGAACGTCCTCAGCGTGCCGCGCGAGTCCCTGCAGGGCGATCCAGCCAGCCGCCACGTCTTCATCAGGGATTTCGACCTGAAGAATGCCTTCGTGCGCACCCCGGTCCGGACGGGCAAGACCAGCGGGGACAAGGTGGAAATCCTCGGCGGGCTTTTTCCCGGTGATGAAGTGGTCACCCGCGGCTCCTATTCCCTCGGCTTTGCCGGCGGAGGCGGAGGGATCTCGCTGAAGGAGGCGCTCGATGCGGCCCACGGCCACGAGCACAATGAAGACGGATCCGAGAAGACTCCCGAGCAGAAGGCTGCCGGAACACCTTCCGGGGAAGGCCACGGTCACGACGAGGCGAAAGCCGCCCCCGCATGGCGCGAGCGCTTTTTCATGGCCGCCACCGCCATCCTCGCGGTGCTGCTGGCGGTCAGCTCCCTGACCAAACGGCAAGCTGCAAGGGAAACCACCGACCCCACCTGATCCCATGCTTAACACGCTTATCCGGTGGTCGCTCGGCAATCGCGCCATCATTCTGGGACTGGCCGTTCTGGTGCTGGTCCTGGGATTCAAGTCATCCCAGGAACTGCCGGTGGAGGTTCTTCCGGACCTCACCAAGCCGACTGTCACGATCCTCATCGAAGCCCCCGGCCTCGCTCCGGAGGAAGTGGAAACCCTGATCACCCAGCCGGTGGAAAACTCGCTGATGGGCGTGCCGGGACTGAACCGGCTCCGCACCACATCCGACATCGCGCTATCGCTGGTATTCGCCGAGTTCGAATGGGGCACGGATATCTACCAGGCACGCCAATTCGTGCAGGAGAGGCTCCAAGGGGCGCGGGAGTTCCTTCCCGAAGGCACCCAGCCGTATCTCACCCCCGTCGCCTCGCTGATGGGGGAGATCCTGCTGATCGGCGTTCACAGTACGGATGGAAAGGTTGCGCCGATGGATGTCCGGTCGCTCGCCGACTGGACCGTCCGCCGCCGCATTCAGTCGATCCCCGGGGTGGCCGAAGTGCTCAATATGGGCGGCGGGGTGAAGCAGGCGCAGGTTCAGCCGGACCCGTGGCGCATGCAGGCCAATGGTGTTTCCCTGGAGGAACTCCGGGATGCCACGAAGGCCGCCGCCAGCAACTCCACCGGCGGCTTCATCGATCACGGCTCGCAGGAGATCATGGTGCGGAATCTGGCGATGACCGTGCAATTGGAAGACATCGCGCGCACCGTCGTCAAGGTCGTCCGGGATCGCCCGATCTCGATCGGCGACGTGGCCAAGGTCGAATGGGGGACCGAGCCGAAGCGGGGAGATGCCAGTGTCAACGGCAGCCCCGGCGTCATCATCAGCGTCACGAAGGCTCCGGGCTTCGATACCGTGGATCTCACCGATCGGATCGAGAAGGCGGTGGAGGAGTTGAAACCCTCCCTCCCCGCCGGCGTGGAAGCCACGATCCTCTTCCGCCAGCGTGATTTTATCGACCGCGCCATCGGCAACCTCGCCGAAGCCATCCGCGACGGGGCCATCATGGTCACGCTCGTCCTCTTCCTGTTCCTCCTGAATTTCCGCACCACCTTCATCACCCTGATGGCGATGCCCCTGAGCTTCGCCATCACGCTGATCAGCTTCAAGTGGTTCGACCTGAGCGTGAACAGCATGACCCTGGGTGGCTTGGCCGTTGCCATCGGCATGGTGGTGGACGACGCCATCGTGGACGTGGAGAACGTCTTCCGGAGACTGAAGGAAAACGCCCGTCTTCCGCAGCCCAAGCCGAGGCTGGAAGTGATCGCCAAAGCGTCGGGAGAGGTCCGTAATTCCATCCTCTATGCCACGGTGCTGATCGTGCTGGTGTTCGTTCCCCTGCTCGGTCTTGCAGGCGTGGAGGGGCGGCTCTTCGGCCCCATCGCGATTGCCACCATCGTCAGCATGATCGCTTCCTTCATCGTCTCTCTCACGGCGATCCCGGTCCTCTGCTCGCTGCTCTTGAAGGTCCGCAGCAAGGAGGGCGAGCATGAAGACGGGCGCTTGGTGCGCGGGCTGAAATTCCTGCTCAAGCGCACTCTCCTGCGGATCAGCCTGCGGCAACCGGTGATCGTCCTCGCGGCCGTGTCGCTGATGTTGGCGGCCGCGCTCATGCTCTACCCGGCGATGAGCAAGGACTTCCTGCCGGCCTTCCACGAAGAAACCGTGATCGTCACCACGGGTGCCGCTCCCGGCACCTCCCTGGCAGAAATGGAGCACCTCGCCGCCGCCATCGAAGACCAGATCCGGCTGGTGCCGGAGGTCAATCACATTGGCCGCCGCATCGGCCGGGCGGAGCGCAGCGATCACATCGTGCCCGTCTCGAATGCGGAGTTCGACATCGACTTCAAAAAAGGCGCGAGCAATCGCAGCAACGAGGAGATCCTGGAAGATATCCGCCAACGGGTGCGGACGGTGCCGGGCTCCTTCAGCGTGCTTTCCGGGCCGCTCTCGCACCGCATCAGCCACCTGCTCAGCGGAGTCACGGCCCCGGTGGCCGTGAAGGTTTTCGGCTCCGATCTCGATACGATCACGAAGATCGGCAACCGGATCCAAGCGATCGCTAAGACGATTCCCGGTCTGGAGGACGCGAAGCTCGACCAGCAGGCGCCGATTCCCCAACTGCGTATCGAGGTGGACCGCGACCGTGCCTTGGCTCACGGGGTCGCTCCGGGAGATCTAAACGATGCCCTTTCGATGCTGCTCGGCGGCGAGTCGGTGGCCCAACTGCGGGAGAATCAACGGACCATCGACCTCTCCATCCGCCTGCCGCTCGACTGGCGGAGCGATCCGGAGATGATCGGCAGCCTGCCGGTCCAGACGAAGAGCGGCATCACGGTGCCTCTCCGGCTCGTCGCAGACGTCCGCGAGGCGCGAGGCCCCAGCGCCGTTTATCGGGAGAACACCCAGCGGCGCTACGTCGTCTCCATCAAGCCAACCCGGCGAAACGCTGGCGAACTCGTGCGGCAGCTTCAGGAAAAGGTGGCGGCGGAAATCGAGCGGCCGGAGGGAGTCTATATCAGCTATGAAGGCGAGTTTAGGGCGGAGCAAGCCGCGGCGAAGCGGATCGCGCTGCTCTTCAGCGTCATCCTCGGCATCATCGTCCTGTTGCTCTGGTCGTACTTCAAGAGCATCATTCTCGCCTTTCAGGTGCTCCTGAACCTGCCGCTCGCCCTGATGGGGAGTCTCGTGCTCACTTGGTTGGTGGTCGGCAATATCAGCATCGCCACGCTGGTCGGCTTCATCGCGGTAGGCGGGGTAGCTGCCCGGAACGGAATCATGATGATCTCCCACTACCTCCATCTGATGAAACATGAAGGGGAATCCTTCACCGACCGCATGATCGAGCGCGGCACCTTGGAACGCCTGGTTCCCGTGACGATGACCGCGCTTTCCGCCGGCATCGCGTTGATTCCCTTCGTCATGGCCACCGGGGAGCCGGGGAAGGAAATCCTCGGCCCCGTCGCGGTCTGCATCGTGGGTGGGCTGATCACCTCCACGTTGCTCGACTTCGCCATCACGCCCGCCGTCTTCCGGCTCTTCGGGCGGAAGGCCGCCCTGAAGGCGATCGAGCTCGAAGCTCCGGCAACCCACTGAATAAACCCGGTCCCTTTCCCGTTCCAACAAAAGCAAAACCGATAACCTGATATGACCATGAAACCGAAATTGTTGATCCTGCTCGCCCTCTTCGGAGCCCCGCTCGCCTTCGCCGATGAAAAACACGACCACTCCAAGGAATCCAAGGAAGAGCACGGGCACGGCCACGCTCACGAGAAGAAGGTCGCAGGCCCGAACGGCGGCCGCATTTTCACCACCGTAAATCCTCACTTCGAGTTCTTCGTCACACCGGAGCGCAAGGTGAAAATCACCTTCCTGGGCGAGGACAACAAGCCGGTCGCCCTGAAGGAGCAGACGGTCACCGCCACCGGTGGAGACCGCGCGAATCCCACCAAGCTGGCTTTCGCGAAGGAGGGCGACTCCCTGCTGTCCGACAAGGCGCTACCTGACACCAAGAAGATCCCCATCATTCTTCAGGTAAAGACTTCCCCGGACGCCAAAGCCGTCACCGAGCGCTTCACCGTGGACATGAACGATTGCGAGACCTGCAAGCACAAGGAGTACGCCTGCACCTGCGATCACAGCCACGGCGACCACGGCCACGACCATTGATCGCGGGAGGAGCCCCTGGGGCACTTCTCGAGGGGGAATATCCCCTTGACCCGTGCCTCTTACGGGTGCAACTGATAACGCGATGCGACGGGCGATTGCAGTCTTTTTACTGGCCTGCC
Source organism: uncultured Luteolibacter sp. (assembly GCA_966211015.1). Lineage (GTDB taxonomy): Bacteria > Verrucomicrobiota > Verrucomicrobiia > Verrucomicrobiales > Akkermansiaceae > Haloferula. Next base: position 12,652 of record CBIHMP010000001.1, on the reverse strand, counting down.
TCGGGATCATTATCCCGCTGGCGGGCTCGCCCGTGCGCTTCTGTCTGCTCGATCACCAGGTGCATATTCCCGGCATTTCCGAATGCCGCGACCAGACACCGGAGAAGCCGGGGTGTTGCCCCGAATGCGGCAACGAGGAGCACCGGGAGAGCCCGTGCTGCCTCGACATCGACGAGCTGCCGGACGCGGTCGTACCGGGCACGCCGGACGGAGTGCCACCGGCGATCGTGATGGATCTGCCGGAGCCGATGTTCAGCGCCCCGATCTATAAGGCGGTATTTGAATCCGCCTACGAGGTATCCGCCCCGATCCGGGGTCCCGATACTCCCGCCGCCCGCAGAGCGGTGCTCGGAATCTGGAGACTGTAAAGACGGCGGCTTTTTCCGCCGTCCGAGGCCGTGCATCCGCGCGGCTAAATCCTGCTCGTTTTGCAGGTTACAGTTTCTCCGATTCCCTTGATGAACCCTTCCCTTGATTCCCTGGCACGCCCTGCGCCGACCACGGCTCCGGTCCGCCGAATGCCCGCCTGGCTGATACCGCTAACCATCGGCGCGGGCTTCGCCGTCCTCTTCCTCGCTCTCTTCCGTGACCGCCTGCTGCCGGCGACCGACGTGCAAACCGCCGTGGTCCTGGCCACTGCCGGCGAAACGGAGGACGGCTCCGCGACCGCACCGGCCGGAGAAATGCTCTTCCAAGCGAGCGGCTGGATCGAGCCGGATCCGCTGCCGGTCAAGGCCACGGCCCTGATCGACGGCGTGGTCGATCAAGTGCACGTCCTGGAGGGCCAATCGGTCGAGAAAGGAGAAATCCTGGCCACTTTGATCGACACCGATGCGGAACTGGCCCTTGCGTCCGCCGAGCGGACCCACGCGGCCCTTATCTCCGAATGCGATGCCCATCAAGCCTCCGTGGAGACGCTCAAAAGGAAACTGGAAGGAGCTGCCACCCGCATCACCGCCGCGAAGACCTCGGAGGAGGAAGCGGAGGATCGTTACTCCCGCATTAAGAACCTGAAGACCGCTGTCTCGGCCTCGGATATCGTTTCGGCCCGGCTGCGCTACGAGCGCGAGCGCTCGCTCCACCTTTCCGCCCAGGCGGAAGCCTCCGAACTGGAGGCGGAAATCGCGCGCGTGCGTCTGGAAACAAAGGCGCGCCAGGACGGCATCGCCACCGCGGAGGTGGCGGTCCGCCAAGCTAAGCTGGCGCTCGAGCGCACGCGGATCCCCGCTCCCATCAGCGGACGCGTGCTCCGGCTCGCGGCGGCACCGGGCCAGAAAAAGATGCTGCTGATGGAGGACCCGGACAGCTCGACCATCGCAATCCTCTACGATCCCGCGAAGCTTCAGGTACGCGTGGATGTCCCGCTGGCCGACGCGGCAAAGCTGGGCACGGGGCAGAAGGCGAAGATCCGTTGCAGCCTTTTGCCCGATAAGGTTTTCACAGGGGAAGTTTCCCGCATCACCGGAGAGGCCGATCTGCAGCGCAATACCCTTCAGGCAAAGGTCCGGATCCTGGATCCGGTGGATCAATTGCGCCCGGAGATGCTTTGCCGTGTCGAGTTTCTCGGTGGCGGGGCAACGGCAACGGCCCACGGAACTCTCGCGACGTGGATTCCGCAAGAAGCCGTGGCCGATGGCTTTGCATGGGTAGTCGATCCCGAATCAAAGCGGATCGCGAAGAGGGCGATCCGGGCTAGCGATGAAACCCGGGACGGCAGGGTCCGCATCGCGGAAGGCCTGCGACCGGGGGAACAGGTGGTGCTCTCACCCGAAGGCCTGAAAGAGGGCCAGCGAGTCAACCCCTCACGGATGAAGCCATGAATGAACCGATGATCCAATGCCGCGGAGTCTCGAAGAGCTACCGCAAGGGGAGCACGGTCGTGACGCCTCTGGAAAAGCTCGATCTGGATGTGGCACGGGGAGAATTCCTCGCGTTGATGGGCCCCTCCGGCTCCGGGAAGACGACGCTGCTGAATCTGCTCTCCGGCATCGATTCGCCCTCCGAAGGCTCGCTGGTAATCGCGGGCGAGGAACTCGCGAAGCTCTCCCGCCGCCAGCTCACGAAATGGCGAGCCGCGAACGTGGGATACATTTTCCAGCTCTACCACCTGGTGCCGGTTCTCACGGCGTTTGAAAACGTCGAGCTGCCGCTGCTGCTCTCGTCGATGTCGAAGAAGGAACGGCACGGCCGGGTGGAGTCGGCGCTCGCTCTCGTGGGGCTTGGGGACCGGATGCATCATACGCCATCCGAGCTTTCGGGCGGCCAGGAGCAGCGTGTCGCGATCGCGCGGGCACTTGTCGCGAACCCCGCCTTGCTCGTCGCCGACGAACCGACCGGTGATCTGGACCGTGATTCGGCGGTGAAGATCCTGGATTTGCTCCAGCAGCTCTCGCGGACGCACGGAAAAACCATCGTGATGGTCACCCATGATCCGCGCGCCGCGGCCGCGGCCGACCGGACGCTTCACCTCGAAAAAGGTCAACTGCTTCCGTCATGAACCGGCTGCTCAAGCTACTGCGTCTCTCGTGGACCCAGCTCGTCCGGCACCGGGTCAGGTCGCTCCTCACGGTGCTGGGAGTCGCCTCCGGGATGTTCCTTTTTACCGCCGTGGAAACCCTCCAGCGCTCGCTCGCGAAAGCCACGGAGGAGACCGCCACGGATACCACGCTGGTGGTCTATCGCCAGAACCGCTTCTGCCCCTCGGCCAGCCGCCTGCCCGAGCACTATGCCGATGAGATCCGGCGGATCGAAGGCGTGCGCGAGGTGATCCCGGTGCAGATCGTGGTGAACAACTGCGGGGCCTCGCTCGACGTCATCACCTTCCGCGGCGTCCCGGACGACCAGCTCGCCAAGTTCGCGCCGGAGATCCAGGTCATCGAGGGCAGCATGTCCGACTGGATGAAACAGGGCGACGGAGCCCTGCTGGGGGAAGTCTTCGCGCGTCGCCGCGGCCTCAAGCCGGGCGACCGCTTCGACGGCGCGGGCGTGACCGTTACCGTCGCTGGCATCCTGCGTTCGCCTTTCGTCCAGGACAACAACGTCGCCTACGTGAAGCTCCCCTTCCTCCAGCAGGCCTCGAAGGCCGGGCTGGGCGTGGTGACGCAATTCAACGTGCGGGTGAACTCCTCGAAGGATCTGGCACCGGTCGCAAGGGCGATCGACGAGCGCTTCCACTCCGACCAGCAACCCACGGACACGAGGCCGGAGAAAGCGTTCTTCGCGGAAACGGCGTCGGAACTCATCCAGATCATCGGCTTCACCCGCTGGCTTGGCTTCGGGGCCGTGCTCGCGGTGACCGCGCTGGTCGCAAATGCCCTGCTGCTGGTAGTCCGCGGGCGGGTGAGGGAAAATGCGGTGCTGCGCACGCTCGGCTATCCGGGCCGCGCCATCGGGTGCCTGGTCGTCGGCGAGGGCGGGATGCTCGGCCTGCTCGGCGGCATCGCGGGCGTCGGCGTGTCCGCCGCGTTTCTCCGCTGGCAGAGTTTCACCATGGGCAACGAAGGCCAGACGCTCGCCATTCAACCGGACGCCTCCGTCATTTTGACAGGCATTCTAGGAGCGCTGGCTCTCGGGATCGTGGCCTCGCTGTGGCCGGCCTTTCAGGCCATCTCCCAGCCAATTGTAAAGAACCTCAGGAACTGAAATGCTTCCCTTCGCCTACGCCGTGCGGAATCTTTTCCGTTCGAAGACCCGCCTGCTGCAGACCATCGGCGGCAGCGCCTTGGTGGTGCTGCTGGTGATGGCCGCCGTGGCGATCAACGCCGGCATGAAGCGGGTGCTCTCGGCCTCCGGCTCGCCCCACAACGTGATCCTCGTCGGTGCCGGTTCGGAAGAAAGCATCCAGCGCAGCGAAGTTCCGGAAAGCACGGCGGGCATCGCCGAGGCGGCCGTACCCGGCATCGCCGAATCGCTGGGAGTCCGCGCCGTCTCGAACGAGATCCACTACATGAACTTCCTCGAACTACCCGGCGGGCGCAGGGTCCAGGCGATGCTCCGGGGTGTGACGCCGCAAGCATTGCGGGTGCATCCCGAGGTGAGAATCACCGCCGGCAGCTTCCCCGCGGCCGGGCAGGTGATGGCGGGGCGGCTTGCTTGGCGCAAGCTCGGGGTAGCCGAGAACGATCTGAGCCCCGGAGAGAAGGTCATTCTGGATGGCCAGGAGCTGACGATCTCCGGCACCTTTGCCGCCCCGGGCACGGTACTGGAGTCGGAAATCTGGACCACCCTCGGCGATCTCCGCGTGCTCGCGAAACGCGAGACGGTTTCTTGCGTCGTGCTCCGCCTCGACAACCCGGACGATTTTTCGGAAGCGGATCTTTTCGCGAAGCAGCGCCTCGACCTCGAGCTCAGCGCCCTTCGCGAGAGCGACTACTATGCGCGCTTGAGCGCATTCTTCCGGCCGCTGCGGGCAATGACGTGGATCACCGCGGGATTGATCGCCGCGGGAGCTCTCTTCGGCGGGCTGAACACGCTCTATGCGGCATTTGCCTCCCGCGTTCGCGAAATGGCGACGCTCCAGGCGATCGGCTTCGGCCGCACCTCCCTGCTCGCCAGCCTGGTGCAGGAAAGCACCTTGGCCTGCCTCACCGGCACCTTGCTTGCCTCGCTGATCGCGGTACTCGCCCTCGACGGCCGCACGATTCCCTTCTCCATCGGAGCCTTCACGCTGGAGATCGGGCCGGAAGTGGCCATCACCGGCATCCTCACCGGCCTCCTGCTCGGGCTGATCGGCGCCCTGCCGCCCGCAATCCGCTGCTTGAAGCCCCCCCTCCCCGCCGCTCTCCGTTCCTCTTGAAACCACCATTAACTCCATCCATGAAACCGACCCTTATACTAGCCGCCATTTGCCTGCTCGCTTCCTGCAAAAAGGAGGAAGCCGCCGCGACCCGTAGCACCGCTGCGCCCGTACCCGGCCCGCAGCTCTCTGCGGTGCTTGCGAAAGCCCCGGCCGGCCCGCCCCAGGCGATCCATGCCGTACGCTCGACCGCAAAGGCGGGTGACGAGATCACCCTCTCCGGCAAAATTATGGGAAGCGCCTCGCCCTTCGTGGCCGGGCGGGCGGCGTTCATCTTGGGAGATCCCGAGCTGCTAACCCCCTGCAACGAGATGCCCGGTGACAATTGCGAAACCCCGTGGGACACCTGCTGTGAGACCTCCGAGGAAAAGAAACAGGGCACCGCTACCATCCAGATCGTCGGGGAAGACGGGCGCGTGCTGAAAGAGGACATCGAAGGTGCAGGGGGGCTTGCCAACCTCGCGGAGATCACCGTCACCGGCAAGGTCGCCGAGGGATCGACGGCGGACGCTCTTGTCGTGAACGCTACCGCGATCGAAATCGGGAAGTAGGCACCGTTGGGGGGGAAGAGAGCTCGAGCTCGAGCTCTCTCCCCACCGCGTTCACTTGAGCGGCTCGAGCTCCACCTTCCGGAACTCGACTTCCGTGCCTTCGGCCTGAAGGGCGATCTTGCCCTTCTTCGCAGTCGATTTGGTGCCGTGGTTCACCTCGTCCCCGTTGACCCACACCTTCACCTCGTCGCCTTTGCATTCGATGACCATCGTGTTCCATTCGCCCAGCGGCTTTTCGGAGTCGTCGGTCAGGTTCTTAATGTTGCGCGCATCATCGGCACCGCCGCCGAATTTCTGGCCCTCCTTGCGCGGACGCCGCTTCTCCATATCCGGCACTTCGATGTTCTCGCCGATGCACCAGAAGTCGCCGGCTTGGCCGGATTGCATCTGCACTTCGATGGATTTCGGGAACATCCCGTAAAGTTCCCGCGGAGTTGAGCTGTGGACGAGCACGCCGCAGTTCCCCGCCTTTCCGGGAAAGCGGTACTCCACCGTCAGCTTGTAGTCGGAATATTCCTTCTTGGTGACCAGATGCCCGAGCGGCTTGCCAAGCGAGACCAGCTTGCCATCGCGCACCACGAAGCTCGGTTGAAGGTCCGGCTTCTTGTCGGCTTCAGGCACGTCGGCAGTCCAGCCGGCAAGATCTTTCCCATTGAAAAGCGGGAGCGGATCGGCGATGGCCGAAACGGAGAGGAGCGGAAGAAGCAATGTGATGGATTTCATGGTGGTTTTTTAAACGAGTGGCTGCCTCTACGGGCAACAATGCACATTCATTTCCCGGATCGGCATGTTTCAAACTAAAAGACCGGTGAGCGACTTTGAGACTCCTCGGCCTCCATTCCGTTCCCTCATCGTTTCGAACCAGGATGGCCGGGGACAAGCCGCGGGCCTCGCGTCATGATGGCCCCGCAAAGGAGAAGCTCACCTTGGTGGAAGACGGGAAGGTGGCCTTCATCGACGTCCTCCCCGGCCGGAATCTTGGCCCCCAGATCGAGCTCACCTCCGCCGCTTTGAAGCCCGACAGTCGGATCATCGTCAGCCCGAATGCCATGCTACGCGCGGGGGACGCGACACCCCTGGCAATCGCCGGCAAATAGACGGCCGCTATTTCCCCTCCAACCACTTCGCCGCCGCCTTGCGGATCGCCTCGGCGGCTTCCGGCGTATAAGGCTGCTTTCCTTCGAACGCCCACACCACGCCGGGCCACGCAGGATCTCCCGGCGAGCGGCCGACGATGTGGATGTGCATCTGACGCACCTGATTGCCAATGCAGGCGACGTTCAGCTTGTCCGGTCTGAAATGCTCGGAAACGAAGCAGGAAAGTGACCGGATCACCACCATCACGTCACCCCACCGATCGGGATCAAGCTGATGGAGGTCTTCCACGCCTTCCTCCACCTCCGGTACCACGATCACCCAGGGAAAGAGCGCGTTATCCTTCAGGAGGACACGGCAACCGTATTTCGTGCCCAGATCGAAGCAGGCCGCCGCCAAGCGCGGATGAAGGACGAATGACATCGGAGACCCATGAAGCGGACTCCGCCGGGAAGCAAGCTCGCCTGCGTAGGCCCCGCCCTTGCCGGGCGGCGGCGGCGGACCTAGCTTCCCGCCGTGCCGATCGTTTCCTCCAGCTACCGGGCTCCCGCCCACCTCCGCGGAGGCCACCTACAGACGATTTATCCGGCTCTCTTCCGGAAGGTGCCCCTTATCACCCGGCAACGCGAACGGCTGGAACTTCCGGACGGTGATTTTCTCGATCTGGACTGGGCCGCGCAGGGGCGCAATCGCCTCGTCATCCTTTCCCACGGGCTGGAGGCCGACTCCGGAGCCCATTATATCCAAGGAATGGCTGGCACCCTCCGCCAGAATGGTTGGGACGTGCTGGCGTGGAATTACCGCGGCTGCAGCGGGGAGTCAAATCGCCTCCTGCCCTTCTACCATAGCGGGGCCAGCGGCGATCTGCATCACGTGGTGAGCCACGCCCTCGCGGTGCATCCCGCGATGCAGATTGACCTCGTCGGCTTTAGCCTCGGCGGAAACATGAGCTTGAAGTACCTCGGCGAGCGGGAGATTTCGCCGAGGCTGCACCGCGCGGTGGCTTTTTCGGTCCCCTGCGATCTCGCCTGTTCTTCGGTCCGCCTCTCCACAAGGACGAACCGTCTCTACATGGCCCGTTTTCTTCGTTCCCTGCGCGACAAGCTTGTCGAGAAAAGGCCGCGTTTCCCCGACGACATCGATCTCGAAGGCATCGCGGACATTCGCAATTTCAAGCAGTTCGATGACCGCTTCACCGCGCCGCTGCACGGCTTCCGGGATGCGGAAGACTACTGGGCGCGCAGCAGTTCGCGACCCTTCTTGAGCCGGATCCAGATTCCCGCGCTCCTCGTCAATGCCGCCAACGATCCCTTCCTCGGGCCGGGATGTTACCCGCGCGAGGAAGCGGCGGCGAGCGAGCTCTTCCATCTGGAGGTCCCGGCGGATGGCGGGCACGTGGGATTTTCCTCCACGGGCGGGCAATACTGGTCGGAGCGCCGGGCCTTGGAGTTTCTCTCCTCATGAGCGGGCGGCGGATTGCCAAGAAAAGCCTCCACGCCGATGATCGGGCCGTGACCGACGAAGCGACCGCAGCCTGCCAGCGCGCCATCGGATTTCTCGAGCTCGGGATGCCCGTGGACGCCCTTGCCGAACTCGACGAATTGCGCGGCAATGACGCCGAGTCCTCCCTCACCCTGCATTTGAGAGTGGACGCCCTTTTCCGCCTCCAGGAATGGTCCGCTGCCGCGGAGATCTGCCTGCCGATGCTGGAAAAGGAGCCCGCGGACCCGGCATGGTGGATCCAGGCGGCCTATGCGCAGCGCCGGGCCGGCTCCATCGACGAAGCGGAGCTCATCCTTCGTTCCGCGCTTCAGGGCCACCCGAAGCACGCTCTGATTCTCTACAACCTCGCCTGCTATTCATGCGTGCAGGGCAACCGCGAGGAGGCCCGCACCTTGCTCGACCAATCCTTCGCGGAAGACCCGGAAGCCATGCTCGTCATGGCCACCGGCGATCCGGATCTCGCCGGAATCCGACCATGGATTCTGGAGCAATTGAAAAAACGTAGCGCCTCGCGATGACCGGCTTCCGCAACACCTTCATCCGGATTTCCTCCGATTGCCCGGAAACCTCGGGAATCGAGCCGCCCGTGCGCGGCGGCAAGGTGCCGGTGCACCTGATCCACCTGAATTTGCTGCGCGAAAAGCCTTATCACTACACGCACGAGGCGCTGATCGCGGAAGGAGAGCTCCGGCGGGAAGCTTCCACCGGCGAAACGAAAAGGGAAATCCTCGCTCGCATCCGGTCCAAGCCGCTGCCCTGCCTGCGGACCTCGGCCCTGCCAAAACGCTACGGCTGGGGCTTCCATTTCGACCATGCCGGGAGAATCGCCGCCTATCCGGCAGGCTCGCCGGAGTATGGGAAACTGGAGGCGGATCAGGGAGTGGCGCAGGTGATGGCGGTGCGCAGCAAGCGGACCTGAGGGCAGCCCTTGCGAGCCGGCTCATCCGGGCTTACACAGGGGCCGGATGCCATTCAAACTAACCAGCGACTATGCGCCCGAGGGCGATCAAGCTCAGGCGATCGCCAAGCTGGTGAAGTCCATCCGGGCGGGAAATACCCACCAGACCCTGCTCGGCGTCACGGGTTCGGGGAAAACGTTCACGATGGCGAACATCATCGAGCAGATCGGGAAACCGACGCTGATCATGAGCCACAACAAAACCCTGGCGGCGCAGCTCTACTCGGAATTCAAGAACTTCTTCCCGCACAACGCGGTCGAGTACTTCGTCTCCTATTTCGACTACTACCAGCCCGAGGCCTACATTCCCCGGACCGATACCTACATCGAGAAAGATTCTTCGATCAACGACGAGATCGAACGCCTGCGCCTCTCGACCATGGGCTCCCTGCTGACGCGGGAGGACACGATCGTCATCGCCTCCGTCTCCTGCATCTACGGCTTGGGCTCGCCGGAGGACTACGAGGGCATGATGGTGCCCGTTTGGATCGGGCAGCAGATCCGCCGCGACGACCTCCTCCAATCGCTCGTCTCCATCCTCTTCGAGCGCAATGACATCGCCTTCGGCCGCGGGAAATTCCGGGTCCGCGGCGACGTCGTCGAAGTGCATCCCGCCTACCTCGACGAGACGGCGGTGCGCGTGGAATTCTTCGGCGACGAGATCGACCGCATCACGACCATCGATACCTTGACGGGTGCCGCCATCGACCGGCTGGACAAGCACACCTTTTTCCCTGCCAAGCAATTCGTCACACCGGGCGACAAGATGAAGCGCGCGATCGTCGAGATCCGCAAGGAGGCGGAAGAACGCGTGGCGTGGTTTGAAAAGGAGGGCAAGCTGATCGAAGCCCAGCGGCTCCGCATGCGGACCGATTACGACATCGAGATGATGCAGGAGATGGGCTTCTGCCAAGGGATCGAGAACTACTCCCGGCACTTGACGGGCCGTCCGCCGGGTTCGCGTCCGCATACGCTTCTGGATTTCTTCCCGAAGGACTACTTGCTGATGATGGACGAAAGCCACGTGACGATCCCGCAGGTGGGCGGGATGTACGAGGGCGACAAAAGCCGCAAGACGGTGCTCGTGGACCACGGTTTCCGCCTGCCGAGCGCGCTGGACAACCGGCCGCTGCGCTTCGACGAGTTCATGCAGATGACGAGGCAGCGGCTCTACGTCTCCGCGACCCCGGGGCCGTTCGAGATCGTCAACTCGCGGCCGGAAAACAAACGCTACATCCCGGTAAAGGGCCGCGGCGACGACCGTGGCTTCACGCACATCGACCTGAAGAAGCTCCGCATCATCCCGAGTGGGAGCGCCGAGCCTGTCGAAGCCTTCGATCCTGGAAAACCGGGCAAGCCATTGGTGGTGGAGCAGATTATCCGCCCCACGGGGCTGCTCGATCCCACCTTGATCCTGCGCCCCCTCAAGCACCAGATCGACGAGACCATCGAGCTGTGCCGCCAGCGCGTCGAACGCGGCGAGCGCGTGCTCGTGACGACCCTCACGAAGAAGACGGCGGAAGACCTTTCGGAATACCTCCAGGGCACCGGCCTGAAGGTACGCTACATCCACGCGGACATCGACACCGTCGAGCGGGTGGAAATCCTCCGTCAGCTCCGCGCCGCCGCCTTCGACATCCTGGTCGGCATCAATCTCCTGCGCGAGGGGCTTGATCTCCCGGAAGTGTCGCTCGTCTGCATCCTGGACGCCGATAAGGAAGGCTTCCTGCGTAACGAAACCAGCCTGATCCAAACCGCCGGCCGGGCCGCCCGCCACATCAACGGCCAGTGCGTGCTCTTTTGTGATCAGGTCACCGATTCCATCCAACGCCTCATCGACGTGACGGAATACCGCCGCAGCCGGCAGATGGAGCATAATGAGGCCCACGGCATCACGCCGCAGGGTGTGAAGCGTGCGGTCCAGGAGAGCCTGCAGCTTTACTCGAGCCAACGGGAGACCGCCGATAAGCTGAACCGCTCCCTGGTCTCCGATGACGAGGCCACCTATGACAAAGTCCGGGTGCTCGCAGAACTGGAGAAGGAGATGCTGGAAGCCTCCGCCAAGCTGGAATTCGAGCGCGCCGCCCACCTTCGCGATCAAATCGCGGCGCTGAAGGACGGTACGCCCGCCGCCTCCGCCCCGCGGCAAAAGGTGGCCTACCCGAAGGGCGGCCGGGGAAGGAAGAAATAGCCGCCGGTTCCAGAAGACCGAAACGCTTGGCTCGAAGGAGTAAATTGTCCTTCATGGCTGCATGAGTATCCGAGGCATCTTCCGGTTGCCCTTCTTCCTGGCGCTCGCCGCCTGCGGTGCCGCGCTCGCGGCATTCGAGCCACCGGAAAAAGAAGCCCGGACGGCAGCGGCAGGATCGCTCCATGGTCTCGATGCCCGGCTCCGGCGCGCCTTCAGCGACCGGGGGGAGTTCGTGCCCAAGAAGCCCCCGGGGAATTTCGACTGGCTGGCCTCCCATCCTGAACCGGGGCAGACCTATGCCCGGTATGTCGCCTCTCGTCCCAATCTGCCGAACCAGGTGCGGAAGAAACTCTACATCCTGCCTCTCGGGGGCTTCGCGGACGATGACGGCCCTGATCTCAAGCTGCTGGAGAACTACACCGCCGCCTACTACCATCCCATGCCGGTGGTGCTGCTCCCGGCGCTGCAAAGCCGGGAAGTGCCTGCCAAGGAGCGGGACAATGCCGGGCGCAAACAGTGGAAGAGCACGGACATCCTCGCATGGCTACCCCGCCTCCTTCCGCCGGACGCCTACGCGATGATCGCCGTGACGATGACCGATCTGTATCCGGACGAATCGTGGAACTTCGTCTTCGGCCAAGCCTCCACCCGGAATCGCGTCGGTGTCTTCAGCTTCGCCCGCTATCGGCCGGTGGCCGGGATGGCCGGGGACACAGGAAAGCTCGTGCTGCGCCGGGCCGCGAAGATCCTGACCCACGAAATGGGCCACATGTTCGGCATCCGCCACTGCATCCACTACGAGTGCAACATGAACGGCGCCAACCATCTGGAGGAAGCCGACGAGACCCCGATGGAACTCTGCCCCGTCTGCCTCCGGAAGCTGCGGCACGCGATCCGTTTCGACCCCGTGAAGCGCTACGGCGAAACCCTCCGTTTCCATCAGGAGAACGGCTTCGAGGCCGAGGCGGAATGGACCCACCGCCGTCTGGAGGCGATCGGGAACGCACGCTAGAGCTTCTGCTCCAGCAGCCGGAAACGCGCGTCGAACAAGCCGCCGCTGTACTTCCGACAGCACGCATAGCAGGCCACCATCCGGTTGATTTTTTTTACCCGCCGGATCGCGCTAAAACACTGCGGGCACACGTAGGCGAAATTCCGCTTCATGCGTTTCCGCTTGAACGGGAGATTGTGGAAGGGCTGCTCGTTCGGGATGCCCAGCTCGGCACAGGCAGCCCGCCATTCTCCGCCGTGGACCTCGATCCGCCGCCTTCCCGCGCGCTCGTAGGCGACGAGGTGGGCGAGTTCATGGCGCAGGGTGCGCCACATTTCCTCCGGCGGCAGCTCCTTCAATTTCGGATTCAGCTCGATCAGCCGGTCCGGCCACCACGCCCGACCGGCGGTCGTTTGCATCCGCGAATTCCAGCCGACCCGGACCTTCCGCGCGAGCTCGGGCAGGCCCAGCGAAACCGCCGTTTCCCGGCACCATTCGGTGAGGCCCCCGTCGTTCTTCGTGGCGTTGTTCCGGAGCGATGACGGCGGCACGGCCCGGGCCTTTCTTG